>CAUZAY010000214.1:0-7572 GCA_963577695.1 Vicinamibacteria bacterium | reverse complement strand
TCAGGCGCCGCGTGCGCCATAAGAATGAGACGTCGTTTCTGACTCCCCTGGATCCGGGGCTTGGTCAGACGGCAATCTTCCAAGTCTCCCGGTCGGCCACCCTGGTGGGGCTCGAGGCACCCGAAAGCGGGCGCCCGATCGAGATCAAGCCCTACGTGATCGGCGACCTCAGCTCGGATCTGAACGCTTCGCCGGCCATCTCGAACCAGGTAGGCGGAAACATCGGTCTCGACGTTAAGTACGGAGTCACCGAGAACCTGACCGCCGACGTCACCCTCAACACCGACTTCGCGCAAGTCGAGGCGGACGAGCAGCAGGTCAACCTCACCCGCTTCAGCCTGTTCTTCCCCGAGAAACGGGAGTTCTTTCTTGAGAACCAGGGCACGTTCAGCTTCGGCGGCTCGTCCGGGCGACAGGGCGACACGCCGGTCATGTTCCATAGCCGACGGGTCGGCCTGAACGAGGGACGGGAAGTGCCGATTGTCGCCGGAGGGCGGCTGACAGGCCGCGTCGGCCGGTTCAGCCTCGGGATGGTCAACATCCAGACCGACGACGAGCCCGTCGGCGGCGCCCTGACGACCAACTTCACGGTGGCCCGCATCCAGCGTGACCTCTTTCGTCGCAGTAGCATCGGCGCCATCGTGACCCACCGTTCGGCACTGGCGGACAGCCCTGAGGCCAGCCAAACCTACGGGGCCGACGCGACGTTCGCCTTCCACGAGAACGTGGCGTTCAACACTTATTGGGCGACCACACGCACCACGGGGCAACAGGGGCAAGACACGAGTTACAACGCGGCGTTCCGGTACAACGGGGACCGATATGGGGCGATGGCCGAGCATCTGTTCGTCGATGCGCAGTTTGCCCCGGCGGTCGGCTTCGTGCGCCGGGATGACTTCCGCAAGAGCCGAGGGTCGGTCCGGTTCAGTCCTCGGCCGCGAGCCATCGAAGCTGTTCGCAAGTTCACGTGGGAAGGCTTCTACACCTACATCACCGATGCGGCGGGCATGGTGGAGACGCGTGAGACGGAGGGACGGTTTCAGACCGAGTTCGAGAACAGCGATACCATCGACGTGTCGTACACCAAGACCTACGACTTCCTCAAAGAGGGGTTCTTGATCGCGCCAGACATCACCGTTCCTGTGGGTGGTTACGACTTCTGGAACGCTCGTGCGTCGTTCCGACTGGGACCGCAGCGACCCGTGTCGGGGTTGTTGTTCGCCGAACACGGCTCCTTCTACGGCGGCACGAAGACGACGCTGGGGTTTGGGGGCGGATCGTTCGGCGGGCGCATCGAGATGACGCCACAGTTCTCGTTCGAGCCGGGGCTGTCGTTCAACTGGATCGACTTGCCTCAGGGCAGCTTCTTGACCCGACTCGTCACGTCGCGCGCGACCTACACCATCAGCCCCGCCATGTTCGTCAGCGCACTCCTCCAGTACAACTCGAGCAACAACGGCCTGAGCACCAACATTCGGCTCCGGTGGGAGTACCAACCGGGCAGCGAGCTGTTCGTCGTCTACACCGAGCAGCGTGACACGCTAAGGCCGCGCGCGTTTCCCCAGCTTGAGAACCGGGCATTTATCGTCAAGATCAACCGGCTGTTACGATTCTGAAGTGGCCGTGCGACGATAGCCCGCATTAACGGGGCGCGCTGCCCGAAGTTTCGGCATGCCGATGGTCTGATACTGCTCGATGGCCGCTGGACCGATGGGCGCTCACGAGCGTCAGCGCGCGAAGCAGCCGGTTCGTCTAGCGCGTAGCTTCAGCATCGAGCGCCGCGTTGAACTCCGCCTCGAGCTCCGCCTCCCACTTCATGCGGTCCGCATACTGGTCTGCGCGCGTCAGGCAGTCGACACACACCGAGCCGGGGATGCTGTGCCCCTCGCCTTCGGTCGAGATGCCGCGCTCGGTCATCAACCGGCGCAGCAGATCGGCCGTCTGGGTCTGTTGCTTGTAGGTATCGGTGTAGATGAAGCCCAACGCGATCGCCAATGCCGAGTAGCCCAGATCATTGCGCGCGTCGAGATCTGCGCCCCGGTCGACCAGATACTCGACGACAGTGTTCGCCCCCCGGAACGCCGCCCCTTGCAGCGGCGTCTCACCGCGGTAGTTCACAGCGTTCACGTCGTGCCCCAGCTCTACCAGCGTGGTCACCGCTCGAAGCATTTCGGCTTCTTGCGCCGGCTCGGTGCCCCCATCTTCGCCCGGGTTGAACACCGCCACGCCGGCGGCCACCATCAACGCGGTCGTGCCGTCAGCGTTGGGCACCAGGGGGTCCGCTCCGGCATCGAGCAGCACCTGCATCGCCTCGGTGTCGTTCGACTTGGAGGCCAGAAAGAAGGGGGTGGCGCCCAGCCGGTTCAGGCGGTTGCGCTGGCCGTCCTGCATCCCGTTAATCCGCATGCGAGCGTTGACGTCACCACCCAGGGCGATCAGTGTTCGCAGCAGGTCGGTACTGTCGACATTGCCGGTCGGAATCGGCCCCGGGAACCCCATACAGCAGTTCATCCGGCGCGAGCGGACCACTTGGTGCAGCGCGGTCCAGCCGGCCGTGGCCTGGTTCGGTGCGGCGCCGCGGTCGAGCAGATAGTCGGCCACGGCCCAGTTGGCATTGGCCACGGCGACGATCAGCACGGTGCGACCATCAGACAGTGTGTCGTTCACCTCTGCCCCAGCATCGAGCAGCACCCGCACGGCGTCGAGGTGGCCGCCGCGTGCGGCAAACATCAGGGCGGTGAACCCGGTGGGCTCGGCCGCCCAAAAGAGGCGGCGCCTGGTCTCCTCCTCCCGTGCTGTCTTGGCGTGGACATCGGCTCCGAGTTCCGCCAAGGCATGCACGGCGGCCGCGTTGTTGCGAGCGGCGGCCCACATCAGCGCCGTCTGTCCGCGGAACGGCTCGCGGGCGTCGGGGTCGGCGCCGGCCGCCAGCAGCACCCGGATCGAGGCGGCGTCGCCATTGCGCGCCGCCGTCATCAGCACGGTCTCACCGTCGGGTGAGGCGTAGCTCTCCGCAGCCCCGGCCTCGAGCAACGCCCCGAGCACGGCGGCGTTGCCGTTCTCAGCCGCGAGCACGATCGGCTGCACCCCATAGTGATTGATAGCGGTAGCCTCGGCCCCGGCCGCCAGCAGCGTGGCGACGAGGGCGACGTTGTCACCATGCGTCGCCCAGTGCAGCGCGGTCGACCCGTCTGGCGCCGCCTGATTCACATCGTCGCCGGCGGCTAGCCGCGATACCACCGTGTTGGTATCACCGTGCTTCACCGCGGCGATCAGCGGGGTGTCCCCTGCCGTCTGTGCTGCACGCGCCGGCACCATCGACAGGCTCGCCAGGACGACCATCAGCCCCCCTACGACCAACCCACGCGCAGTCGCGCTCATCGTTCTGTCCTTTCCCGATTGCTCGGGTCAACCCAGTGAGCCGTTGTAGCAAGCCCCTTCAGGGGCGCCGATTGATCAACGGGCCTAAAGGCCCTTGCTACGAAAACAACCACGCGGTTTTCCGACGAGGCGCCCGCGTGGCAAGGCGAAGGCGCGCGACAATGCGCGCCCCGCGGTCGCGGAGCGGCCGCGTGGGGTCCCCAGGGCGCAGCCCCGGCTAAGAGAGGCTCACCCAGGTGGGCTGTGACCGAGGAAGCAACGTAGTCCACGCGGGCGCCTCGTCGGAAAACCCTAGACACCAGTCAACGGGCCGGTGCTATCGGCGATCTGGTCTACCTGCACGCCGACCTTTTCGAGCAGCGCCAGTCCCAGGTTCATGAACGGGGTGTGCAGCTCATAGACCAGGTGTCGATTGCCGGCCAGCTGCCCGCGGCCGCCGCCCACCAGGGTGGTCGGCAGATTGAACGGGGTGTGCTGGTCGCCGTCGCCCATGCCGGCGCCGTGCATCAGGATGCTGTGATCCAGCAGCGTGCCATCACCGTCCGGCGTATTCCGCAGCTTCTCGACCAGCTTCGCGAAGAGCCCGACTTGATGCTGGCTGATCTTGACGTACTGCGCGATGTTGGTCGGGTCTTGCTGGTGATGCGAGACCGAGTGGTGCGCCTGTGGCACCCCGATGTTGGGGTAGGTCCGCCCGCTCTGCTCGCGCGCCATCTGCATACAGCTCACCCGGGTGATGTCGGCCTGGAAGGCCAACACCAGCATGTCCTGTAGCAGCCCGACATGCTCGTCGTAGTCCTCCGGCACTCCGCCCGGCTGGTCGACCTGTGGCAATGGGGTCGACGCGTTGTTCTCCTCCGTGCGCTGAATACGGCGCTCGATCTCCCGAATCGACTGCAGATACTGGTCTACTGCGGCGCGGTCCGGCGCACCGACCTGCTGCGCCAGGCGTCGGATGCTCCCGGTCACCGAGTCGAGAATGCTGCGGTCGGCGCGCATCTGGATCAGCCGCGCCTCGACACTGCCGCCGTCGCCAAACAGTCGTCTAAAGATGGCCCGTGGATCGCGCTCGTGCGGCAAGGGCGTGGTCGCGCTGCGCCAGGAGGTGGAATTCACGTAGGCGCAGCTGTAACCGTTCTCGCAGTTGCCCACTCGGTAGCTCGACTCGGTGGTCAGCTCCAGCGAGCGCAGCGCGGTCTCGGCCCCCAGCGTGTCGGCCGCGAACTGGTCAATCGTCTTGCCACCACGCAGGTCCGCACCCTCGGTGCGTTTGGGCAAGGTGCCACTGAGCCAGCCACTGTGGGCGCGGCTGTGTACGCCGCCACCCTCGCGCGAGCTCACCACCCCGGAGTTACTGAGCCCGGAGACCACCGTCAACTGGTCGCGGAACGGGGCCAGCGGCTGGAGCACCGGGGTCAGATCGAAGTTGGTGCCGCCGGTGCCCGGTGGATGGAAGGCCGGCGGAAACATGCCGTTCGGCACGTAGAAGCACGCCAGCCGAGGCACCGGCGCCGTCACCCGAGCTGCCGCCGCCGACAGCGCCGGCACCATCGCATCGAGCAGCGGGAGGGCTACGGTGACTCCCAGGCCACGGAGCACGGTGCGGCGAGACAGCGAGCGCCCTGTCACGATCATGGCTGTGATCTCCTCATCAGAAACGGGTCACTGGTAATGATACCTAGAATCACCGTGTGGAATCGATAGTCGTCGGCCGCCGCTTCCCGCACGATGCGGCGCACCGTCGGCATGTCGTAATAGTCGAGCCCACGCCCGAGCGCATAGGTCATCAGCTTTTCGGTCGCCGTGGTCACGAACGGCTCGGGCCGATCGACGAGCGCGGCCCGAAACTCCTCCACCCCATCGAACCGACGACCGTCTGGGAGGACGCCTGAGGCGTCGATCGGGTTGAACGACACATCCACATCCCGCCAGCGACCGATTGCGTCGAAATGCTCGAGCGCGAAGCCAGGCGGGTCGATCATCGCGTGGCACGCCGAACAGGCCGGATTGTTCCGGTGCTGTTCCATCCGTGCACGCAGCGTGGGACGCTTGGCCTGGTTCCGGGTGTCGTCCAGCGCCGGCACATTCGGCGGCGGATCGGGTGGTGGCGTGCCCAACACGTTGTTCAGGATCCACTTGCCCCGCAAGACCGGCGAGGTCCGGATGGCGTGGGAAGTCAGCGTCAGCACGCTGCCGTGTCCAAGAATGCCGGCCCGGTGCGTCTCGGGCGGCAACGCCACCCGGCGGAAGTGGCTGCCGGTCACCCCGTCGAGGCCGTAGTGCTCCGCCAGCCGCTCGTTGACGAACGTGTAGTCGGCGGTCAGCAACTCCAGGACGCCGCGGTTGCCGCGCACCACCCCGTCGAAGAAGAGCTCGGTCTCGCGTAACATGCTCTGCCGAAGCAATTCGTCGAAGGCGACCGAAAACGGCTCGCCCGGCCGCACCGTGGTCTCCAGGTTGCGCAGCTCCAACCACTGCGCGGCGAAGTTCGTCGTCAACGACCGCGACCGTGGGTCGGCGACCATGCGACGGACCTGACCCGCTAACACGGCCGGTTCGCGTAGACGGCCCGCCTCGGCCAGACGCAGCAGCTCGTCATCGGGAATGCTGCTCCACAGAAAGAAGGAGAGCCGCGAGGCCAGATCCAGATCACTGATCGGATACGGCATGTCGCGGGCTACCCCGGCCGGATCCAACTCGACCCGATAGAGGAACTCGGGGCTCACCAGCAGCCGCCGCAGCCCCATCTCAACACCGGTGTCAAAACCGCCTCCCTCGGCGCTCCGCCCCTCGTCATAGAAGCGCAGCAGCTCTGCGAGCTCCGCCTCGGCCACCGGTCGCCGGTAGGCCCGCCTGGCCAAATCAGAAAGGATGCGGCGGGCGCAGTCCATCTCTTCGGGCTGCGCCACCGGGTGGCAGGTGAAGATGCGCGTCCGTGCCGGGGTTTCGCCCACTCCTGTCGCGTTGAACGGCCCCAAGACCGTGAGACTCTGCACGAAAGGCTGCGCGCCGGCCCCTCCGCCGGTGTTGCCCGACACTCGCGGGTTGGAGAACGGCTCGCGCACCTGCTCGACCAGCGCCGCCGGTTTCTTCAAGAAGGTCGCGCCGATCTGGCGCGGCCCGCTGGGCACCGCCACCCGGAACTCGATCTTCGAGGCGTCGGCGTAGGGGTTGCTGCCGTCCTCGGGTGCGGGCCCGACGGTGAAACGCCGCACCGCCTCCCCGTCCACGCTCACCTCGAGGTCGTGGTGGACGCCGAGCCGACGGGTGCCGGTGAGGTCGATCCGGATGTCATATTCAGCGTCGCGGGGAAACAGGTGTTCGACCACCAGACCGCCCCGGGTCCCGAACGGCAGCCCCTCGACCCGTCTGTCCTGCGGCAGGTCCTGAGCCGCCTCGTAGGTGGTTGCGGTGGTCGCCGGCACCGGGCTGCCCACCGCCAGTCGGCTGATGGTGCGCGCCGCGTTGAGGTAGCTCTCCAGCAGCGACTGCGACATGGTGAGCACGCCGCCGATGTTGTCGAAGCCAAAGCTGGAATCGTCGGCCGGTAGGAAGTCCACCGCGTCGATCTCGATCGCCAGCAGATCGCGGATCGCGTTGCGATACTCCGTGCGATTCAATCGATGAAACGTCGCCGTCCGTCCGGGCTCTGGGGCCCGGGCCCAGGCCTCATCGAGTTCATCTTCAAGCCACCCCACAAACGCATCGACGGTCTCTGCGTCGGGGCGCGGTCGACCGGCCGGCGGCATCAGCCCACCGCGCAGCTTGCGGACCACCTTCTCCCATTGGTCCGCATGCTCGTCGACCTCGGTCAGGTCAAGCGTGTCCAGCGAGAGCCCAGCCGCCCGGAGCTGCGCGACGAGCGGCGATGACGGCTGGTCTCGTCCCTCGACCACCGCCTCGTTGTGGCAGCTGACACAGTAACGGTCGACCAGCGCCTTCTGTGCCGACAGGTCGGCCTCAGTCCCGGCCGCCCCCTGGGCTGCGGCCGACCCCGACCCGGCGCCGGCCAGCACCGCAGCCAGAACCATCGCCGCTCCAACCGTGGTCAGTCGAGTGTCCATCTTGTGTGCAGCCCACTTGTGGTGTGGAGATCGTTGGGAAGTCTAGCAGAAGGAGGGCTTTCCCCCGCCGGCCGACTCAGGCCTTCCGGCCCAGCCGGTCTCGCACGAAGGGATAGATGCGCGTGAA
>CAUZAY010000213.1:0-7630 GCA_963577695.1 Vicinamibacteria bacterium | reverse complement strand
TGCGGGGTTGAAGCCGCTCGCGAGCAACTTCGGCCGTGCGCTGATGATCTCGTGCGCCTACGGTCCACTGATCGGCGGCATCGCCACGCCAGCCGGCACCGCCGCGAACTTGATCGCACTGAGCTATTTGGAGGAACTGGCCGGGCTGACCATCTCGTTCGGACAGTGGATGCTGCTCGGAGTACCGGCGGCGCTGCTCATGATTCCGCTCGGATGGTGGTTGCTCCTCCGCATGTTTCCTCCTGAACTCGATCGGCTGCCGTTCGAGGAAGCGGACATTGACGCCAAACTGGCCGCACTCGGCCCCCTCGAACCGGTGGAACGCAAGACCCTTGCGATCTTCGCGTTGACCATCACCGCCTGGCTGATCACGCCGTGGCTTGCGGAGCTGACCGGCGGACGCGTCGACCCGCCAGTTCAGGCCGTCGCGCTACTGGGTGGGCTGACGCTGTTTCTCCCGACGATTCGCGTCATGACCTGGAAGGAAGCCCAACAGAACATGGACTGGGGCGGGGTCATGTTGATCGTGGCCGGGCTGTCGTTGGGGCTGGTCGTGTTCGAGACTGGTGCAGCACGGTGGTTGGCGCAGTTGCTACTAGGCAACTTGATCCTGGTCCCCACCCTCCTCCGGCCGTTCGTCATCGTCATCGCGGTCGCCATGCTGCATCTGCTGTTTTCCAGCAATACCGTCACCGGCTCGCTCATCATGCCGATCTTGCTGGCACTCGCCATCGACCTCGGTCTCGACGTCTGGACCATCGCCGCCCCGGCCGCCTTCACCTCCACTCTCGCGTTTATTCTTGTCACCGAGAGCCCGACCAATGTCCTTCCCTACTCGGCCGGCTACTTCTCGATCCGTGACATGGCCAAAGTCGGCATCTGGATGACGCTCGGTGCCGCTGTCTGTGTCACGGTGTCGATCACCGTCGTCGGCCTGTTCAGCGGATAGTCTCGACCACCAAACAGTCGCATCGCTCAGCCGCGGCGCCGTCAGGCGATCGCCGATTGTCGACGTGTACGCCGCGACCGTCTACTCGCTCGAATTCTCGGCTCATCCGCTAGCTCGCCAAGTAGACACCAAAATGCGATCAGCGTGCTTCAAACTAGAACATATCGGCCTTTTCGCGGCACCACGAACCCCGCGTCAATCAAGGATCTCAGACGGTAAGTGTAGGTGAAAAAATAAGTTAACAGCTCCAGTCGAGTGACGGCTGTTACTGGCGGAACTCTTGCTCTTTCTGGTCCGACGGTCGCCGAGCCACGCGTGGTCGGACCGGACGAAGGAGAGACATGAGAGCGCGCTCCTCGAAGCCTTGGCTAGCGATGTTCACGATGGGTCTCGCGACCTTCCTGTAAGGCACTCCGCCGCAGAAGCCGACTCCCAAGGACAGCCGACGCCCGGTCCCTCGAGGCGTGGTCAGTCAGGACGCCGACATGGCAGGGGTGGGGTCTGCTCTGCGGCCGGTTGAAGGCGAAGGAACCGACGAACCGGGCAGCAGGGGCACGGGCAGCACCACCCGCGACACACCGGTCGCCGGGCGCTGAACTCACCCGGACTCCCCGACGTTTCTCGAGAGAAAGAGATCACGATGAAGACGAACAGACCGACGGTCGTAACACGAGACACGGACGTCACGTCCACCGCCGAGACCGAGGGAGTCGCAAGCGATCGACGGCGCGGTCCGCAACGGTCAGGCCGCGACCGACGACGACAAGATCTCGGCCCGCCGGGCGGACAAAGCAACGAGAGGCGCAGTGGTAGCGAGCGCCGGCAGCAGGACCGCCGGGTCGCATGACTACGCGATGAGGCTGCTAGCCGCCCGCGGCGCTCGCGACGGGTCAAAGAATGGACGATCGCCCTTGATGGTCACCCGATACCCGTGGCGGGTCTGGGGATAGTAGTCCCAAATGGCTTGATGCTGCGTACAGCGGTTGTCCCAGAAGGCCACCGAGTTCCGCCGCCAGCGGAACCGACACTGGAACTCAGGCTGGCCGCAGTGCCGCACCAAGAAACCGAGCAGCGCTTGGCTCTCGGCCGGTTTCAGCTCCTTGAACCCGATCGTGAATCCCTCGTTCACATAGACCGCCGGGCGGCCCGTGACCGGATGCGTCCGCACCGCCGGATGCTCGGCGGCGGGATACTCCTCGTCCCGTAGGTTGCCCCCACCGTATCGACCGACGTAGTACTGCCGGCCGTCGTGTATCGCGGTGAGTTCGCCGACCAGTCGCTGCATGCGGTCCGACAGCGCCTCGTAGGCGGCATACATGCTGGCGAATAGGGTGTCACCGCCCGACGTCGGGACCTGCTCCACCCTCAAAATACTGCCCAGCGGCGGGGTGGCGTCGCACGAGACGTCAGAGTGCCACGTGTCGCCCGCCACGAACTTCACACTTGCGTCCCCGTGCACCACCAGAATTTCGGGGTGCTCACTGTCTTTGGGCGCGGCAGGGTGGATGTGCAGGTCGCCGAACTGACGGCCCAGCGCCTTGTGTTGCTCGAACGACAGCTCCTGGTCGCGGAAGAACAGCACCAGGTGCGTCATCAAGGCCTCGTGGATCGTCTGGAACGACTCCGAGGCGAGCGGCCTGGCCAGATCGACACCGGTCACCTCGGCGCCAATCACGGGAGACACGGGATCGATATGCATGATCAAGAGACGGTTGCTGCGCACATTGTGCGCGGCTGGCGGCGTCGTGGCAAGTCGCCCCTACTCGCATCCCAAAGTAGGCAACCAAATCCCACCCTCGGAAATGGTATCGATGTTTCAAATCGAGACACGGTATGGAGATCGCCTGTCTCACGACCGCGTAGCCTCGCGTTTCCGGCTTGAAATGGGGCGCAGTAGCGAGAACCACCGGGAAGTCTCCACGCCGCCACAGCCGAGCAGCCGGCTCCCGTCGCGCTCCATCGGAACACTTCATTCGAGGCGATATTCCCAGTAAACCACTGCAAACAGAGCCGATATAGAACACCAGCCGCATTCATAACCCACCCCAACGCCGGAATCCGTATCAAAACAGAACAACTAGGTTCGACAGATCGCTGCCAGTCAGGCTGATGCGCTCTGCACCGAGACTACCAAAATATTACTAAAGTCACATATGACAAGTACTTATGGACATTGCGTGGACAGTGGACGAACCTGGCCAACTTCTTGCCCTATGAAGTATCGCGGAGGCGCATGACGGAGGCGCCTCGTAAAGCAGATCTCATGGAAACGCTAGCAATCGACACCCACACCCCAGGGCCCGCGCCTCGCCTGGTGCCAGCCCGAGCGCAGGGTGCGAACGACCGACGGACCGCGTCCCAGAGGGACACCGGATGGAGACAGTGATGAGCAGGAGTCTGAGGGTTCGGTTGGTCTTGTTGGCGGTCACGATGACCGTGCTGATGCTCGCGCCTGGCGATTCTGCTCAAGTGACATCAGCCAGTGTCATCGTCCAGGGCGCCGACATGGCGTCGGCGGCGCAGGCCGTGCGTCAGGTCGGAGGCGAGGTGACCCACGAGCTGGGCATCATCAACGCCGTCGGGGCCGAACTGACCGCGGAGCAACGGCGCGCCCTCGTCGATGACGCGTTCCGAGTCATGGCTGACCGCGGGGTGTCGGTGGCCGGCGCGAAGAAGGTCAAGGTCGGAAGAGACCCCGACCGGATCGTACCTACCGACGTGCGGACACCCGGCCGGTCGCAGAACTCGTCGAACGCACGGGCTAAGGTCACTGGTCGAGATACCGCGCGACCCACCTGCACGGTCGGCGGCTTCGGGCCCACCATCAGGAAACCGACCGGCGACGGGCGTGTGGCCACACAACCCTCCGGCGAGGCTATACTGCTGCGACCTGGCGTCCGAGACGAAGCCCACAACCGATGATTCAGACTCGTTTCACCGACACGTTCGGCATCGAACACCCGATCGTGCAGGGCGGCATGCAGAATGTCGGCATCGCGGAGCTGGTGTCGGCGGTGGCCAACGCGGGCGCGCTCGGCTTTCTCACCGCGTTGACCCAGCCGTCACCAGAGGCGTTGACGGCCGAAATCGCCCGTACGCGGAGCATGACGGACAAGCCGTTCGGTGTCAATTTGACGATTCTGCCGACGTTGAAACCGGTGCCGTACGAGGAGTACGCGCAGGCGATCGCCGAATCGGGAGTCAAGATTGTCGAGACCGCCGGGAACAACCCCCAGCCGTTCCTCCCCGGCTTCCAGGCGGCCGGCATCAAGGTAATCCACAAGTGCACGTCGGTGCGGCACGCGATCAAGGCGGAGTCGATCGGGTGCGACGCCGTGAGCATCGACGGGTTCGAGTGCGCCGGTCACCCCGGTGAAGACGACATCCCCGGACTCATCCTCATTCCGTGCGCGGCCGACCAGATCAGCGTTCCGATGATCGCGTCGGGCGGATTCGGTGACGCGCGTGGCCTGGTGGCCGCGCTCGCGCTCGGCGCCGACGGCATGAACATGGGCACGCGTTTCATGGCGACACGCGAGGCGCCGATCCACGACAACATCAAGCAACAACTGGTCGACGCGTCGGAGCGGGACACGGCCCTGATCTTCCGGACTCTGCGAAACACGGCGCGCGTGTTCAAGAATCAGATCGCGGAAGAGGTCCGCACGATCGAAGCCCGCGGCGGCGCGACCATCGACGACATCAAGCACCTGGTGGCGGGAGAGCGGGGCCGAATCGCCCTCAAGGCGGGAAAGACGAACGGGGGGGTCTGGTCGGCGGGTATGGTGGCGGGACTCATTCACGACGTCCCGACCTGTCAGGAGTTGGTGACGCGGATCATGACCGAGGCGGAAACGCTGATCGACCACAGGTTGACCGCCATGCGAAAGGAGCCGGCGCTACCGGTTCGACGCAGTGTGCGGATACAATGAGTGACCGTTCTCGACTGACTGCTTGCACGGAGCTTGACAGATGAACCCGATCGTACTGTTCCTGATCACCGGTGTCGGCGCCTTCGCTCTGCACCTGTTGATGATTTTCGTCCTCATCCCGAAGAAGAAGTAGGCCCTCCGCGCTGCCGTCGCCTGGGCGTCCGCCCGGCTCCATCCCCGATGCGCACATCGGCCGGGTCCACCGACCCCGCCCACCCCACGCCTGCCCCGTGTCAGGACTCTGGTGCGTGGTGCCGTGGTGCGGCCACTGACACGTACAATCGTAAGGCTCTGCCATTTTATGGAGGAACGCAGACGATGCGCATTTCTCGATCCGTCCCGCGCGCCACGCTGATCGCCGTCACAAGCCTCTCTTTGCTGGTTGGCGGGTACGCCCAGGCCCAGGATGTCAAAGCGACCGTCGAGATCCAGCCCGCCGGCGGTGCCGCAATGAGCATGGACTACTGGATGGGCAGCGACGCGGTCCGCATCGACATCTCTCAAGGACAAGAGGTCTCCATGGTCTGGACGGCCGGCGCCTCGCCGACCATGCTTATGGTCCAGCATGCCGAACGCCGTTACATGGAGTGGGGCGAACAGCAGTTCCAGATGATGCGTCAGATGATGCAGCGGGTCGGAGGCGGCGGCGGCGAGAGCCCGACAATCAATGTCGACAACATCCGATTTGCGCCAACCGGCGAAACCGAGACCATCGGCCCCTGGAGCGCCGCCGGGGTCCGGATCACCGGGATGGAGTCGGGAGACGAGAACACCATCTGGGTCGCCTCTGATCTGGACGTAGGATTGTTCGAGATCTTTGCGAGAATGGGTGACGCGCTCGAGGCGATGCAGATGCCAATGATGGGCGGCGGCGCCGGCGGCGCGCAGGCGCAACTATTGCGCTACACCCAAATGACGAGCGCGGCCGGGTTGCCGAGCGGCGGGGTGGTGCGTGTGGACGCGAGCGACGAGAACGGCGCCACCACGATCACACTGCAGTCACTCGACGAGGCTCCGTTCGGCGACGATCCCTTCGTGGCTCCAGCCGGGTACGAGAAGATGCAGATGCTGAACTTTCCGGAGTAGTCTCCGGGGACGCGGTGTATGGGTTCGTCGTCACCGACAAACATGAGAGAACCGACCGAGGACCGAGACATGAAGTCGAGACTGGCAACACTCGTACCAATGCTCGCCGTCGTGGCGGCCGTCGTGGGGATTCCAGTGGTTGCCGGTGCGACCGACTATCACCACATGCATCTGACCGCCCCCGACGCGAAGGCCGCCGTCGCCTGGTATGTCGAACACATGGACTGCGAGGGCTTCGGGCGCGAGAACGCCTGTCAGATCGGCGATGTGCAGCTCATCTGGTTCGAGCGTGACCCGACCGACGTCAGCGTCGGCTCGGGAGTCGACCACATCAGCTTCTCGTTTCCTGACCTGGAAGCCAAGATGGCGGAGTGGGAAGCAGCAGGCCTTGACCTCGAGGGGCCGATTCGGGATGTACCGGGTCTTTTCAAGCTTGCGTTCCTGAGCGATCCGTGGGGAACCAGGATCGAAGTCGTCGAAGACGCCGAGTGGCCCGACTTTCACCACATTCATCTCAGCTCGGCCGACCCGGCCGCCGCCTTGACGTGGTATCAGAACATCTTCGGCGGTGAGCGGGACAAGCTGAAAGGACGAATCGACGGTATCCGGTACGGCGGAGTCTGGCTGGTTGCCATGGAACACCCGGATGGCGCTCCGGCCCCGTCCAAGGGACGTGCTATCGACCACCTGAGTTGGAGTTTCTCGGATCTCGACGCGGCCGCGGTCGAAATCAAGAGCAAGGGCGTGCCTTTCGACATGGAACCGCGTCCGTACACGAACCCGCTCGGTCAGGAAATGACAATCTCGTTCGTCTATGGTCCCGACGACGTCTGGATCGAAGTCGTCCAACCCGGCAGCTAGCGCGGAGCGGCCGCGTGGGGTTCGGGGCAAAGCCCCGTCTAAGATTCGACACCAAGAAGCTTCGGGCGGCCCGCAGGCTCCCCGCCTTGGCTTCCTCCACCAGCGCCGCAAAGCGGGGCTTGTCTCGCACACACGCCAGCCAGGGCTCACCCGCTATGGTCTCGTAGCAGAACCATCCCCCCCACCGTCCGCTCCAACGTCGATAGACAGCGTTCAACGTCACCGACGTACGCGGCCATGAGCGACGAATAGTACAGATTCTCAGGGTCGCGGGTACTTGTCACGAGGGCGTCGAACGGGCCCGCGAACCCCTCGGCATCTTTCTCGAGCACGGCGATCAGCGTGCTCGTGGTCACCAGCGCGGCCCCGCTGGCTTTCGCGGCTCGGCGCCGCAACTGCGCGATCGCCACGTCGGTCTGGTCATTGCGCAAGGCGGCCAGCATACTCATCATCCGGTCACCCTCCGTCTCGGTCTCGACGGCGCGGTGGGTGTCTCGCAGCATCCAGAAGGTGTGACTGACGCTGGTCGTCACGTTCGGGTCAAGACGCTCGGCTTTCTCGAACGCCGCCACCGAGGTCTCGAGCAATCCGTAATAACGAGACGCATGCAGCAGGCCGGCCAGCAACTCGGGATCAGCGCGATGCCGCTTGACGCCGGCGAGCAGTCGGAGCATCGCCTCTTGGGCGCGCCCCAGATCCAGCTCGAGATACGCGTAGTAGTGGTGAGCCAGCGACAGGTCGGGATTCAGGTCCAGCGCCCGTCGGAGGGCGTCCTCCGCCTTCGCGTAGTTGTCTGACGCCT
>CAUZAY010000212.1:0-7633 GCA_963577695.1 Vicinamibacteria bacterium | reverse complement strand
TCGGTCCAATCCCTATAGAAGGCCGGTGGCGTACGTGTTTGCCGCCGGGCGGAGAGCACCGCAGGGAGGGTGACTATGGTGACGACGACTCAATCGAACCGCTACCGGATGTTGAAGATATTCGTGATCGCCGGGGTGTTGGGGCTCTGGTCCGCCGACCTTGCGCTGGCCCAACGCCGGGTCCCCGTCCGGCATGCTCGTCGTGGTCACGTGGTGCGGGTGCTGCCTCGTGGGCACGCCAGCGTCACGGTACATGGCGTCCGATATCACGCGGTTGGCGGGAGGTTCTATCGCCCGCACGCCCGCGGCTATGTCGTGGTGGCCCCGCCGGTCGGGGCGCGGGTGACGGTGCTGCCGCGAGGCGCGGTTCGGGTCACCCATCGGGGGATCTCGTATTACCGGCACGACAACGCGCACTACCGGCCGGTGATCTCGAACGGCGCCACGGTATTCGTCGTGGCGCGACTCTGAGTCGCGTTCAGGTCGATTTCTCGGGCGGGTGCCACGGGGTGTTGCTCCGCGGCTCCGCCCACCCCGAGGCGCACCGTGATACTTGATCAAGGTCATGCCTGATCCTCCTGTGCCAGCCCCTCGTCCCCTCGACGGGGTCCGTGTCGTCGACCTCAGCCGTGTCGTGTCGGGACCCTTCTGCACGCAAAGTCTTGGCGACATGGGCGCCGATATCGTCAAGATCGAGGAACCCACACGGGGCGACGAATCGCGCGCTTTTGGTCCGCCGTTTCTCGGCGGTGAGTCGCCGTATTACCTCTCGGTGAACCGGAGCAAACGTAGCTGCACCCTCAACCTCAAGAGTGACGCGGGAAAGGCCATCCTGTGGCGTCTGCTCGAGGACGCCGATGTGCTCGTCGAGAACTTTCGACCTGGCGCGATGGCGCGACTCGGCTTCGACTACGAGGCGCTGGCGGCTCGGCATCCCCGTCTGGTGTACTGCTCGATTTCCGGCTTCGGCGATTCAGGTCCCGATGCGGTCCGACCCGGTTACGACCTGATCGTGCAGGGCGAGTCAGGTTTGATGGATCTGACTGGCGAGGCCGACCGGCCGCCCACCCGCATCGGGATCCCGATCGCCGACCTGACGGCCGGGATGATGGCGGCGCAAGGGATCACGCTCGCCCTGTTCGCCCGTCACATCACCGACCGGGGCCAGCACGTCAAGATCGCGATGCTCGACGCCGTCGCGTCGCTGCTGACCTACAACGCCGGCAACTACTTTGCGTCGGGCGAGAGCCCCCACAGGCGTGGCAATGACCATCCCTCGGTGGCGCCGTACCAGACGCTGCAGGCCAAGGACGGGTGGATGAACCTGGCCATTGCCAACGATTCGCTCTGGCGCCGCTATTGTGATGCGATCGAACGGCCTGATCTCAGAGACGATCCACGGTTTGCGACCGCGCCGGACCGCGTCAAGCATCGCGAGATCTTGATGCCGGTCATCGTTCAGCTGACCGCGACTCGCCCCGTGCAGGATTGGCTCGACCTGCTCGGCGCCGCCGGTGTGCCCTGCGGTCGTATTCGCACGGTGGCCGAAGTCTGCACGAACCCCCAACTCGTCGACCGAGGAAAGGTGGTGGATCGACCCCACCCCACCGCCGACACCGTCCGCATGATCGGCATGCCGATCGAGCTGAGTGACACGCCAGGCCGCATCGAAAACGCCCCGCCGCTCCTAGGTCAGCACACCGACGAGGTGTTGACCGCCGCCGGATACTCAGACGATGAGATTCGAGGGTTCCGCGACGACGCGGTGGTCTGATCGCGGCTAGCGGCGCCACATCGGTCGCCTCATCCAGGGCGTACGCCTTCGACCCCCATCCCGAGACCGTGGTCACATATATACTGAGCCAACGATGGCACTGACCAGCCATGAGCCAGCCGTGACCCATCGACCGTTCACCGTCCTCGTCTTCGCAACCCTGGTGCTCATCGCCTTCGGGTCGTTCACGTCCGCGCAGGGGCTTCAGTACACGGAGGTCGACGGCTGGCCAGATCCCGCGACCTCCGCCGCCGGGACGCCAGCTCCCTGGAACCTCGGTCAAGTGTCAGGTGTTGCCACCACCGCCAACGGCTACATCTTGGTGCTGCATCGCGGCGCCAACCCGATCATGCTGTTCGACGCTGGCGGGCGCTTCGTCCGAGCTTGGGGAGACGCTCTTTTTAGCAACGGGAAGGTGGGCGGTATCGCCCCCGATGACCGGCAGCCTGGACAGTCGGGCTACAGCGCCGTCTACGGAGCGGCGGGGTGCCATGCCTGCGGGGCGCACGCGATTCGGGTCGACCCGGACGGCAATATCTGGGTCGTCGACGCCCCCGGCCACGTCATCTACAAGATGGACTCGACGGGGCGGGTGCTGATGGAGCTGGGCTCAAAGGGCGTCTCCGGCGTGAGCCGGACCACCTTCAACCTGCCAACTGACGTTGCGTTCGGTCCCGGTGGTGAGGTGTACGTCAGCGACGGCTACGGCAACGCCCGGGTCGTCAAGTACACCGCCGATGGTCAGTATCTGCTGGAGTGGGGTTCGCGTGGCACCGGGCCGGGCGAGTTCGGCCTGCCGCACAATCTGGCGGTTGATACCGCCGGGCGCGTGTATGTGACCGATCGCGACAACGCACGCGTGCAGGTGTTTGACGCCGATGGCGGATTCCTCCAGGAGTGGCCAGACATCGGCGGCAACTCCGCGCTGTTCATGACGACCACGGACGACCAGCACCTCTGGACGGGTGGCACGTTGCGCGATCTCGATGGCGCGGTGGTCGCGACGTTGCCCGGTGGCAACGGCGGTCACGGCATGACCGTGTCGGACGGCGCCGTCTTCGTGGCTCAGCTGGCCGGCCACGTGCAAAAGTTCGTCGCGCCCTAGTCTAGGTGGCTGCTGAAGAAGGACGAAGAGCGGTTTCCTGCCGAGGCGTTCGGCTGACAAGGCGCGACGAGGGAGCATGCAGGTGGCATGTGACCGAGGAAGCAACGCCGTCAGGCGGACGCCTCGGCGGGAAACCTAGGCCAGGAGGGACAGGAGGCGGCCGGTGTCGTCCGATGGCGGCGGACCGTAGGCGCCCACCAGGCGCGGTGGGGTCTCGTCCGCCGTGCACATGGCCACGTTCCAAGCCTGACGCGGCCCCTGCTCGGTTCGAGGGTTGAATGCCACCTGGTGGCGAGCTGGCGGCGAAAGAGGAGAGCTGCATGGGTTCCGTACTCGTATAACCGGCTCGGTCCCACAATGCTTGAGCCGATGTGCGTCGGACCCCGTGAGCGACGTCTGGCATCCCAGCCCGGACGTCGCAGCGGCGTTCGCGCGCCACATGCTACAAGTCGGTCGGAGTCGCGGCCATAGACTCACATCAATCGTCTCGAACCCGGAGGAGCTGATGAAGATTCGAAACCTCGTCGCGGTGCCGATGCTGCTGGTGCTCGGCGTGACCACGGCTGTCGCTCAGACCTTCGAACCGCCGCGTCTCGCGGACGGCAAGCCTGACTTGCAAGGTGTCTGGGACTTTCGCACGCTGACGCCGTTGCAGCGGCCCGAGAGCCGGCGCGATCAGGCAGTGCTGACCGCGGAGGAGGTGGCTGAGCTCGATTCGCAGTCCGCGGCGCGCGAGGCCGCGGCGTTCGAGCAAAGTCAGGTACGGGACGAGCCACTCCCGGTCGGCGGCGATGTGGGTGCCTACAACAGCTACTGGGTGGACCAGGGCGCCTCGGTGGTCGAGGACCAGCGGACGTCGCTCATCGTGGATCCGCCGACCGGGCGGCTGCCGGACCTGCAACCCGGTGTCGAACTCGCGGTCCTATCGCTCGGTGAAGACTTGCCGGGCACACGCCCGGTGCGGGTGCGCGCGGCCGGCATTGGCGCCGACAGCTGGCACGATCGCGGGTTGGCCGAACGGTGTCTGTTGGGGTTCAACTCCGGTCCGCCCATCGTCCCCGCCGGCTACAACCAGAACATCCAGATTTTCCAGACGCCCGACCATGTCGTCATCCTCCACGAGATGGTGCACGACGCCAGAATCGTCCCGCTTGATGGCCGAGACCCGCTTCCCGACGACATGCGCCAGTGGATGGGCGATTCGAGGGGGCACTGGGAGGGCGATACGCTGGTCGTCGAGTCGCGGAACTTCACCGACAAGACCGCTAGCTTCAACCCGTCCGTCATGACGGCCGCCGGGACCGGCGTCACTCTGCAACTGACCGAGCGGTTCAGCCGCTTGGCGGACGACACCCTGCTCTACGAATACACGGTTGATGACGCCGCGACGTTCACGCGCCCGTTCACGGCCGCGCTGCCGATGAAGCGGGGCGACCTGATGTTCGAATATGCGTGTCACGAAGGGAACTACGGACTACCGAACATGTTGGCCGGGGCGCGCGTGGAAGAGGTGGCCGGACAGTAGAACCTGAGGTTTCTGGGCGGGCGGCGTATGGCCGAGCGCGCCGCGCATCTGCTCGACCGGGTGCTTCCACGGGTGCCCGTCCGCCAATGGCATCCGCCACCGCCTGGCGAGGTCGGTCGTGAGTGGCTCGCCAGGCCTCGTTGACCGTGGACGCGTTCCCGCTCCCGGTAGTAGCATGGCGTCATGAGGATTGCTTCGCTCGGCCCAGCCGTCCTGTGCCTGACGACCGCGACCGCCGGGACGGCGGCGCAGTCGGCGCGCGACTCCGTGACCGAAGCGACGATGCGCGGACTGTGACGATTCGTGGCTGCGTCGAGGGACTCGTGCTAACCGCGACGGAAATCTCGGCGCCGCAGGCTCCGGGACGGATGCCAACGGTGGGAACCCGTTTTCGTGTGGTGGCTGATCGCGAGTTGCTGGAAGAGTTGCGTGCGTTCGGCGGCCATGAGGTCGACCTGATCGGTGTGTTGCGCGACGAAGGGGGGGCGCCACGAGTCGGCGGCCCCGGCGGCTCGGTCACCACGCGGACTCGGATCTGGGCTAGCACCGGCCGCTCGGCGTCACGGCCCCGGCCGTTTCCCGTGTCCGGCGAAGCGGGTGAATTGCCGGAACTGGAAATGCTGGCCGTCACTCCGGCGAAGGCCACGTGTCCCATCTAGCCGGCAGACGGATCCTCCGCGCGGTGTCATCCGGGCGGCAGACCGCCGCGGCCGGTAGCGTACTCACAGCACGCGCGACGCACGGATGAAGTCATCCTTCGCGCTACTCCTCGGACTGCTGGGTTCGCTGCTGCCCATTGCGCCCGCTTGGGCCCAGCTCGAGGGATACGCGCTCTACGACGTGGGCGCGGCCACCACCGATTTGGGCTCGGACACGGGTCAGGCGAAGCTGGTGTACGGCGCGGGTGCGGGTCTGTCCTATGACGTCCTGTCGAGGCGAGATCTCAGTGTCGTCGTCGGCGCCGATCTCGTGGTCAGGGGCTTCGGCCTGGAGGTTCCCGACCGCGTGGATCTGGACACCGGCGTCTTCGACCAAAGTGACGTGTGGCTCGATGAGTACGTGGCCCTCCGCTTTCGTGGCGTGCTGGCCGGGGTCTACTTCGAGCAGCGCAGTATTGACCGCGGCCGCGGTGGCACGATCGGGCTCCCGACCTCGGGAGTGGGGCTGCTGGCGAGATCTCCTGGGGCGAACGCGTCACGGCCCGAATCTCTTATGCCGGCTCCCTCCGGGGGCGCTTGAGGGTGGACGGGGCGCCTCTCGAGCCCGAGGTGACGTCGGGCCGGTCGGTTCGAGCCTCCCTGACCTACCGACTGACCGATCGGTGGAGCGCGCGGGGCGCATACGCCTCGACGACGATGGAGCTCGAGCCCGTACTTCCCACCCTCTCGTTTTTCGATCACCGCCAGAGCCTCGTCACGTCCGGCGTCGTGCTGGCGTTCTAGACTGCTGGAGGATCCACATGCGTCCGAGACTTCGGGGTATGCGACACAGCAGCCTGATCGTCGTGCTGGCGCTGCTGGGCACGGCCGGCCCGGCCTCGGCGACGGATCTCCCCCCGGGCTTCGTGGAACAACTCCTTGTCGACCGTCTTCCGTCGCCCACGTCCACGGGGTGGGGGCCGGAGGGTGAGCTGTGGATCGGCGGCAAGCTCGGGCACGTCTGGGTGCTGCGGGGTTCGGAGCTCATCGAGGTGGCGCGGCTGCCCGTCAGCAGCGCCGGCGAGCGCGGCGTCCACGGCATCGCCGTAGACCCCGACTTCGCGCGGAACCGACATGTCTGGATCTATTACACCAACGACGGGCCGCCCGTTCGCAATCGCCTGGCGCGGTTTCGCAACGTGGGGGACCAGCTCGTCGACGAGACACTGATCCTGGAGACCCCGGATCTCCAAGGGGACTTTCACAACGGTGGGTGCGTCCGGTTCGCGTCCGACGGCACGATCTTCGTGTCGACCGGAGACGACCTGCAGAATTCGGACACCGCGCAGAACCCGGATGACATCCGGGGCAAGATTCTGCACATCAACCGAGACGGCTCTCCGGCCGACGGCAATCCCTACCTCGAGGGCGGGGGCGATCCGCGCGTGTGGGCTATCGGCTTTCGTAATCCGTGGCGATTCAGCCTGCAACCGGAGAGCGACAATCTCTTCATCGGGGACGTCGGGAACGATAGCTACGAGGAGCTGAACGTCGGGGTCCGGGGCGGCAACTTCGGATGGGCCGAGGTCGAGGGACCGTCGCCGCCCGGAGTGCCCGGCCTGACCTATCCCATCTATGCGTACCCGCATACTTCCGAGATTGGACACGCCATCATCGCTGGCCAGCACGCGAGCGCCACGAATTTTCCGCCGGAGTACACGGGCGATTTCTTCTTCGGCGATGCCGTCACGAACGAGATCTTCAGGATGGAGCTCGATGAGGCGAAACAGCCGCTGAAAGTCAGCGTCTTCGCCTCCGACCTGCCGACCGGCCCGGTCGACATCGGGTTCGGCCCAGACGGCTCGCTCTACTACGTGGGTTTCGGCGCGGGCCGCCTCTACCGGATAGGTTTCGTTGACGGGTCGAACCGTCAACCGGTGGCGACGGCGAGCACGACCGTCGATAGCGGCGAGGCGCCGCTCGCGGTGACGTTCGACGCGTCCGCCTCCTTCGACCCGGATGGCGACGCCTTGACCTTCGCCTGGGATTTTGGAGACGGCACCCGCGGCAGTGGCCGCGTCGTGACCCACGACTACGCGGCCGGTGCGTTCGAGGCGAGCCTGACCGTCAGCGATTCAGAGGGGGCGAACGGCGTCGCGCCAGGCATCCGGATCGTCTCGGGCAATACGCGGCCCACGCCCGTCCTCGAGACCCGGCCCGACGGCTACCGCTATGCGGAGGGCGAGCTGATCGAGTTCGCAGGCACCGCGTTCGATCGGGAAGAAGGCCTGGTCCCCTGCCGCCAGTTCGTCTGGACGGTCATCTTCCACCACAAGGGCCATACCCATCCGTTTCTGGGCCCCATCCAGGGCTGCAGCGGCCTCTTCGTCATCGACTCGCACGGCGAGGATTAGACGTTTTACGAGCTTCGCCTCATGGTCGAGGATGCCGGTCTGCCACTCGGCGACGACGGAAAGCTGACGGGCGCGCGGGCGATCACACTGTTCCCGAGGGACACGTACAAGGTCGAGCCCTCCAGTGGCGGTCCGTAGCGGGCTGAACATAGGACGCATTCATAGGTGATCACTTAA
>CAUZAY010000211.1:0-7663 GCA_963577695.1 Vicinamibacteria bacterium | reverse complement strand
CCTTGGAGATCATGAGCGGGTATTTGCAGCAGACGGCGGTTGCCCTCGGTGGGCTGCTGGAGGGAGTCACAGGCGTCGACTACGACAGTCCCTTCGCGTCGGCGCTGTTGGCCTCCGTCGCCCCTCTCGAAGGAATCGCCGCGGCGCTGGTCGAATCGGCCCAGGCGCAGGGCGTCGTGCTAATCGCGTTTTCGGGTGTCCTCATCTTCACGACGCTGTGGCTGCTGGTGAAGGTGATGCGGTCACTGGTCCGAACCCGGGTAGAAGGCCTGGTCACCAACGTGCTGGGGTCCAGTGCGGTCCTGTCCATCCTGGTCGGCATTGT
This sequence comes from Vicinamibacteria bacterium, assembly GCA_963577695.1. Taxonomy (GTDB): domain Bacteria; phylum Acidobacteriota; class Vicinamibacteria; order Vicinamibacterales; family UBA8438; genus UBA8438. The sequence continues at coordinate 7,338 of CAUZAY010000211.1, read as the reverse complement.
GGTGACCGCCATGGTGCAGTCCAGTTCGATCACGACATCGCTTTTGGTTCCGCTCGGGGCGGCGGGGATCCTGCGGCTCGAACAGGCGCTCCCGATCACCATTGGCGCCAACATCGGGACGACGGTGACCGCATTGCTTGCGGCGCTCGCCGGATCCGGCGCCAACGCGGTCGTCGGTCTCGAAATTGCATTCGTGCACCTGTTGTTCAATCTGACCGGTCTGGTCATGGTCTATCCACTGCAGGCGACTCGGAACATTCCATTGCGCGGGGCCCGCTTCTTGACCTCTTTGGCCATTCGCTCCCGAAAGCTCACGCTGTTGTGGGTCGGGGCACTGTTCTATGGCGTGCCGGCGCTGCTGTTGTTCGTCGACCGTGCACTCAGGTAGGGGCCCACAGGGGGCGAAATCGGGGAGGTTGCCACATGCTACGTGCACTGCTTGGGATTCTTCGCACCGATGATCCGCTGCAAGCGATTGGCGAGCGGTTCGAGCGGATGCTCGCGCTCACCGAGGAGATGACGCTGGCCGCGGGCGAGGTGGCGTTCGGCGTCGACGCCAGTCCGTCTCGGCGTACCCAACTGTATGAGCGGGACGTCGAAGTCAACCAGTTGGAACGCACCATTCGCAAGCAGGTGGTCGCGCATCTGTCTATTCCCGGCTCTCGCGTCGATGTGCCCCATTGCCTGCTGTTGATGAGTCTGGCGAAGGATGTCGAGCGGGTCGGTGACTACGCCAAGAACCTGTCCGAGCTGGTTGAGATTCAGGCGGGTCCGTTGCCCGACGGCGAGATCGTAGGTGAACTGCAGGAAATCCGGCGTGGCGTCGAAGCCGCGTTTCGGGCGGCGTCCAAAATTTTTGGTGCGTCGGATCGTGAACAAGCCATGGAGATGATCCAGCAGGGACGGGCCATTGCTCATCGCTGCGACGTACTGATCTCCCAGATCGGGCGAGCCGGGTACGGCGGCGAAGCGACGACCGTCCTCGTGCTGGCCACTCGCTTCTACAAGCGTATCGGCGGTCATGTGCTGAACGTCCTGTCGAGCGTGGTGATGCCTCTGCACAAGATCGACTACTACGACGAGGACGAGGTCGAGGGCGCGTCCGACTAGGAAGCCTCATCCGTTTTCGGCAATCTGCATGTTCCGGGGCGACTTCAGCCCCGGGTGTCGCGCCGGGATGTCTCCTGGAGGAGACGGCTGGTGCCTCCCTTGAGGACAGGTCAAGGCGAGCGACGCCAGACAGCGCCCTCTCGTGGTCCACAAAGTTGGAGCGCGTTTTGCGCTTCACCGGCGCATGGTGACGTGTTGCGGAGAGTTTGCGGGCGCGCCGGCGCGGCGTCTGGGTGTCGGGGCGGCGCGTTTCGCGACCGTGGCCCTGGCGGCGGCGATCACGCTCGCGGCCTCGACGGCCGAGGCGGCAACCCTCGAAGACATTGTCAAGCTCACGCAGGTCGGGGTGGCTGATACCGTGCTCATCGAGCTGATCGACATGAACCCCACTCCGTATTCCCTGGCGCCGTCTCGTCTGAGGGCGCTCCAGCAGGCCGGCGTCTCCGACATCGTGCTCCTGGCGTTGCTCCGGAACGGCTTCGTGGAGGGAGTCCGGAATCCCTCGACAGACTGTCTCGGGTCATCGTTCTCGTGCCGGGCCGCTACTCCGACCGCAGCCGCGCCAGCGATCCCCGCCCCGGTTCCGGTTCCGGTCGCGGTCCCGGTACGAACACCTCGGCGGACCTCAACGCAGACCCGGTCTGCCGGGCCGCTCAACCCGGCGGGGTGCGCTGGTGTCACCGGGTTCACCTCACTGACGGTGAGCGCCACGACGGTGATAGGAGGCGCGGCGAACGCGTCCGTCTACTGGGGATGGGGTGGGCAAAAGCGGCCTGGTTCCTGGGAAGGCCACGCCGGAGAGCAGCCCTAGGTTTTCCGACGAGGCGCCCGTCTGGACGGCGTTGCTTCCTCGGTCACGGCCCACCTGGCCGCTCCCTCGTCGCGCCTTGCCAGACAGACGCCTCGTCAGAAAACCCCCTCGATCCACTGCGCCGCGTGGCACACCGTCGAATCTCCTGTCGCTCGCCAAACGTCGGCTTGGTGCCGGCCGGACTCACGAGCATAGAGCCACGCTCTCCGCTAGAATTCCTTCTCCTCGCTCGGTTCCACACACCCTTCCGGTCAGGGACGCCAGATCCATCCCGACCGCATCCCGTCGCCCCTATGCCGTTGCCTGGACACTCCATCAACCGCCCCTTACACTCTGGAGAGATACGTGCGCGACGGGCCTGATCCGAGGTGGGTACCCTCGCGCGGAAGACGCGCTCTCTCGTGCATAGCAGAATCAGGGTCACCGTCGTGGGCGGTGGTGTCATCGGGTGCGCCGTCGCGTACGAGCTCGGTCGTCGTGGCCTGGAGGTCCGCGTGCTCGAGCGTCGGGGCGTGGGCTTGGGGGCGACTCAGGCGTCGGCCGGGATGCTGGCGCCGTTTATCGAAGCGGAACACGCTGGCCCGCTACGTCGACTCGGCAGCAGGAGTCTCGAGTTGTACGACCAGTTCGTCGCCGATGTGGTCGGAGCGAGCGGGGATTCGGTCCCCTACGACCGCTGCGGCACGATCGAGGTTGCGACCGACGCCGTTACCTTGGCGAGGTTGGAGAGGTCCGCCAGCGAGTTGACGATGGCCGGGGTCGGTTGCCGTCTGGTAGGCGGGTCCGAGGCCGTCGACGACGAGCCCCACCTGAGTCGACACGTGGCCGGCGCCCTGCTCGTCCCGTCGCACGGGTTTGTCGGGGCGGCGCCGCTGACGGCCGCGCTGCGGCGAGCTGCCGCGCGGCACGGCGTGTCCTTTCAGTCTCCGTGCACCGTGAGGCGGCTCGCGCCGACCCCCCAGGGAATCGAGGTCCAGACCGATTCGGGAGGGCAACTGAGCGACGTGGTGGTGCTGGCGGCCGGGAGTTGGAACGACAAGGTAGGGGCCGAGGATGGCGCGACGCCTCGGGTCAAGCCGGTGCGTGGCCAGCTTGTACGGCTGCAGTGGCCCGCCGGCCCGCGGCTGACGAAGGTGGTCTGGTCTTCCGGATGCTATGTGGTGCCATGGCCCGATGGCACGACGTTGGTCGGCGCCACGGTCGAGGACGTCGGCTTCGACGAACGCGCAACCGTGGCGGGGGTGACCGGTTTGCTCGATGCGGCCCGGGAGGTCTTGCCGGCGATCACTCGGGCGCAGTTCGAGACGGTGCGGGTTGGTCTGCGGCCTGGCACACCGGACGACCTGCCGATTGTCGGGTGGTCCCACGCGGTGCCCAAGCTCCTGTATGCGACCGGCCACTACCGCAATGGGGTGCTGCTGGCCCCGCTCACCGCGCGACTGGTCGCCGACCTCGTGCTTGACGCGACACCGGACCCGCTACTCGACGCACTGGCACCGGGACGCTTCGAGGCCTCCGCCACCGCGCTAACTGGTGCATCGGTCACCGCCGGGTCTGACACCTAGCAGCGTGCGGAACAACGCGTGGGGTTCGGGGCGCAGCCCCGTCTAGGTACTGAAATCCGTGCGACACGCATCAACCCCGAGACGCCCCAGACATGCGCGCCTGCGTCAGTTGGCCTGGCGCATCGTGCGTGTCGTCGGTCTGGGCGCCTGCGTCGCCGTGGCGGTGTCGATGCTTGCCATCGTGGCGTTGCGCTGGGCGTCGCCGCCGACAACGGCGTTCATGCTGGGTTACCAGATCGGGGCGTGGCGGGCTGGGACGTCCGAGGCCGGCGTGCGTTACCAGTGGGTCGACTGGGCCGATATCAACCCCGAACTGGCCGTGGCCGTCGTTGCCGCGGAGGACCAGCGCTTCCGGGAACATCACGGCCTGGACTTCGCGGCGATCCGTGACGCGCTCGAGGAGCGGCGTCGTGAGGGTCGCGTGCGGGGCGCAAGCACCATCTCGCAGCAAGTGGCGAAGAACCTGTTCCTCTGGCCGGGCCAGAGTTGGTTGCGAAAGGGTGTCGAGAGCTACCTCACCGTGCTCATCGAGCTGGTGTGGAGCAAGCGCCGGGTGCTCGAGGTCTATCTCAACGTGGCCGAGTTCGGAGACGGCGTCTACGGGGTCGGCGCCGCCAGCGTTCGTTTCTTCGCCCGGGAGCCGGCCCTCATCGACCGCGAACAGGCGGCGCTGCTGGCCGCCGTGCTGCCGAGTCCGAAACGCCTCGACGTGTCGCGCCCATCGGCTTATGTTCGGTCGCGTCAGAGTTGGATCCTGTCGCAGATGGAGCAATTGGGTGGCGTCAGTTATCTCGATGACCTCCGATGACGCAGGCTGGGCCACGGTTCGGCTCGCGTCATGAAAAGTGATAATCTCTGCGCGGTGTCGGCGCGTCAGTGAGCGCCGAGTCTGGCAAAAGCGTCCTCTTGGCGCGCCCAGTCGTGACGTCGCGCTTGGGGCAGAACGGGCCGTGAGGTCCCCTGGGCCGGCTGCAATCGAGCGGTGCTCGCGACTCGCCGGCAAGGCGGAGTGATACAGGATGGAACAGGTTCATAGGGTTCAGATCGCCGCCCCGGTGCGCGGCTGGGGGCAGACGACGCGGCCGGACGCGTGGTGGCTGCAGCCCCTCGTCGTGTTTCTGGGGCTCTCGACGGCCATCGGATACATGACCTGGGCCGCGTTTCAGGGCGAGTTCTACCACTTCGGCCCGTATCTGTCTCCGCTCTATTCTCCGGAGTTGCTGGGAGGCTCGCCCCACAGCCTGTTTGGACCGCAGCCCGCGTGGTGGCCGGGGTTCCTCCCGTTCTCGCCCGCCTTCCTGATTCTGTGGGCGCCGGCCGGGTTTCGGGTGACCTGTTACTACTATCGGGGTGCCTACTACAAAGCGTTCTGGGCGGACCCGCCGTCCTGTGCGGTTGGTGAGCCGCGGTCGACATTTCTGGGCGAGAACTCTTTTCCCCTGATCGTCCAGAACATCCACCGCTACTTCATGTATCTGGCGCTGCTGTTTCTGGTGTTCTTGACCTACGACGTGTGGCATGCGCTCTGGTTCGAAGACGCCGCCACCGGCGTGGTGTCATTCGGGATCGGCGTCGGCACGCTGGTGCTGGCGTTGAACGTCGTACTGCTCGGCAGCTATTCCTTCGGGTGTCATTCGCTGCGCCATCTGGTGGGTGGGCGACACGACCGGATCGCGGGGCTGGCGGTGCAACGATCGTGCTACGACTGCGTGAGCGGCTTCAACCGCCGGCACATGCTCTACGCTTGGATGAGCCTGGCGTGGGTCACCTTTTCGGATGTCTATGTGCGGTTGTGCGCGATGGGGATCTGGACAGATTTCAGACTGTTGTAGGCCCGTGGTTCGGGGCGTCGCCCCGCCCGACTGAAAATGACATACGAATCCTTCGAATACGACGTGTTGGTGATCGGCGCTGGCGGCGCGGGTCTGCGTGCCGCCATCGAGGCCTCGTCCGCCGGGGTGTCCGTCGGTCTCGTGTGCAAGTCGCTGCTGGGCAAAGCCCACACAGTGATGGCCGAAGGTGGCATGGCCGCCGCCCTGGCCAACGTGGACGACCGGGACGACTGGAAGGTGCACTTCGCCGACACGATGCGCGGTGGCCAGTACCTCAATAACTGTCGGATGGCGGAGTTGCATGCGCAGGAGGCGCCGGCTCGGGCGCGAGAACTCGAGGCGTGGGGCGCGGTGTTCGACCGTACCAAGGACGGGAAGATTCTTCAGCGAAATTTCGGTGGTCACAAGTACCCCCGGCTCGCACATGTCGGTGACCGGACCGGACTCGAGATGATCCGAACACTGCAGGATCACGGGATCCATCAGGGCATCAACGTGCATATGGAGTGCACGATCATCGAACTGTTGAAGAATGGTGACCGGGTCATCGGGGCCGTTGGCTACGACCGTGAGAAGGGGCGCTTCCGACTGTTCACGGCGCGCGCGGTGGTGCTGGCCAGCGGCGGTATCGGGCGGGCGTTCAAGGTCACGAGCAACAGCTGGGAGTACACCGGAGACGGGCACGCGCTCGCCTACCGCGCGGGCGCGGAGTTGATGGACATGGAGTTCGTCCAGTTCCATCCCACTGGTATGGTCTGGCCACCCAGTGTTCGCGGCATCCTGGTCACCGAGGGGGTGCGCGGTGAGGGGGGAGTGCTGCGGAACAGCGACGGGAAGCGGTTCATGTTCGGGGACATTCCGGACCTGTACAAGAGCTCGACCGCCGATGACGAAGAGGAAGGGTGGAAATACACGCAGGGCGACAAGAATTCCCGACGCCCGCCCGAACTGCTGACCCGGGATCACGTCGCGCGGTGCATCGTGCGTGAGATCAAAGAAGGGCGCGGTAGTCCACACGGCGGGGTGTTTCTCGACATCGCCTGGATCAAGGAGCGCCTGCCCAACGGCGCCGAGCACATCAAGAAAAAGCTGCCGAGCATGTATCACCAGTTCAAGCAGCTCGCGGGAATCGACATCACTCAAGAGCCGATGGAAGTCGGCCCCACGACCCACTACGTCATGGGCGGCATTCGTGTCGCGCCCGACAGTCAGATGTCGACGGTGCCCGGGTTGTTCGCCGCCGGTGAGTGCGCGGCGGGATTGCACGGTGCGAATCGCCTCGGGGGGAATTCTCTGTCAGACCTGCTGGTGTTCGGCCAACGGGCGGGCCAGTATGCGGCGGCATTTGCCAAGGAGCAGACCACGGCCGCGGTCAATCCGGACGAGGTGGAAGCGGCTGCGCGCCACGCGCTCGAGCCGTTCGACCGAGAGGGTACGGATGCCGAGGGGCCGTATCAGGTACAGTTCGACCTGCAGGACATGATGCAGGCACAGGTCGGTATCGTTCGGAGCGAGGGCGAGATCCAGAAGGCGATCGACGGCTTTCCAGGGCTACACCAGCGCGCCAATCGGGTAGGGATACAGGGCAACCGCGAGTACAACGCCGGTTGGCACACCGCCCTCGACCTGCGAAATCTGCTAATGGTGGCCGAAGCGGTGGCCCGGTCTGCGATTCTCCGGAAGGAGAGTCGGGGCGCGCACTTTCGGGAGGACCATCTGGAGAAGGACCCCGAGCAGGGCAAGCTCAATACCGTGATCCGTCAGGGGACCGGTGGCGAGATGGAAGTCGTCCAGGAGACGTTGGCTCCGATTCGCGACGACCTGCAGCAGATTATCGAGGACAACAAGTAGCCCGCGTCATGGCGTAGGGCATCTCGGTCCGGCTGAAGCCGGGGGGCATGCCTGCACGACGGGACAGCACGCGGGACAGCGGGAGACGTTGATGAGCAGCGCGACATTCCGAATTTGGCGAGGGAACGCGGACGGCGGCGCCTTCGAGGACTACACGACCGAGGTGTCC
>CAUZAY010000210.1:0-7687 GCA_963577695.1 Vicinamibacteria bacterium | reverse complement strand
CCGATCACGTAGGGCTTGATCTCGATCGGGCGCCCGTTTTCGGGTGCCTCGAGCCCCACCAGGGTGGCCGACCGGGAGACTTGGAAGATTGCCGTCTGACCAAGCCCCGGATCCAGGGGAGTCAGAAACGACGTCTCATTCTTATGGCGCACGCGGCGCCTGAGCTGCAGTCCCCAGACCTGCGACCGTCCCGGGCGGTAGCGCATCGACTTGAACGGGAACGCTGCCTCGAACGTCCAGCCGCCGGCGAACCTTCCGGTCTCGACGGCCCACACCGGGTTCCAGTCACGGTTGTACCCGCGCTCGTTGCTCACCTGGCCGTCGGCCCGACCGCCGATCGGGCTAACCGTGAAGAAGTTTCCGTTCCGCCGGTCGTAGAACGTGTCGAACAGAATCGCGACCCCCTCGTTCTGCGAGAGGTTGTTGCTGTCCCGGCGCATCTCGTTGACCACCCACTCGGACTCGGGTGCCGCATCCCACAAGCGGGCCACGATGTACAGATTGGTGTCGTCGAACAACACCCACGCCTCAGTGCGCTCGGTCGCCGGCGCCCCAGCGGTGGGCTCTGTCTGAATGAACCCGCCAAACGACGGCACTGTCGTGTAGACCGCCTCGTCGAGCGCGCCGTCGACGATGAGCCCGTCGTCTAGCCTGGTGGCACGAATCGTTGTGCGTCCCCGCTCGTCACGGCTGATCACCTCCGGAGCGACAGGCGCTGGCGGGCCGTCGTTCGTCGCCGGCGTCCTGGCTCCCTCACTGGCCCCACTCGGTGGCGCGAAGGCCGCCGCGGCCGGCGGCTGTGTTTCGGCCAACCGAGACGCCGGCATCTCCGCTCGCCCCGTCAGGTCCGCGGCCAGACGATCCTGAAGATCGAAGAGCTCGTGGATGGCCCCGTCGACGGTCGCCGCGCGGAGTACGGTGCCGCTGGCAACCTCGACCAGCCGCGCAGTGATCCGAATTTGGTTGCCAATCCGCTGATAGGCACCGCTGACAACCCACGGCGCGCCGATCTCCTCACTTGTCACGACCTCAAAGCCGGGTGCTCCCTGCAGGTCGACGACAAGCGTCTCGGCGATCCCGGCGCCAATCCAGGCGTCGCCCGGTTGCCCCGTGATGTTTGTGAACGGCTGGATGGAGACGGTGCCGTCTCCTTGGGCGAACGCGGTGACAGGAAGCATCACGACGCAGAAAGTGACGAAACGAAACTGGGCTGCCGCGTTTCGAGTCATCCTTCCCTGGTAGCCAGATGTCACTTCCTGCCGCAAGACCAAATCACTGACATCCTGGCCTTCGCCATCGACCTCCCGAACTACGAGCGCCGTCCCCCTTCTCGCCGTTGAAGCGGTCCGACGCGTACGGGTAGTCGGCTCCCACGATCCCGCCTTCGCACTCGCCGGCCGGTGGGATGACCCAGTCACAACCTGGTGTGTTTTCTGGGCCGTTCGTCCAGCACGCGACGAGCTCTTCATAGTCCGCCGCCAAGGAGCCGGGATCATGAGGTGGCATGTGCTCGTTGGGGTCCCAGAAGTCCCCTGTGTACTCGGCGAGCGTCTCCATGCCGATGCGATGGCAACCGAGACACCCGTTGCCCTCGATGTGAATGGTCCGCATATCCCAGTCCGGGCCCCCGACGACGTAGTACGGCGCGTTGTTGCCGGGAATGACTGGAAGCACGGGTTGGCGTGGGTCCTCGGGAAGGCGAGCGCCATTGATCCAGGGGTTGTGGTTGAAGGGGTCCGCCTGGTGGCACCGCACGCACTGGACACCTGGGACGGTATAGGCCTGATCAAACTTTGGATCGTCGGGCCCCGGAAGCACACCGAGCAGCCGGTTCTTCTCGTCCACCGAGGTCCACGGGCGGTTGTCGCCAGACTCGAAGAAGCAGGTGGCTCCGGTCTCGTAGTTGTACCCAATCAGCTGGACGGAATCTGGCATATCGAAATTCACCACATCGTCTCGCCCGTCGTGCCGGCAGAAGCTGACCCACACGGCGTCGGGCTTGGGCGTTCCATCCGCGTGCTTGGCTTGGTAGCGCTGCAGGCTTGAGCCGGGCATGCAGTCGCCGATCTGGAGGCTCGCGTCGTCGCATTCGTGCAGGCCCGGGTCGTCGAACACCTCGACGCCATCGACGGTGATTGGAAGCAGGACGCCGGCACCGCAATCGACGGTCGGAGCGACTCCCAGCTCCAGCTCACACATCGCGGCATAGGCTCGAGCGCTGGCCGGCATGGACTCGCTGGAGGAGGGCGGGGGGGCGTCTTGACCAGCTGCGTGCTCGCCGAGAATGGCGAGCACGCAGAGCATCACTGCGGCGACGTAACGTTTGAGGTGTTCTCGGCCTCTGGCCATCGTTCTCCTCCAACGTATTTGCTTGCAGCCGACCAAGGCCAGGGATACGTCGGTGCTGCCCTGTTGCCGACCCGTGGTCTCGCGCCCCGCGGGTGACGAGCTGCACACGTCGGGTCGAGAATGCCTGCCCTACGGGTCGAGGTCAAGGCCCGAGGCCGGCGAGGCCGGGTCTTTCCGCCACGTGCCTCCGATCAGTGTCCGGCGTCAGCGTCGTTCCGCGACGCCGGCGGCGGCACCGATTCGGACGTGACCAGAAAGCTGCTGAGGTAGTAGGTCACCCCCAGCACACCGAGCGCACCACCGATTCCGAGCCCGGTCTGCGGGTCATCGAACGCGAACCAGAAGAGCACAATGGCCGCTAGCCCGAAGCCGAACATCCAGACCGGCATTGTCAAGTTGACGTTGAACAGGCAGGCTCCGCCCCCGATGAGGCGATGACCCATTCTTCAGCTTCAGACGCAGGTCACCTCTCGCCAGACACCGCAGGCGCCGGTCGTATTCGAGCCCGAACGTCGCACACCACTGCCGGATCGTTTCGTAGGTGACGATGATCCCGCGCTCGGCCAGCAGATCCTCGACCTCGCGGAAACTGAGGCTGAACCTGTGGTACACCCACACCGCGTGACTGATGATGTTCGGCGGGAATCGGTATCCTCGGTAGCTCGGCATGCAGTCACTCTGCCAGATTGGAGTGGAAGTTGACAGAACCGATAGACGGCATTAGCGCCCCCTCGACGCCCTGAGATATCGGGACGATGCCGCCTGCCGACGCGCGGTCGCGTCAAGGTGCGACGCCGACATGGTACCGGGTAGCTGCTCGTCGTCTGCCGGTCTACGGTGCGGGGGACCGGGCACGGCCGAGCGACCAGCCGACGAGACCCCCGAATATGAAATTCGACGAAACGGTCTCCGCAAAATGAACACCCCTGACCACCGAGGGCATGAAGGGATTCGGCAGGAGCAACTGACCCGCACCCATGGAAAAGAACAGGGCCACGGCCAGGGCACATTCCGGCACGGCGCCCTTCAGCATGCGGACCAGGGGAACGGCCAGCGCGACGAACAGTAGTCCCCGGAGCGCCTGAAATGGAAACAGCCACGGAGTGGCGGACCAGAGCTCCCCGAGATGTGGGAGGAATCCACCGGGTGTGCCGGCGTCGTAGAACTCGCGCAACGCGGGGCTCTGCCAGGCGATGAAGTAGCCGAAGAGAAAATACACCGCCACGTAACAGCCGGACAGTAACGACAGCGTCATGCCCCACGTGGCCCGTGGCATCATCAACTGCCGGGGCGCATCCGCGGAGGCGTCCCCTGCGCGTATCTTTCCCAGGATCAGGACCGCGATCGGCGAGAACAGCCCCGCGACGATCGCTCCGAACAGGATGATCCTGCCAACCATCCCCTCGGGAAGCTGTCCCTGAAGAAAGACGAGCGACTCGATCTGCGGGAGGAACGTATTCAGCCCGAACAGCATGATGAACACCGATGACACGAGTTTCCATCCGTGCCAGCGGGAGCGATGGATGACGTAGGTCACGACCGCCGTGACCCACAGCGTCATCATGAGCAGCGACGGCACCAGAGCGCCAGCATCGACGCTCGTCGCCGAGGTCGCCTCGGTTGGAACCGCAAATTCCGCCAAACCGGTCAGGTTGCTCCCAAGGGCAAAAGACACCACCAGGACCATGGTGAGCGTCACGAGCCTGAGCAGGCGACCGGCGGCTTGTCTGAGCATGCTGGGGCTATTCGCGGTGCCGCGCCGACATCGACGTCAGCGCGACCGTGAGCATGATGGAGCGTGTGAGTATGGTACCTCCAGGTGTGACGGCCAGATCCGTCTGCTGCACGTCCGGCGTGTCAGCCGCCGCGTCGTCGGCGGCACGATCAGTCGAACCGGAAGCTTACGGGCGACGGTTCACGTCGGACAATCAGCTTGCCGACGCTCTTGGGAATCGGCCATCCGCGGTCGATTTCATTGGGTCGGGGTATTGCAACAAGGCGTGGATACCTACTACAATCAAGAAGCCGGTTGGCATGCTGTCAGCGTCACCGGTGGACCAGCCGACACGCCCTGATTTACCTGGGTTCAGGGCACCACACCGGTCACCATAACAGGACCGTCCTGCCGTCGGGTAGCCCTACCTGCCGCGGGTGCGGGCCGATTCGAAACGAGAGCAAGGAGTTCGAGGCGTCGCGTGGGAGGACTCTCTCGCATCCCCGTAGTCCGCACCCTGCACGAGCGGCATCTGCTGCTGCCGGCGGTGGTGATCCTGATCGTGTCTGGCGTCTTGGCGCAAGGCGCGTTGGTGCGCAACCAGCCGGTCGAAGCGTCGAGCCAGGACGCGCGCCTCGTGCCGGTCGCGCCACCGGTGGCGCGACGGCCGGACCGTGAGAAGACGCCGCTCACCTATTTTGACGACTACTGGCGACAGCTGCGCGAGCGGGTCGAGGGCAGTGTAGTGCTCGTCGGTCCGGACTCGGTGCCGGCGGTGGTGGTCGTGCCTGGGCTGGCGATCAGCTCGGCCGAGGCTGGCGAGGCGGTGCTCGCGGAAGTGGAGCGGGGTCGGTTGCTCTCGACACCGGAGGCGAACCCCCCGCCGGGGGATGACCTACCTGCCCAGCTCGGTGAGAGTGACGAGACCGACATCGCCGAGACAGTGGTCGAGGAGTCGCCCAACCAGGATCCGGCATCGCCTGAGCCGTCGGCTCCCCGCCCGCATGGACTGATCGCGGTCGACCACGACCGCGGGTTGTCGCTGTTCGAAGTCGATGCTGCCGCCAGCGAACCCTTGTTGCTTGTCCCGCCGGCCGCCGTGCCGTCTGGGTCGTATGTCGGCGCGGTCACCAGGGACCGCTCGGGGCGTGCTGCCATTACGCCGGGGCATCTCGTGGCCGCTCGGGCAGAGTCGCAACCGAGTGGCGATCCGTCGCTCGCCGTGTCGATGACACTGTCGGGGTGGGGAGCGACGGCTGTCGTCAACCTGGACGGGGCACTGGTTGGGGTGGCGATCGGCGGCGGGGACGCGGCCCTCGGCACCCGTCTGTTCTCGTCGAGCGTGGTCAGACGGGTGGTCACCGAGTTGCAGCGGCCGGTGGTGTGTCGGCCACTGGCGGTGACGGAACTGGACGCCTCTGTGCTCGAGTTGCTCGAGATCGACACCGGACTCCTGATCGAGCGGGTGCGTCAGGACGCGTTCCGGTCTGAGCCGTCGCTGCAAGCCGGTGACGTGCTGCTGGAGTGGGGGGGCGAGCCGGTGACCACGCTGGAGGCCTTCGAGACCCGGTGGGATGCCCTGGTGGCCGGTGAGCTGGCGGCGTATCGCATTCTTCGAGGACGTCGCCGACTCAATGGCAACACCATCTTGCCCGCGCGCGACTGTCAACCGATTGCCGAGCCGCCGGTGCAACTCCTGCGCTATGGGTTGGCCCTTCGCTGGGCGGACGGGCCGGCCGAGGACACAGGGGGTGGCTGGCGTGTCGCGGCCACGGTCGACGGCGGACCGGCGGCGGCCGCCGGGGTCCAGGTGGATGACCTCCTGCTGGCCGTGGACGGCCGGCCGGTGGCTGAGCCTGACGCCCGCGCGCGGTTCCAGCAACTGGAGCAGCGCGGTCAGTCCGCCATCGTGACGCTGCAACGGGTCGATCAGGTGCGGATGGTCGTGCTGGTCCCCACCGACGTCCCCACCAACTGATGGCCGCCTCGCGCGGGAGCCTGATCCCCGAACCGCCTTGGACGCGGGGCGCCCTACCATTGCCAGTTGAGTCGCCGGGGCATCCCGGCCATGGCGGCGCCCGGGCCTGGTCCAGACGGCATGCATACTCCCGGTATGCGCGCTCCTCACACCGTGTCCGCCTGGCGCCGCGACGCCCCAAGATGGCAACGGTATCGTGATCAGTGTCCTCAGACAGATCGGGCTGTGGCTTGTCCGATTGCTGGCGGCTGGTTCGCGCTGGTGGGCCGAGCGCCTGCCGATCTGGCGGTGGGCCAAGATCTTCTTCCGCGCGTCGTTCCTGCCCGAGCAGAACTACCTCATCATCCTCGCGGTGGTCGTCGGCATTCTGACCGGGTTTGGATCGGTCGGCTTCATTTACCTCCTTGATCAGATCACCGAGTTCGCGGTTGGGCCGGTCGCGTCGCTGCTCGACGTGTTCGGACCAGCCAATCTCGTGCTGCTCCCGGCGCTCGGCGGTCTGGTCGCGGGTCCGCTGATTCACCGGTTCGCCCGCGAGGCGCGGGGCCACGGCGTGCCCGAGGTCATGACCGCCCTGGCAAACAAGGGAGGGAAAATCCGAAAGCGGGTCGCCTCCATCAAGGTCATCACGTCGTCATTGACCATCGGTTTTGGTGGAGCGGCCGGTCGGGAAGGCCCGATGGTCCAGATCGGGTCGGCCATCGGGTCGGCGGTCGGCAGTTGGACCAAGCTCGATCCACACCGGGTGCGTACCCTCGTGACCTGTGGCGCGGCCGGCGGCGTGGCCGCGACGTTCAACGCGCCCATCGGCGGCGCCATCTTCGCGATGGAGGTGTTGATCGGACGTGTGCAGACAGATTTCTTGCTGGTGTTGCTCACCTCCCTGAGCTCGTGCATGGTGGCGCGGTCATATCTGGGGAACTATCCGGCGTTTACGGCGCCCGCCTACGACCTGGTCAGCGGTCGCGAGCTCCCGCTGTACTTCCTGATGGGGCTCGTGCTCGGATGGGCCGCCATTCTGTACGTGCGAGCCCTCTACAAGGCCGAAGACCTGTTCGGCGCCTGGCGATTTCCGGACTATCTGAAGCCGGCGGTGGGTGGATTGATGGCGGGCTTGGTGCTCCGGTACTTCCCAGAGGTCTATGGCGCGGGTTTTCCGGCGGTCGAGTCGGCGTTGTGGGTGCGGTTTCCGTGGGAGCTGTTGGTCGGGTTGTTCGTGGCTGAGTTTCTGGCCAACTGTGCGACGCTCGGGTCGGGTGGGTCAGGGGGCGTGTTCGCGCCCAGCCTCTATATGGGGGCGATGCTGGGTGGTGCGTTCGGGTCGTTGGTCCACTTCATGTTTCCCGAGTGGACGGCCGGTTCCGGAGCGTACGCGATGGTTGGAATGGCGGCCTTCTTCGCGGCAACCGCGAAGGCGCCCACCACGTCAATCTTGATTTTGTTCGAGATGACGAACGACTACCGGATCATGCTGCCGCTCATGGCGGCCACCGTCGCCAGCGTGTATCAGTCGCACCGCATGTCGCCGTTCAGCATCTACACGCTGAAACTGCACCGACGTGGAATCAGCTATCCGGGTCGGGAGGAGGCCGAGCGTGCGGCGCAGCGGATGGCTGCGCCGCACGACTCGTCGCCGTAGTTACTGC
>CAUZAY010000209.1:0-7723 GCA_963577695.1 Vicinamibacteria bacterium | reverse complement strand
ATGCCAGATGTCGTGGTCGCTGGCCCAGGCGAAATACTCGGCGTCTGGGGTGTCCTCCAGCGCGAGATCGAACGCACGGCGCCAGTTGTCGATCATGCCCAGCCGGCTCGGATTCCGGGTGTACACGATTCTGGCATCGCTCGCGGCGTAGCGTTGGACGACCTCTCCGGTCGCATCGGTAGACTGGTCGTCGACACAGATCAATCGAAAATCTCGATGCGACTGGATGAGCAACGACTCTAGCGTCTCCGGCAGATCGTCGGCGTGGTTGTACAGCGGGGCGCCGATCACGACCCGCGGTCCGCTCATTTGGAGGTTTCCGAATCGGACACACGACGCCACCCCACCACATGCTTGTAACCGCGGTCTTGCTCGTCGGGGTCTTCGTGCAGCATCTTGGTGTAGCTGACTGGCAACAGGTCGATCTGATGCGGCCAGTAGTGCTGCCCGACGATCGAACGGACGTTGCTGAGCTCATCGTTGTGGCTGGAGCGATCCCGGTTCAGACTGTAGAGAAACGGACACTCGAGTTCGAACGCCCGACGAACGTACCCCTCGACCTGTTGAGTCGTCATTTCCTGAAAGGACACCATATTGATCGTCAGGTCGACCTGGTCTGGACGCACCGCGGCGTGAAAGGTATCCGGGAGAAAGATGAAGTCCAGATCGCGCCAGTCCTTGAACGTGTCCTGGGGGGGAACCTCTCCGTAGAACCGCACCTTCGCCTCGGGAAACGCGGCCATGAGATAGGTGGCCGAGAACAGAAACAGCTCCGGAAAATCGGTGATGACATAGGTGACGTTGGGACACAGCGTCTTGAACTGATACGGAAACCCGCCCCACCCGGCTCCAATCTCCCACACGAGTTTCCGGTGGGTCGTCTGCCGCATGTCGGGGAGCACCGCCCCGAGTTGTAATGCAATCAGCACTTCGTAGAACTTCAGCGTATCGATATTGACGAGTTCGCCTTCGATGTCGAACCCGAAGCCGCCCAGGAGCGGCGCCTCGGGCATCCAGAGACCAGCGTCGTCGAGCACGCGCAACGCGGCCAGCTTCTCGGCGAATCGCCGACGCTGCTTGCCCAGGCTCTGTCGATAGTGGTTAGCGTGAAGACCGGTTAGATTGTGGGTGTGATGTCGCAGCTTGTCGATGATCAGCGGAGACGCATCCAGCATGTATTCGAACTTGGCGAGTTCACCTGACCAGTAGGCGCTGGGGGCGTGACCCGTCAAACGACGATTCCGGCCGAGCGCCAAGAGCCCCAGCACCTGACTCCGGACCCGTGTGTACGCTTGATAGACCGGTGCGGCCCGTCGGGCCGCCATCTGCTCCTGCCAATCGTCGGCCGCGTTCTGGACGGCGACGACGACCTCGTCGCCCGCACGTGCATACGCCGTGTCCGGCTCACTCATAGGACCGTACCACCAGCGCCGGAGCGCCCGCGGGCCTTCTTCGCTCTCCTCTCGCGCCGCTCGCGCCACTTCCGGGAGCGCTTGCGAAGCTCCTTGTAGGAGTGCCAGATCGCCAGCTTGTACTGGCGACCCCGCCGCCGCAGCTGCTTGGCCAGGCGACGGACATCGGTTGCCACGAGCAGAACCGCCAGCGTCCAGAGCCCGGCCCGCAGAGGCCAGAGATACAGCGGCATGGTGACCGCCGCCCGCGGCGTGGTGTTCGCCAACTCCTCCAGCGCCGCGACCAGACGTGGTGTGGCCGCTACGTCCAGTCCGTGAGGCCGGACAAACGTCTTCGTGAACGTGTGGGCCGATGGGGCCAACCCCTCATCGAGGGTCGCGGAGAGCTGTCGGGTATGCTCGTCGAGGCTCGTCGCGTGCTGGAGATGGCCGCCGTTCTCCGGCAACAGGTATCTGAAATGCAAGGTGCCGGTCTGGGTATCGTCGAACGATGAGTCCACGATGGCGAACACCGGCCGGTCTTGAATACCGGCCTCGATCATCGCCGAGGTGTTGATGCCGACAATGCCGGCGCCATAATGCAACGTGTCGTAGTAGTCGGCCCGGTCGTCGTTGTCGACGGGGTTCGCGCCGCCTCGCGGGTAGACGACCACATTGGGGTAGTCCGATAGATCCTCCGACGCCCAGTGGGCACAGTTGTATGGGTGCGGCCGAATCAAGATGCCCAGGTCTTTCAGTGACCCCGGCCCGCTCCGCACCGCTTCGATCCAGCGTCTGACGAACCGCACCTCCGGCGCCGGCGCGGAAATCGACGCGGTGGACCCGGTAAAGACGACGAACGGACGCTCCGCGCTCACCCCTACCCGTCGACAAAACTCCTCGCGTGATCGACTGGGTGTCCGATCGAACCACCGGTCGAAGCATTGGGCGCCAGTCACCACGACCCGCTCTGGCATTACGCCGTGGAACTCGAGCGCCTCACGCTGCTGATCGTCGTTCCACAGCGCCACCAGATCGGGCTGTATCCGCATCAAGCCCTTGGTGGTCAGGTGGTCCCAGGAAGCGACACACAACGCGCTCCGCACGCCCACGCGCCGGGCCGCCTTGATAAGGTCCACCTGCGGACACTGGTCGGTCACCAAAGGTGACACGACGAGCACGTCAGGGGCGATCCGCTCCAAATACGACTCCAGTGTCTTGCTGCTGGGCACCGCCCGCTCACAGGCCAGCAGGAACCGTATGATGCGTGCCGTACGCGTGGCGGTCGTCGTCGTCCAGCGGCCCAGAAACCGTGTCGCCAGCGGGAGCACGGTGCGCATCCGGTTGCGCAGATAGGGCGAATGCTCGAACCGGGGGTGCAGATACCGGGCGTAGTCGATAGTGCCTCGCACGCCGCGCGCCACCCGCCACCAGATATCAGGCCGCCGCGGCACCGGCTCAAGCACCTCCACGTCGCCGTCGATGGTCTCCAGCGCCGACAATCCCTCCGGCTGCTTGTGCGGCTGGTCGAACGCCACCGCGACCCGATGCCCTTGCTGACTCAGTGCTTCAAGGGCCGAATCGAAGTACCGCAAATAGCCCGGGTACTGCAGGACGAAGAGCACCTTCATGGCGTCACGCTTGCCCCATCGTGGCGCCCGCCTCGTGTCTCGGAGAGCCGATGTCGCCGGACGGCGTCGGCCCGACATCGATGCTGTCCCCCTGCACGACCAGGCTCAGGAGATCGAGCGCCTGGACATCAAGCGCCACGAACGACCCGCGCTGCAGTTTGGCTGCCGCTCGATACATCAAGTCCAGATGATGCGGCGCCACGTGCTCCGGACTCGAATAGAAAGCCAGGGACCGCACACCGTAGAACGGCGCAACATACGACAATCCACCATAGTTCCCAATGTATGCGCTGGCCCCGCTGATTACCTGCGTCTGGACGTGCAGGTTGTTCCGCGGCTCCAACAGGTGGTCGATGCTGTGCACACGCCGTGAGACGTCGGGCCGCAGATCCGAATGGTCGTCGACACGGAAACCGGGGTTGAGCAGCACGACGTCGGTGCGCTCGGTGACCCGGGTCAGCAGCCGGCGCACGAAGTCGCGGTTCTCCTCCGTCTCAGGAAAGGCCGAGTTGTAGTAGAACCGGACCGCGACATACTGATCCGGCAGCTCGGCGGACACCTCGGACCGGTCGATCTGGGGCAATCGCTCAAACGACGCGAACGACTCGATCAGATTGATCGACGCGCGACTCTTCCAATACGGATAGAACAATCGATACATGTACATCGGGTGGAAGATCTCGGCGTCACGGCGCTCGACCGCGAGCTTGACGAGTTTGACCACTTCGCGGTCAAACTCTGTCAGCACTCGCTGCTTCATCTGCCCCTCGGCTATCCGCTCTTCGTTCCGCTGTTTGAGCTGCTCCGGGGTGAAGAAATCGAAGACATCGATATAGCGCGCCCCAAGCCCCTCATACCAAGGAGCCACGCCGCCCCGAGACACGATAATGAGACGTTCGGGGTCAAAGTGGCGGTAGGTCTTGACCCAGTTGAGGAATGGCAGCCAATACAGGATTTCGAATCCCACCTCGCTCAGCCACGGACCGACAATCAGCGGGCGGTCACCTTTGTGCAGCTTGTCGATGATGCGCGGAATCGCGACCATTTCTTCGGTCGGCTCATCAGAACTCATCCGCGGCACTACCCGGGGCACGACAAATTTCTTGACGAAGCTCTTGGCCGGCCGCCAGCGGAGGCACAGGTCGAGCCCGGAGAAAATGGGCTTCAGCACCATCCCGCCCAGGGTCAAGGGTCGCAGCTGGCGCTGGCGCTTGCGCGAGGTTCGGGTGAGCTCCCGGACCACCTTCAGACCGATGGCCACCGGATACAGAAGCCACCTCAGCGGATACAGCCACGCCGGCGTGCCGGAGGCCGACAGCTGTGGGAGGCGGCCCAGGTCCTCGATGCCGTTCACGATGAGCGGTGTCGCCGCCACGTCCAGGCCCTTCGGTCGTACGAACGCCTCGATGAATCCCTTCAGCTTGGCTTGCTCTTCTGACTGCTGGCCGAACGCGCGACCGAGTTGCGCGACATGTTCGTCGAAGTCGTGCGCGTTGTGCAGCAGCCCGCCGCCGGCTTCGACCAAGTACTTGAAGTGCAGGGTCCCTTCCTGCGTGCCGACATGCTCCTCGGTCTGGATCGTGAAGACAGGCCGCCCGACAATCCCCGCCTCGATCTGCGCGCTGGTGTTCACCCCGACGGCCATCTCGCTGTGAAACAGCGAATCGTAGAAGTCGTTCTTGGACCCGGCATCCACAGGGTTGTCGCCGCCAGCCGGCCAGACCGAGACGTGGTCGAACTCCGAGAAGTCGTACTTGTGCCACGGCTGCAGGTTTTGCGGGTGCGGTCGCACCAGGATGGATAGGTTTCGCACCCGCTCGCCATCGCGGCCGAGGGCGGCACCCAAAACACGCACCCAGCGGTCCACGAACGCCGCCTCGTTCGGCGCGATAAAGCCTGACGAACAGAGATACACCACGAACGGCCGGTCGGCGGGCAACCCGACCTTCGCGCAGAACTCCTCACGGGTCGTGCTCGGGGTGCGGTCGAACCACTGGTCGTAGACCGGTGCCCCCGTGGCGACGACGTGCTCCGGCGGTAGGCCGTGCATATCGACTGCTTCCTGTCGCTGGGACTCATTCCACACATAGACCCGGTCGGGCTTGATCCGGATGAGGCCCTTGTTGGTCAGGTTGTCCCAGCTGTGCACACACAGCCCGGTCGGGATGCCGAGGGCGCGGGCGCTCTTGAGGTAGTCAGCCTGGTCCGACCCGAGGTCGACGAGCGGGGTCACCAGCACGACATCGGGTGCTTGGGACGCGATGAGTGCGTCGACCCACTTGTCGGTCGGAATCGCCTGTTCGACCCACAGCAGTACGGTCGACAGTAGGCGCCGGCCGGGGCCGCTGTTGACGAGCGGCAATTTACTGATTCCGACCAGCGACCGGGGCAACCGCATCTGCGCCCGCTCTCGCAGCTTGTCCGCCTCCCGATACTCGGGACCAAGATACCGCAGGAAATCGGCCCAAAAACGCACACCGCGAGCCAACCCGAGCCAGAAGCGGTACGGGGTCTTCTTTGTGGCCAACTCTGAGTGCGTGATGGTCGCGTAATCGTCGGTCAGGTCCCACAGCAGACGTCCATCGCCGAGCTTGTCCTGCATGACGAAGGCGAGATGAATGTGGTGCCCTCGTTTCGCGAGTTCCCGCACGGTGGACGCGAAGTTGCGGAGCGCCCCGGGATGCCGCATCGAGAAGAGAATTTTCATTGCAGGGTGCGGTCGACCCATTCACCGAGGCGGGCGGAGTCGAAATCTGCCGTTTTCGTCACCTCGAAAGACGGACCCTGGATGGCGCGGGCCACGGCGTGTGACACGGCGACGTGGTGCGGAAACAACCCGGCCGGCTCCCCGAAGACGAGGGACGTCGGGACGTTGCAAAACGGCGCCATCAGCGAGGCGCCTCCGAACGTACCCACGAACGCGCGCGCGCCGGCGATCAGCTTGGTCTGTTCCCGGGACTGGTCTTCCGTCGGGCCGAGCGCGACCACCCGGATCCGATCGCTGGTCCGGATCGAGGGCGCCACGCCAGGGAAGCCGCCCACGTCGACCACGACGACGGCGACACGCCGGCTCAACTCGATCAGCACGTCGTTCACCACGCGCCGGTGCCGGCGACTGTCGGGAAAACAGGAGTTGAACCAGAAACTCGCCGCGACATACGGTTCACCCGGCACGCTATCCACGGACTGGGCGGCCGAAGGCGAGTCGAACGGTTGGTATCGCGCGTGCTTGGCCAGCCAGTCGCTGGGGACAGCGCCGCTCCAGATCTTCGAGCAGACACGAAAGAGCACCGACGGGTGGATTACCTCGGCGTCGACGGTCCCGAGCCGCCGCGCCGTCGCATCGAGCAGTTCCTGGTCGAGGTCGGATATGACGCGCTGTTTGACCGTGCCCCCGTCCCGAATCCGTTCCAGGTTGCGCGTCTGATAGGTCTCGAACGGCAGTAGATCGCACACATCGACATACTCGGAGACCAGCCCCGCATACCATGCATCGACGCGACCGCGGGAAACGGCCACGACCGGCGCAGTCCGTGGACCGAACGTGGCTCGCATCCAGGCCACGAACGGCCGCCAATACAACAACTCGAACGCGACGTCCGACACGAACGGACCGAGAATGATCGGACGGTCACTCGCCCAGGCCTGCGCCACCTGGTCCTCCGCCAGCGAGGCAACTTTCGGCCGATCGAGACTCTTGGTGGCCCGCGCGATCAACGTCGCGGGCGACGGCGGGTCAGCCTGAGCCGGCGAGGCGGCTTCTGATACGTGGTTGGCCGCTCCCGCCGCCTCAGCCGCCTTCCGAATCCGCTCCATCCGATAGACGAAGTGCTCGTAGATCGGTACCACCGTGTCCCCACCGCCCTGATACAACGTTACGCCGTCATGCACGATGAGGGCGCGTGCGATGGAAGACGGCAGACCGTCGGTCGTCTTTGTCAGAATCAAGTTGGACCCGCGCTCGAACTGCTCACTCACGCGCGTCGCTACGCGCACTCCGGCAGGGTCCGCTCCGGGGTTGGGCAGACCGTCGAAGACACGCAAATCCTGAGGCACGGTCAAGGACATCGCCAGCGAGACATACCGCAGGTCGCCCTTCTCCATGCTGACGAGACTGTCCTGTCGGCGGGCCGAGAGCCCGGTCATCTCCAAGACCTCGTCACAACAGGCCTGTGCGACATCCGGCTCTGCCCCATGAATGCTGGCGGCCAGTTGCACATACTCGCCTAGGGTGAGAAACGGATTCGCGCCGAGCCTGCCGCTGAAGACCAGACCGACCCGCCCGGTGACCCGAATGGACCCGTGGTCAGGCCGCGACATCTGCGTGACCAGCCTGGCGATCGTGGTCTTGCCGGATGCGGGTAGCCCGAGCACCACCACGTTCTCGCCCGCCTGCACCGTCACCGAGAAGTCGCGCAGCGCGAATCGTTCGTGGGTACGGAGTCGGTCGTGCCGAGGCGCCCCGACCAGGATGTCCCGAATCGCATACTTTCGCCGCTGCTGGAACTCGCCGCACCAGATCTTGGACAGATCGTCGCACTCGAGCAGCGCCGTCCCGGTGTGCGCACACACTAGGGCAGGCTCTCCACCGCAAGCGGCAACGCGCGGCGCAAGAAACGCAGTCCCAGCCAGAACAGCGCGCCGAACGCCACGGCGCAGAACAGAAACGTCAGTTCGTCGCCGGTCGTGCCTCGCACGAGC
>CAUZAY010000208.1:0-7745 GCA_963577695.1 Vicinamibacteria bacterium | reverse complement strand
CGGGGTCCAGACGTCGTAGCGATTCGGTGATCTCCCTGGCCATCCGCCAGCCGGGGCTCCGATAACGGGTCAACCCCAGGCACTGTCCGATCCGGATCACGTGCGTGTCGAGCGGAATCACCAGGGTCGAGGGCGACACCCGCGACCAGAGTCCGAGGTCGACCGCGTCCCGGCGCACCATCCACCGGAGAAACAGGTTCAGACGCTTGCAGGCGCTCCCCGCCTCCGGGAGGGGGAAGAAATAGTCCACCCCACGTCGTCCCCCTCGAGGGGCATAGATGTCACGCAGGTCGATAGTCCGGGCGCGTCGGGAGAAATCGTCCAACGCGGGCCCGATGTCGGTGTCGGCGTGGCTCGCCTCGTTGCCCGCGAGAAAGTATCCCTCGATGGAACCGGCGTCCGTCAGCATCCGCCTGAGGATCCACAGCAAGGCAATCAAATCGACGCCACGGATCCATCGATGGATCAGCGGCCGCAGCCGCTCGGCGTCTCTCACCGGGTCGAATTCGCGGATGAACGCCGCGGGGTGGGGGCCAAGCACGGACAGCAGTGACTCGATCGAACCGAGCACGCTGGCTACACGACCGAACGCCAGCGCAGCGGCGCAGAACGCGACGACCTCCTGGTCCTCGGGCGCCGGGTAGCGCCGCACGACGTGGACCGGGTCGACCGCCGATTCGGCGTGATTGAACGTGTCGTAGAGTCGATCGAGCGGTGCTTTCAGGCGTCGGACGTTCGCCGGCGACAGCGGTGGTCGAGTCTTCACATCGCGTTCGTGAATGCCTCGGCACCCTCTGCCGCCGCATTGGCATAGACCACCCGCCCGCCGACGATGGTCGCGGTCACGCCGCCTCGGAGGCCCCAGCCGTCGAACGGCGTGTTGCGAGCCAGGGACTTGAACGCGGACGAGTCCACCGTCACCGCCAACTCCGGAGCGAGCACTGTGATGTCGGCGGGGACGCCGACCCCGAGCGTGCCACCGGGCACCTTCAGGATGCTGGCGGGGTTCGCCGACATCAACTCCACCAACCGGACGAGCGTGACGTGGCCCGAGTGCACGAGCCGGTCGAGACAGACGGAGACGGCCGTCTCCAGACCGATCACGCCGAACGGCGCGCGGTCGAATTCGGCATGCTTCTCGTCGTAGTGGTGTGGCGCGTGGTCGGTCGCAATGCAATCGATGGTGCCATCGCGCACCCCGTCGAGCAGGGATTCGAGATCCGACGCTTCGCGCAGAGGCGGGTTCATCTTGTAGTTGGTATCGTAGCCGGCGAGCCGATCGTCGGTCAGGGTCAGGTGGTGCGGCGTCACCTCGCAGCTCACCCTCACGCCACGCGCCTTCCCGTCACGCACCGCGCGGATGGAGCCCCGCGAACTGAGATGCGCGAGGTGCACCGGGGACTGGGTGAGGCCGGCCAAAGCGACATTGCGCGCGGCGATGATCTCCTCGGCCGCGGGGGGTAGTCCGCGCAGGCCGAGCCTGGTCGCGTGATACCCCTCGTGGGCGACGCCGTCTCCGGTCAACGATCGGTCCTCGCAATGGTCGATCACCGGGATGTCGAACATCGAGGCGTACTCGAGCGCTCGCCGCATCAACAGCGCGTTGGCGACCGGACGACCATCATCGGAGATCGCCACACATCCGGCAGCGTGCAACTCCCCGATCTCAGCCAGTTGCTCGCCATCTCGCCCCTTGGTCGCCGCGCCCACGGGGTACACCCGGGCGAGCCCGGCGTCAACGGCCTTCCCTCGAATCAACCGAGTCACAGCGGCGTGATCGTTGACGGGGGTGGTGTTCGGCATGCAGGCCACAGCGGTGAAGCCGCCGGCGACGGCGGCCGCCACTCCGGTAGCCACGGTCTCCTTGTGCTCGTCTCCGGGCTCACGCAGGTGCACATGCATGTCAATGAAACCGGGACACACGACGCCGTGCCGCGGCACCTCGATGACGGTCGTGCCAGGCTCGATCGGCAGGTCACGGCCGACAGCGGCGACTCGCCCCCCCGCGATCAAGACGTCGGCCGGACCATTCACATCGTTGACGGGGTCAACGACGTGGCCGCCTGTGAGCAAGATCCGGGTATCGTCGACCACGTGTTCTTGGTCTCCTAGTTACTTGGACGGGGCGGCACCCCGAATCCCACGCGGCCGTTCACCCCTGGGGTTCGTCCGCCAATAGGTAGAGCACGGCCATCCGCACGGCCACACCGTTGGCAACCTGTTCGAGAATCACCGAGTACGGTCCATCGGCAACAGCGGACGCGATCTCGACCCCTCGGTTCATCGGACCAGGGTGCATGATAATGGCGTCCGGTTTCGCGCGCCGCAGCCGCTCCGGCGTCATCCCGAACAGTTGGAAGTATTCCCGTAGCGACGGGAAGAAGTAGCCACTCATCCGCTCCAGCTGGATCCGAAGCAACATCACCACGTCGGCACCTTCGACCGCCTCGTCGATTGACGTCGTGGCCCGCACACCGAGCCGAGCCATGTCCGGCAACATCATCGTGGCCGGCCCGCAGACGCTGACGTCGGCGCCAAGCACCTGGAGGAGCTGGACATTCGATCTGAACACCCGGCTGTGGAGCAGGTCGCCAATGATGGAGACCTTGAGACCCTTGATCGTTCCCTTGCGCTCGCGAATCGTCAGCGCGTCGAGCAGCGCTTGGGTTGGATGCTCGTGCATCCCGTCGCCGGCATTGATCACGCGGGCCCGGCACAGACGGGCCACGAGATGGCCAGCGCCGGCCGACTGGTGACGGACCACGATGATATCCGGCGCCATCGCCTCGAGGTTCCGCACGGTGTCGGCCAGGCTTTCGCCCTTGACCACACTCAAGCCGCTGGCGGCAATGTTGATTGTGTCGGCGCTCAGCCGCTTCTGGGCCACCTCGAACGAGGTACGGGTGCGCGTACTCGCTTCGAAGAACAGGTTCACCACGGTCCGACCGCGGAGGGCAGGTACCTTCTTGATCGAGCGTGTGCCGACCTCCTTCATGGCTTCGGCGGTATCGAGAATCAGATACATCTCCTCCGCCGACAGGTCGCCGATACTCAGTAGGTCCTTCGCGCGCAGCCCGACCGGGGCCGCGAGCCCGTCAGGAGTGAGCGCGTCAGCTATCGGAGGCATCTTTGATCACGACCTCATCCAGTCCCTCCACCTCAACCAGTCGGACCTGGACGCTCTCAGAGAGCGAGGTGGGCACGTTCTTGCCGACGTAGTCGGCCTTGATGGGCAACTCGCGGTGCCCGCGGTCTACGAGCACGGCGAGCTCAATCGCACCGGGACGGCCGAAATCAATCAGCGCGTCCAGCGCGGCACGGATCGTCCGCCCGGTGTACAACACGTCGTCGACCAGCAGGATCCGGCGTTCATCGATCGAGAAATCGATGTCAGTCTTGCGCAGCACCGGCTGCGGACCGACCGCGTGACGCATCAAATCGTCGCGGTACAGCGTAATGTCGAGGACGCCGGTCGGCACGGTGGTGCCGGCGATGTCATGTAACCCGGCCGCCAGCCGACGCGCGATCGGCACCCCGCGGGTACGAATGCCGATCAACGCCAGATTGTCGAGCGTCCGGTGACGCTCGACCACTTCGTGGGCGATCCGGGTGATGCTGCGCGCGACCTGATCGGCCGCCATTACGACATGCACAAGCCCTCCCAGAGCACAGGTCGCCGGACCTCGTGGCCCGCGGCACACACATCGCCGCGAAGCAGCCCGTACGTTGATGAAACGGAGGAATCAGCTGGAGGCAGGGACACGGTTTGACCTCTTTGCGACCTCTCAGGGCCGGCATTAAAGAGACGCGCCGATTCTAGCGTATGAATGAGGTGGTTGCCAAGGCGGCAGTCCGGACCGGCGCCGCCAACACGCTGGCCCCGTGAATCCTTCGGGTATACTCGGCCGCGTATGCCGGTCGACGTGGACGCGGTCGTCCTGTCCAACACCCAACTCTCGCACGACTACAACACCGTGATCCTGGCGGCCCCCCAGCTCGGTGACCAGGCCCGGCCCGGCCAATTCGTCATGGTCAAGGCCACCTCGGGCGACGACCCACTGCTGCGCCGACCCTTCTCTGTATTCGAAATCCTCCGGGACGACGAGGGCCGCAGCACGGGTGTGTCGCTCCTGAACAAGCGGGTCGGGGTAACGACACGAGCCCTGTACGCCCTGCGGGCCGGTGACCACGTCCGCTGCCTCGGTCCCCTCGGACAACCGTTTTCGGTGGCCGAACCGCCGGAGCAGGCCTGGATGGTCGCGGGCGGCGTTGGCCTGGCAGCGTTCGCCACGCTCGCCGCCAGCCTACGGGCACGGCGCGTCGACACGACCCTGTTCTACGGCGGACGACGCGCCGACGACCTGTTCCATTTGGACACCTTCGAGTCGCTGGGTGTGCATCTGCGACTCGCGACCGACGACGGCAGTCGCGGCGATCACGGCAACGTCACGGTCCCGCTACGCAGGGCCTTCGCGTCGACCGACCGGACGACGCCGGTGCGACTCTACGCGTGCGGACCGACGCCGATGATGTGGGCGGTCACCGAGCTGGCGGCGTCGGAGGGACGCGCCACCGAGGTCTCACTCGAGCAGGTCATGGGATGCGGCCTCGGTGGCTGCTACAGCTGCGTCGTACCGGTGCGTGGACCCGACGGGACCCATTTCGTCCGGTCGTGCCTCAAGGGACCGATCTTCGACGGCGGCTCCGTGGTGTGGGGGCAACTGGGCGAATGAGCGTGGATCTCTCAGTCGACGTTGGTGGCCTTCGGCTTGCCACCCCGTTCATCGCCGCGAGCGGGTGCTTCGGCTACGGCTTGGAGTACGGGGAGATCGTCGACCTCTCGACTCTGGGGGCGGTGGCGGTCAAGGGACTGTTCCTCGAGGAACGCGAGGGACACCCCCCGACGCGCATTGTGGAAACACCGAGCGGCATGCTGAACGCCATTGGCCTGCAGGGGATCGGCGTGCGGCGATTTGTCGCCGACAAACTCCCGGGGCTGCGGGACTGCGGTGCGGTAGTGCTCGTCAACATCTGTGGTTCGACGATCGAGGAGTATGCAGAAATTGCACGCATACTCGCCGATGCCGACGGTGTCGCCGCGATCGAATTGAACATTTCGTGCCCAAACATCTCGAAGGGCGGCATGATGTTCGGCTCGTCTCTGCGGGGCACGCATGATGTGGTGTCGGCGGTGCGCCGGGTCACGACGCTGCCGCTCATCCCGAAGCTCACCCCCAACGTCACCGACGTTGCGTCGTTCGCGGTCGCCGCCCGCGACGCTGGCGCCGACGCGGTGTCACTGGTGAACACCTTTCTGGCCATGGCGATCGACGTCGAAACGCGACGACCGAAGCTCTCGAACGTCGTGGGCGGTCTGAGCGGACCGGCCATCAGGCCGATCGCGGTAAGGATGGTGCACGAGTGCCGGCAGGCCGCGGCCGACCTGCCAATCATCGGGATGGGTGGCATCATGACGAGCGAGGACGCGCTCGAGTTCATCATCGCTGGCGCCGTGGCCGTTCAGATCGGCACCGCAAATTTCGTGGACCCGTTCGTGTGGAACAAGCTCCGTGAGGGCCTCACTGACTACCTGCGTCGTCACGACGTGCCAAGCGTGTCCGCCCTCGTAGGCACCCTTGATACAACGAGAGGACACCCCGCGTGAACCAGCTGCTCGTCGCCCTAGATGTCGACACCCGGGAACGTGCGCTCGAACTGGCGGACCAGCTGCGCGGCGCGGTGGGCGGTTTCAAGATCGGAAGCCGCCTGTTCACCAGTGAAGGACCATCTCTGGTCACCGCCCTCGCTGCCCGGGGCGACCGTGTGTTCCTGGACCTCAAATTCCACGATATCCCAACCGTCGTCGGCGATGCCGTGCGGGCCTCGGCGCGATTGGGAGCATGGATGGTCACGGTACATGGAGCCGGCGGACGAGCGATGCTGGAGGCCGCCGCGGGGGCGGCCCGGCAGTCGGAACGGGCGCCGATCGTGGTCGCGGTCACAGTGTTGACGAGTTTTGATCAGGACGAACTGGCTCGCATCGGGGTGAGCCGCGGACTCCCCGAACAGGTCGAGGCGCTGGGCGAGCTGGCCACGACCTGCGGCCTCGATGGAATCGTCGCCTCGCCGCTCGAGGTGTCGCGTCTGCGCGCGCGACTGGGCCCGGTCCCCACCATCGTCACCCCAGGCATTCGCGGCGGAGCGAGTGGCGACGCGACCAGCGGAGACGACCAGGTCCGCACGCTCAGCGCTGCCGAGGCTTTGTCAGCGGGATCGAGCTACCTCGTCGTGGGACGCCCCATCATCGCGTCGCCAGACCCTCTCGAGGCGGCCAGAGCACTTGGACGGCAGATGGCCCACACCTCCTCCCACGCGTAGGCCGGCACGACGAGGCCGACCCCCCACCGGTATGGAACTCACGCTGTACACCCGTCACGGCTGCCATCTGTGTGACGACATGAAAGCCGTCATCAACCGGCTTCGCCAACGTAGACCGGTCACGCTCATCGAGATCGACATCTCGACCGATATCGGACTCGAGCGGCGCTACGGGCAGGACATTCCGGTGCTGCTGATCGATGGGGCCGAGGTGGCCAGACACCGTATCGGAGAGCACGATCTGCGGCTGATGCTAGGACGGGCGCAAGAATAGGTTGCCCGTGCCGGCGCCGCTACGTCCCGCCGGTCGGCTTGGGCAGTGTCACGACGGCGGGCATACGCCCGAACCGTGACCATTGCTTCGCGAGTTGATCCGCGTACACGACAAAAGCGCGTGCGCGCGGGAGGCACCCAGACGCGCACGCGCGCTTGATGTTGTCCGACTTTCCACTGACCGGGTCCAATGCGCGGATCCGATCACGGAGCGCCGACGACTACTTCGCCGTTACGGCGAAAGCCCCTCGGCGATTTCGTGACCAGCACCCCTCGTGCTGATCGGTGCACACCGGTGACTCTTCGCCGCGGCTCACGGTGGCGACCCGATTGCCGGGGATACCGAGGCTGACCATATATTCCTTGACGGCAGCGGCTCGTCGCTCGCCCAGTGCCAGGTTGTACTCGTTGGTGCCGCGGTCGTCGCAGTGGCCCTGCACGGTGACACGCGTGTCAGCCCACCTCTGCATCCACTCGACATTCCGTCGCAAGGCGGCCTGTCCGGCCGGTAGCAACTGAGATTGGTCCAATTCGAAGAAGACGGAATCAAGCGGAGATGTACTGTTCAACTCCTCCAAGGACATGCGGGCGAAGAGCTCTTCTTCGCTCAACGGCGCCGGCGGCGGTGGCGGTGGCGGTGGCGGTGGCGGTGGCGGTGGCGGCGGTGGTGGTGGTGGTGGCTCCGCTGGCGGCGGCGGCGGCGGTGGTGGCTCTGGCGGTGGGTTATCCGCGCAGGCGGCAGCGCCGAAACCGAGCATCAGACTCAGGCAAACGGCGAGAAAATAGCGGTATCGGGACTTCATGATGCGGCGTCTCCTGTGTCAGCACTCCAGACCGGTTTCCAAACGTCCAACACCTCCCGGTACTGAGCGCTCGATGGACCAGAAGTGCAAAGCTTACAAAGCAAAGCTTACAAAGTAACGGCGAAATCTGTCAATTCACAGTATTCCAGCCTTTTGCCACCAGCCAACCTCGTCGAGTGTCTCAGTCCCAGTCGTCGTCGCCGCCGTCGTCGTCACCGTCGTCGTCTCCCGCCTCCTCGAGCGGCTCTGTCTCGTCGGCCGGAGCCAGAACCACGGGAGCGATTGCTGCCA
>CAUZAY010000207.1:0-7755 GCA_963577695.1 Vicinamibacteria bacterium | reverse complement strand
GTCAGGTCGACGCCGACCACTTCGCGGGCCACCGTGGCAAAGGCGAGTGCCACGTAGCCTGGTCCTGTCGCTACCTCCAACACGCGGTCATCGGACGTCGGCCTGACGGATGCGACGAGTCGTGCCGACCAGTCGCTGTCGATAATCGTGGGATTGCTGGCGTAGGCATCGGCTTGCTTCGTGAACTCCTGCCGAATGAGCGCATCGTGAGCGTCCATGACTCCTCCACTCGGACGGCGCGAAACGCGGGTCCCGACCGTTCAATATTCGGCCCTGGCCTCGCCCCGCAGCCCCACGGACTGGCGATGTCTCGGGCTCGACAGAATGACTGCCAGCAGCACCGGTTCCTCAGTCCACACGAAAAAGGGCCGGCCCACCCAGGGACCGGCCCTCAGAACTTCGACGGCGCGACGCGTTACGCGTTCAACAGCGGATCCAGCGGCAGCCGCCCCGTGCTGTGCCCGAGCGCGTCCACCGGTACACCCATCTTGTCCAGCAGGCTCAGGTGCATGTTCGCCAGCGGCGTATCCTCCGGATACCTGGTATGGCGGCCGCCGGTGCCCGCTCCCCCGCCGGCAAGTAGAATCGGGAGATTCTGGGACGCGTGGGTATTACTGTCGCCCATGCCGGCGCCGTAGACGATCATCGAGTGATCAAGCAGCGAACCGTCACCATCTGGAGTGGATCTGAGACGCTCGATGAACTCGGCGAAGAGCTGTACGTGGTACTGGTTGATCTTGGTGAGCTTGGCCAGCTTCTCCGGGTCCTTCTGGTGGTGCGAGATCGGGTGGTGCGCATCCGGTACGCCAATCTCGGCGTAGGTCCGTCCCGTGATCTCGCGACCCAGCATGAACGTGGTCACGCGCGTGAGATCGGTTTCGTAGGCCACCGCCATCAAGTCGAACATGAGCCTCGCGTGCTCAGCCATGGTGCCGGGAATGCCGGCCGGCTGCGCGACGACGGGCAGCTCGCGGTCGCTCTGCGCTTCAGCCATCTGAATACGACGCTCGATATCTCGTACGGCGTCGAGATACTGGCCCAGCTTGGCTTGGTCGCTCCTCCCGAGCTGACGTGACAGGTCGGCGGCGCGCTCGGTGACCGAGTCCAGCAAACTCGCGTCCTTCGACAGCCTCGCCTGTCGGATGGCCGGGTCGGTGCTGCCGGTATCGCCGAACAGCAACTCGAATACCGCGCGCGGATTGTTCTCCATCGGCAGCGGCGTCGACTCGTTCGCCCAGGCGATGGTGTTCGTGTACGCGCAACTGAATCCATCGTCGCAGGACCCGGCGAAATCGCGGCCATCGAGCGCCAGCTCAAGCGTGGCAAGCTGCGTTTCTCCACCATGCACGCGCCCAGCGATCTGGTCCATCGACACACCGCCCAGCAGGTCGGACCCGTCGTCCGGTTTGGATGGCACGCCGGTCAGGAACCGGGTGGAGGCACGGGCGTGCGGCCCCTCGCTCTCAACGCCATGCATACCTGACAACACGTGGATGTCATCGCGATACGGTTGGAGCGGCTGTAGAATCGTCGGGAAGTCAAACCCGGTCCCCTCGGTCGTCGGGGTCCAGTGGTCCATCATCATGCCGTTCGGGGCATAGACAATCCCCAGCCGACGCGTCGGGTTGGCCGCCGTGTTGCGAACCGCGGCGAACGCGGGAACCATGCCGTCCAGCAGGGGGAGCGCCAACGACGCACCCAGCCCGCGGAGTATGGTGCGACGAGGAATTGCCTTCTTGGTAATGATCATGACTCTGCCTTCCGCATCCGGAACGGTGCACTCTGCACGATACCCACAATGATAGTCGACCAGCGGTAGTCGTCGACGGCCGCATCGCGCGTGATGGCCCGTACCGTCGGTCGATCGAAATACTCCGGCCGCCGGCCGAGCGAATAGGCCAACAACTTCTCCGTCAACGTGGCGACGAACTGATCACGCCGTTCCAGCAGGATCGACCGCAGACCCATCGGCCCCTCGAACGTCGTCCCGTCGGGAAGCCGTCCCGAAGAGTCAATCGGTAGACCGGCCTCGCCGGTCGTGCGCCACCGGCCGATCGCGTCGTAATTCTCCAGGGCCAGGCCCAGCGGATCCATCGGCGCATGACACACCGAGCAGGCGGGACTCTCACGGTGCCGCGCCAACCGATCGCGCACCGTGGCCGCCTGGCCGTCCTCGCCCCGCTCGGGCAGGTCCGGCACATCGGCCGGCGGCGGTGGCGGCGGGGTACCCAGTACGTTCGTCAGCATCCACTTCCCGCGAAGGACCGGCGACGTGCGATTCGGATAGGAGGTCACCGTCAGCAGACTGCCGTGGCCGAAGATCCCGCCCCGATGCTCGGCCGTCGCCGCGTCGAGCGCCACTCGCCGAAAGTGGCTGCCGTAGACGTTGGGAATGCCGTAGTGTGTGGCCAGCCGCTCGTTGACGAACGTGTAGTCAGCCCCCAGCAGATCCAACACGCTCCGGTCGTCCCGGACCAGGCTCTCGACGAACAGTTCAGTCTCGCGCTGAAACGCTTCGCGCAAGTTCTCGTCGAACTCCGGAAACGTGATCGCGTCGGGCACGGCCGCCCGCAGGTTCCGCAGATACAACCACTGACCAGCAAAGTTGCGAACCAGCTCCGTC
Source organism: Vicinamibacteria bacterium (assembly GCA_963577695.1). GTDB lineage: Bacteria > Acidobacteriota > Vicinamibacteria > Vicinamibacterales > UBA8438 > UBA8438. Next base: position 5,132 of record CAUZAY010000207.1, on the reverse strand, counting down.
GCGCGCGGGTCGGCCAGCATGCGCCGCGTCTGCTGTTCGAGCGCCCCCGGCTCGTTCAGGCGTCCCGCTTCAGCCAGGGTCAGTAACTCGTCGTCCGGAACACTGGACCACAGAAAGAACGACAACCGCGAGGCAATGTCGAGATCGCTCAACGCATAGGCGGTCGCCGGTGCGACATCCGTCGGGTCACGGACCACGCGGAACAGGAAATCCGGCGCAATCAGCAGACGCTCGAGCGCCAGCTGAATACCGGCGTCAAAGCTGCCGTCATCGCGGCCGGCGCGATAGAAGTCCATGAGGACATCCACGTCGCCGGCCTCGACCGGGCGACGATAGGCACGGCGCACCAGCGAGCCAAGAATGGTGCGGGCACAGGACTCTTCCTCAGCCCGAGCATCGCTGGCTGGCTGACAGACAAAAATCGCGTCACGGCTTGGCGTGTCGCCGGGACCTCGGCTGGAATAGGGTCCGCCGATCGCGACATGCTCAACCGCCGCGTCTCCGTCGCGCATCTCGTTGACGGCGACCGCGAAGACGCTTTGCCTCGGCTGCAGCACGCCTTCCGGCTCGGTGAATCTCCGGACGAACGACACCCCCACCACATGCGGACCGGACTCGGCCTGGAAACGGACCCGCATGTTGGCGTCGGCGAAGAGCATGTACTCTTCCCACTCGGGGTCACCGAACTGGTTGCCCCCGTAACTCGCCGGAGCCTGCACCACGTCCGGCTCCTCGCCGCCGAAGGTAAACGTGCGCACGAGGGCGCCATCCAGCCGCACTTGCAGTTCATGTCGTGAGCCCATGCCGCGGACGTAGTCGACATAGTTGCGGTGCAAGCGAATCTGGAGATCGTACTCACCATCGACCGGAAAATAGTGACGAACGCCGATCCCGCCGCGTGACCCGAACGGCAGGTCGTCGCCCATCCGGTCGTTTTGCACCAGCAGAATCGGCACCTCGTAGGTGTCGATGGCCGGCCCCAACGGGGTTTCGCCCAGCGCCCGGCGCCCGATCTTGCGCGCCGCCGACAAATATCGTCCCATCAGCGCCGGTGACACGCTGAGGATGTTCCCCATGTTGTCGAAGCCGAATTCGTCGAAGTCGTCCGCCGGCAACAGGGCGGCGACATCGACATCGAGTGCGAGCAGGTCGCGCACGGCGTTGGCGTATTCCGCCCGGTTCAGGCGATGCACCGCCTCTGTGCGCCCGGGGTTGGGCCGCGTGACCGCGACGCGGTCAATTTCCGTTTCGATCCAGCCGGCCAACTGGTCGTAGACGGTGGTCTCGGGACGCGGCCGCCCAACCGGTGGCATCGCCCGTGTCCGCAGCTTGGCGACCACGCCCTCCCACAACTCGGCGTGCGTACCGACCTGAGTCAGGTCGAGGTCCGCCAGGCTGAGATCAGCCGTGCGCAACCGATCGTTGTGACAGGTGACGCAGTACCGCTGGAGCGTGGTGTCCAGAAGCTCCGCGCTGGCATCGGTGGGCGGCTGCGCCCGGAGGGTGGCAACGTAAGGGCTCGACGAGAGCGTCAGCACGAGCAGGGCCGCCACGGCCACCAGGAACATTCCCTGTCCGGCAACCAACCGTGACCCTCGTGACATCGTCTCTCGGCCCTCCTGTGCGTCCAAAATCTTGAAGATTACCGTAGTGTGGCGGACCCATCGAAGAGTGTCAATCCGTAACCGCCTGCACTACTATGAGACGAAATGCGGCAATACATAAGTCTCGCTCGTCTGAGTCAACGCGGGATGGCGACCGGCGGACTCGCCATACTCTTGAGTTCGGTCGCCGCCGTCGCCCAACCCGCACCCGACCTGATCCAGGCGGTCAGGGACGGAAGGCTCGACGTGGCCCGGGCGTTGATCGACCACGGCGCAGACCCGAACACGACGCAGGGTGACGGCGCGACCGCGCTGCACCACGCGGCGCATCGAGACGATCTCGACGCGGTCCAACTGCTGATCGAGGCCGGCGCCACGGTCGGCACCACCAACGACCTGGGCGCCACCCCCCTGTGGCTGGCGGCAATGAACGGCAGCGCCTCGATGGTGGCGCACCTGTTGGCCGCCGGCGCCGATGTCGACGCGGCGCTCACGATGGGAGAAACGCCGTTGATGACGGCCGCCCGCGGCGGCGACCTCGAGACGGTGAAGCTGTTACTGGCTCACGGCGCGGACGTCAATGCCGTCGAGCGCGAGCGGCAGCAGACCGCCCTCATGTGGGCCGCCGCGCAGCAGCACCCGCGGGTGGCGCAGATCCTCATCGACCATGGGGCCGACATTCACGCCCGGACCGCGGTCTGGGACCAGTTGGAGAACACGGCCGGCAACACGAACCCAATCGGGAACTACCGGATGTCGCATGGCGGGTCGACACCGTTACTCTTGGCGGCTCGGCAGGGCGACGTCGACACCGCCCGGGTCCTGGTTGACGCGGGCGCCGATGTCAACGACACCTCGGCCGCCGGGACAAACGCGCTCGTCGTTGCGGCCCATAGTGGTCACGGACCGCTCGGCATCTACCTGCTCGAGCACGGGGCCGACCCGAACGCGGACGGCGCCGGCTACACCGCGCTGCATGCGGCCGTCCTCCGCAGCCAGGTCCATCTCGCGAGCGCGCTCCTCGACCACGGCGCCGACGTGAACGCCGTCCTCCAGCACGGAACCCCCGGCCGTCGTTTCAGCGCCGACTACAGCCTGCGCCATCAGTGGATCGGTGCGAACGTCTTCTGGCTGGCCGCGAAGTACGGCGAACTCGAGATCCTGCGTCTACTGGCGGAACGCGGAGCGGACTCCCTATCCACTCCCGACAGCGGCATGTCGTCGCTCCAGGCAGCGATGGGTATCACCCAATCCACCGAGGATCGGCGCAATCGAGTCGGCACCCCACCACCCGATCCAGTCGAAGCCGAACAGCTCGCCTATCAACTCGCACAGATCACTCTCGACCTCGGGGTCGATGTCACGACCGCCGACGAGCGGGGCGATACGGCGTTGCACTATGCGGTGCGCCAGGGCTACGGGTCAGTGATCGAGCTACTCGCAGACGCCGGGGCCGACCTCAACGCCACCAACGCGCGGGAACAGACTCCATTGAGCCTCGCCGACCGTGCCCAGCCCTTCCGCGGCGGTTACCTAGAGCCTACCGGTCCCCCCGTCGCCGAGCTGCTGAAACGCCTCGGTGCCACCGACCCCGACCGCACGACCGGCCGGTAACCCGGCCTGTGTGGGTCCTCGCCTTGGCGGGCCTGAAGGCCCTTGCTTCGAAAGCGGATTCCGTCAACCCCCGGAGCGATGTCGCCAGGCGAGGCTGGTGTCTGGCAAGGCGCGACGAAGGAGCAGACAGGCAGTCTGTGACCGAGGAAGCAGCGCCGCCAGACGCCAGCCTCGCTCGGCGACAATGCGCGCCCCGCGACCACGGAGTGGGGCATTCGGGGTCCCCGCGGAGTGGTCGCGTGGGGTCCGGGGCGCAGCCCCGTCTCAGTACTAGAACCGGAACAGGCGATTGAACTTGATGACGAAGCCGCGATTGCGCAGCTCGGTCGACCGGTCGGGACGCAGCAGATCTTCCGTGTCGCGGTCCTCGGAGTAGACCACGAACAGCTCGCTCCCCGGGCTGTACTCCCACCGAAATCTCATGTTGCTGCTCACCGTGCCGCTCGCCGAGCTGTACTGCAACAGGCCGCTGAAAAACATCCGCGGATTGAACGCGTAGTTGACGCGTGTCACCGCGAGGTCGGTCCGGAACTTCCCTTGGGGCGTGTCGATCCAGTTGAACGAAATGCTCGGTTCGATGGACATCTGGGGCAACACCGCGATCCGCCCTCGCCTGAAGCCGAGTGTCGTAATGTTCCCGCCGAAATAGCCACCCCGCAGCAGCGAGACACCGCCGTTCACCCGTCGTTGTTGCCCGAGCGAATAGGCGACCTCCACGTCGTTGAACGCGTAGCCGCCGACCGGGATCGAAAAGTCCCCGCCCCCCGGGGAGAACGGCTCCAGCAACAGCTCGTAGTTGTCTCTGAGCGTGACCCCGAACCGGTCGCTGCTCTCGAACTCGGTCTGCACTTCGAACTGGTTCGTACGCGTCTCCAACAGATTCGTATCCGCGGCCAGGATGTAGTCCACACTGCCGACGAACCGGAACTGCCGCACGGCATCTATCGAACGCGGCCGAGGACTGAACCGCCCCTGGACAAACGTCCGCCGAAAGTTGTCTCGACGGACAAATCCGACCTCGGGGCTGAAATCGTCCTCGACGAGCAGGTGGTCCACCTGCATGCCGTAGCGGTCCGCCCCGTAGTCGAACCGGGCCTGATAGCTGGTGTTTTCGCCGACGATGTCAGGATCCGGTGTTTCGGTCCTCGCGTAGTACCCGAGCATCGAGATATTCTCGTAGAAGGCGAACGTCCCATCCACGCCAATGGTCTGACTGGCGCCGTCGCCGGCCACCGAAACCGAGCGGTTGGTGAAGATGCCTCCGATGGCGCTGCGCCGGAGGACGTCGCGCTTGATCCGAGCCACCGTGAAGTTGGTCGATTCGGCCCCGCCCAACGCCTTGTCGTCGGTGGAGATACTCAACGCGCCGACGTCGAACTGACCGATCTTGCCAGTGACCCGGCCACCGCCGAGAATCGGCACCACCTGCCTGTTGTCCAGGCCGATCCGTCGACTGTAGAACAGGGTCGGCGCGGTGCCGCCCCCGAAGAACCCGCCACCGCCGATCCCACCTCGCGCAAAGTCGAACACCCCGCGCCCCTCCAGGAAGAACTCCCGTTTCTCTGGGAAGAAAAGGCTGAAACGGGTCAAATTGACCTGTTGCTCGTCTACCTCGACCTGCGCAAAATCTGTGTTGAAAGTGATATCCGCAGTGAGGTTCTGGGTGATCCCGTACTTCACATCCAGACCGAAGTCGCCGTCACGGACGTTGCCGCCGTCGGGGTTACGAACAGTGTCCCTGGTGATGCCGCCAATGGCGTATGGCTTGACTTCGATGTTTCGGCTGACCGGTGGGGGCTCGATGCCCACCAGCGTGCCGGCCGCCGACACCCGAAAAATACCGGCACCACTACCGCCCCCGGCCGAAATCGGAAGACGGGTCAGATAGGCCCACTCGTTCTTCCGACGAATCGC
>CAUZAY010000206.1:0-7771 GCA_963577695.1 Vicinamibacteria bacterium | reverse complement strand
CGGAGACGGGCGAACGCCTCCCGGGTGAGCGGCCCCAGGTCGAGTTCGGCGACATACACCTCGTGGGCGCCAGGGAGGCCGCGCCGGCTTGCCAGGGCCGGGTCCAGCTGTCCGACCCAGCCCACGTGCGTCGTGTCGGGGCCGATGGTCAACTGGACTCGTGCCGTGCGTCCAGGGACCAGCGCGCGCGTGGTGTCTGGCTCGAACGCGGCGTGGACCCCGAATCCTTCGGCCAGCCGCGTGAGGGCGCCCGTGAGGTCGAACAGGTCTGCCTTGCGCTCGGATCCGGTCCAGTGTTGCGCCATCGCTGCGCCGGTCAGCGCCAGGGCCAGCGAGGGGGTTTCGCCGTCGCCCTGACGAAATCGGCTGCCCAGCTCGAACAGGCGTATGTCTTGCCGTTCGCGCCGCCGGTTGTGGATGAGCGAGTCGACCAGTCCCGGGAGCAATGATGGACGGAGCACGGCGCCTTTCTCCGACAGTGGGTTGCTCAAGGCCACGAGGTCGGATGCATCCTCGTGAACGGCGAGCGCCGCCTCGCGTTCGATAAACCCATACGTGATCGCCTCGGAGAAGCCGCACCCGGTGAGGAGCCGTCGGATGGTCTGGTCACGCGGTCGCCAGTCGCCAGCGGCCTGCGGCGGCCTCGTGAGCGCCGGAAACGTCGTGGGGAGCCGCTCGTACCCGTGGTGCCGCGCCACTTCTTCGATGAGGTCTTCCTCGCGACTGACGTCCACGCGGAACGAGGGCACCGTCACTTGCCACACCGGACTCTCGTCGTCACGCTCCAACCGGGGCGCGAAGCCGAGTCGGGTCAAGGTGGGAGCCACGAACGACGGATCCACCGTTTGACCGAGCAGATGACCGATACGGTGGTGGCGCAGCCGCACCACAATCGGGTCGGGCGGGGCGGGAAAACAGTCCACGACGGCTCCACGGGCGCGTCCGGCTCCGATGGCGGTCAGCAGGTGACGGGCACGGGCGATCGCGGTGATGGGGGCCAACACGTCCGCGCCCCGCTCGAACCGAAACGAGGCGTCGGTCGACAGCGCCAGCCGCTTATTGGTGCGCCGCACTGAGATCGGGTTGAAATAGGCCGCCTCCAGCACGATGGTGCGTGTCGCAACTCCAACCTCAGAGTCGGCTCCCCCCATGACCCCCGCGACCGCTTGCGCCTGCTGGGAGTCGGCGATGGTGAGCATCTCCGGCTGAAGCGTTCGCTCCACACCGTCCAGCGTACGAATCCGCTCTCCATCGGCCGCGCGGCGCACACGAATCTCGGGACCCGCCAGCTTGGCGAGATCGAAGGCGTGCATCGGGTGCCCCAGTTCGAGCATGACGTAGTTGGTGACGTCGACGACATTGTTGATCGGCCGCACGTCCGCCGCTTCGAGTCGGGCCGCCAGCCATCGGGGAGACGGGCCGACCTCCACATCCGCCAGAGCGCCGACATAGCGAGGACACAGATCGGGGTCTTCGATGCTGATCGAGATCGAGGCGTCGCCGTCGGCCGCGACGGCCGGTTCACGCTCTGGGAGATGGCAGTCGGCCGCGTAGATGGCGCCCACCTCGCGAGCGATGCCGAACACCGACAGACAGTCCGGACGGTTGGTGGTGATCTCGAGATCGAGCACGGCGTCCGGGGGGGCGCCATCGGCGGCTGGCCAGGGTTCCACCGCGCTCACCTCAAATCCACGCATGGTGAGCGCGTCAGCCAGCTCGGCAATGTCTTTCGGGCCGGCCGGCCCGGCGCCAGCGGGGCCGATCGGGACTTCGACGAGCTCCTGCAGCCAGGACACCAGGATTCTCAATGGGGAAACTGCTCCAGCAGCCGCAAGTCGTTGTCGTAGAACAGGCGGATGTCCTCCACCCGATACTTGAGCAAGGCCACGCGGTCGATACCGAGACCAAACGCCCAGCCGGTGTAGCGCTCGGGGTCGTAGCCGACGGCTTCGAAGACCGCCGGATGCACCATGCCGCACCCCAGAATCTCCAGCCAGCCCGTCTGCTTGCAGACGGCGCAGCCGTCGCCCCCGCAGAACACGCAGCTGATGAAGACCTCGGCGCTCGGTTCCGTATACGGAAAGAAACTGGGACGGAACATGACCCGGGTGCCGGCATCGAAGAATCGGCGCAGGAAGCCGACGAGGGTGCCCTTCAAGTCGGCCATGGTGATGCCTTCGCCGACCAGCAGCCCCTCGACTTGCATGAACATTGGGGAGTGGGTGAGATCAGGGGTGTCGCGTCGATACACCAACCCGGGCGCAATGATGCGCACCGGCGGCTCGTGCGACTCCATATACCGAATTTGCATGCCGGACGTGTGGGTGCGCAGCAACGTGGCGGGCCGGACCGATCCTTCGCCGCCCCCGGGCATCGGTCGTTCCAGATAGAACGTGTCCTGCATGTCGCGCGCCGGGTGATCCGGCGGCATGTTGAGCGCCTCGAAGTTGTGGTGGTCGTCTTCCACCTGCGGGCCTTGGAGGATCTCGAATCCCATCGTCTCGAAGATCGATTCGACCTGTTCCCGGATGAGCGTCAACGGATGACGCCGCCCGAAGGGCAGCTCGCGGCCAGGCAGTGTCACGTCGACACTGCCTGCTGGCCGTCCGCTGGCCTTGAGCGTTTCCCGGCGCTGGGTGAGCGCCGCGTCGATCTCGCGTTTGAGGACGTTGGCGGCTTTGCCCAGGGCGGGCCGGTCGGCCGGCGCGGCCCCCGCCATCGATTTCATGAGCGCCGCGACCTGGCCCTGTTTACGTCCGAGATACCGATCTCGAACCGACTGCAGGTCCTGCGCGGTCGCGATGGTGTCCAGGTCAGCCTGAAATGCCACGCGGATGGCGTCGATGGCGGTCTGGGCGGTCATGGCACGGCGCTGCGTGACGGGCGGTTCGAAGACGCCTCCGGCCGGAGGCGCAGGCGGAGCGGCCGCCCGGGGCAGCCGCTGTCAGGAACGGTCTCTACGCCGCCGCCGCCTCGGCGGCAGCCGCTCGCACGTCTTTGGCCTGGGAGGCCAGATGCGCGAACGCGGCGGGCTCCGTGGCGGCCAGGTTGGCCAGACTCTTCCGGTCGAGCGTGACGCCCGCCGCAGCCAGTCCGTTCATGAACTGGCTGTAGTTCAGCCCGTGTTGGTGCGCGCCCGCGTTGATCCGCACAATCCAGAGACGGCGGAAGTCGCGTTTCTTCAGGCGCCGGCCAATGTAGGCATACTCCGCCGCCTTGTCGCCGGCGAGTTTGGCGGCCCGGTACAGCTTGCTCTTGGTAGCGTAGAAGCCCTTGGTGCGCGCCAGCAATTTCTTCCGTTTGGCGCGGCGGACTGATCCGCGTTTGACTCGAGGCATGTCACTAATCCTATCCGTTCGGCAGCAGACGCTGGACCTTCTTCATGTCCGCGGCCGAGATCAGGGCTGACCTACGCAGCCCGCGCTTCCGCTTGGTCGTCTTGCTGGTCAGAATGTGCCGTCTCAGCGAGTGGTTTCTCTTGATCTTGCCGCTGGCCGTCAGCTTGAATCGTTTGGCGGCCCCGCGGTGCGTCTTCATCTTCGGCATGTCGGACTTTCTCTCTCGCTCTCACTTCTTCGCGCCAGCGACACCGGACAGAATGATGTGCATCTGGTTCCCCATCATGCTGGGGCGCGTTTCGGCCGCGGCAATCCCTTCCAGGTCGTCCATGAGCCGCTCGAGAATGCGTCGTCCGAAGTCCGGATGCGCCATCTCACGGCCACGAAAGAAGACCGTGGCCTTCACCTTGTCGCCTTCCGACACGATGCGCTCGATATGCTTCTTCTTGAAGTTGTAATCGTGCGTATCAACTTTGGGCCGGAACTTGATCTCCTTGAGCTCGATCGACTTCTGGTTCTTGCGCGCTTCCCGAGTCCGCTTCTGCTCCTGGTAGTGGTAGCGCCCGTAGTCCATGATGCGACACACCGGGGGTGTCGCGGTCGGCGAGATTTCTACCAGATCCAGACCCTTTTCCCGAGAAATGGCCAGGGCCTGCTGGGGCGTCATGATCCCGAGCTGTTCGCCCTCGTCGTCGATGACCCGGATCTCACGGACTCGAATCCGTTCATTGGTGCGAGTCCGGACCTCGCGTCGCTGATTTCGGACAAAAGCGATAGTGTCCCCCTTTGCTCAGGTGCTCGTGCGCGCGCGCTACGTGCGGCGCGAAATTTCTGCCCGCGCGTCGGCGATGAAGTCGTCGACGGACCGTGCGCCTTGGTCGCCCTCGCTACGGTGCCGCACCGCGACCGCGTCGCCTTCCACCTCGCGGTCTCCCGTGACCAGCATGTACGGGACCTTGCGCAATTGCGCCTCGCGGATCTTATACCCCATTTTCTCCTGCCGGGCATCTACCTCGACCCGAAGACCGTCCGCTCTCAGCCTGGACGCGACCGACTCGGCGTAGTCGAGGTGACGATCAGCAATCGGCACGACCATCGCCTGAACCGGCGCGAGCCACAGCGGGAACGCGCCGGCATAGTGCTCGATGAGCAGCGCGATGAACCGTTCGAAGCTCCCGAAGATGGCGCGGTGGATGACGATGGGACGATGCTCGGTGTTGTCCGCGCCGGTGTATTTGAGGTCGAAACGTTGCGGCAGCTGGTAGTCCAACTGAATCGTGGCGCATTGCCAGGTGCGGCCGATGGCGTCCACGACGTGGAAATCGATCTTCGGACCGTAAAAATTGCCCTCGCCTTCGGCGACCGAGTAGGCCTGGCCCGCCGCTTCCAATGCCTGCTTCAGCTGGTCTTCGGCCTGGTCCCAGGTCTCGGTCTCACCCAGAAATGTCTCGGGCCGGGTCGACAGTTCGACCGAGAAGTCGAGCTGAAAGTCCTGATACACCTGTTGCACGAGCCGCAGCAGCCGCTCTACCTCGTCGCCGACCTGTTCAGGGGTGACGAAGCAGTGCGCGTCGTCCTGACAGAACTGGCGGGCCCGGGTCAGCCCGGCCAGCACCCCGGACGCCTCGTCGCGGTGGAGCACGCTCTGGTCGTGGTACCGGAGTGGGAGGTCGCGATAACTGCGCCCCTCGCTCGCGAACACGAGCATGTGTCCGGGACAGTTCATCGGCTTCAGGCTGAAGGTCTCGCCTTCCGACTCCACCTGCAGCATGTTCTCGGCGTAGTGTTCCCAGTGCCCGGAGGTCTCCCAGAGCTTCTTGTTGTAGACCAGCGGCGTGCGCAACTCGACATATCCCGAGGGGAACAGCGTGGACCGCATGTACTCGGCCAGCTGGTTCCATAGCGTGGTGCCGTGCGCGAGCCAGAACGCGGCGCCGGGCGCCCAGGGATGAAAGGTGAAGAGGCCCAGTTCCCGGCCCAATTTCCGGTGGTCCCGCTTCTTCGCTTCTTCCAGCCTCGTCAGATATACCTTCAGGGCCTTGTCGTTGAAGAACGCCGTGCCGTAGATCCGCTGCATCGGCTCGTTCTGGGCGTCGCCCTTCCAGTACGCGTTCGAGCTGTGCAGCACCTTGAACGCTTTCAGCGCGCCGGATGACGGCACATGCGGGCCGGTACAGAAGTCCATGAACACGCCGTCGATGGTGTAACAGGAGACGACCGGTCCCCCCTTTTCTTCGACCAGCTGCACCTTCAGCGGCTCGCCCCGGTCGGCGAAATACTGCTTCGCCTCCTCTTTTGACATCATCTTGCGTTCGTAGGCCAGATTCTGCCCGGCGAGCTCGCGCATCTTCGCTTCGATTGCCTCGAGATCGGCCGGCACGAACGGCCGGTCCACGATAAAGTCGTAATAAAAGCCGTCCTCGATCGCAGGACCGATTCCGCACTGCGCCTCCGGGAACAGCGCCGTGACCGCGGCCGCTAGCAGATGGGCCGTGCTGTGTCGGTAGAGTTGCAGCGCGTCCGGACCATCCTTGGTGATGATGCGCACCGCGGCGTCCTCGTCGAGCGGGTGCGTGAGATCGACCACGCGGTCGCCGACGGAGGCCGCGATCGCCGCCTTGGCCAACCGAGGCGAGATGTCCTCGGCCACCTGACGTACCGGTGTCCCGGTCGGCAGTTGCCGAGTCGATCCGTCCGGGAGCGTGACCGTGACCTGATCCATCGTCATTGAAACCGCACTCGGTGTCCGCGCCGCTGGTCACGTCAACCGCGCCCCGCGGGTTCGGGGGAGCGGGCATCAGGGCGTCCTGCGTGAGACGTGACCGGTTCAGCGGAGGGGTGGTAGGCACGGGCGGACTCGAACCGCCGACCTCCTGCGTGTCAAGCAGGCGCTCTAACCAGACTGAGCTACGCGCCTATGTCTTGCAAATTGTGGGTGGCACCGGTCTGCATGTAGACGCGCGTTTCCCAATCGCGCAGTATACCAACCTCTCAAAAAACCAGTCAACGCGATGCGACCGGCGTGTCTGACTACACTGTGGGCATTGCCGTGAGGTGTTCGAGGGCGCGGTCGAGCACGGGGTCTTCGTCCGGGGTCGGTCGAGGTTGCCCCAATTCGGTCATCGGTGTCGGCACGGCCACGGCCGGCTCCACGCCGACGCGATGGATCGGCGCGCCCGACGGGGCCAGATACCGAGTCGACGACAGCAAGAGTCCCCCGCCACTCGGGAGATCCACCAACGTCTGCTCGGCGGCGCGGCCCGCGGTCCGCAACCCGACCGTCTCTGCGCGCTCAGTGTCGATGAGCGCGGCTGCGAACACCTCGGCGGCCCCGGCGGTGCCGGGATTTGTCAGCAGGACCACCGGCACGGCAATGGACGCCGGCGCTGCGCCTCGAGCCACGGGCTGCTGTGCCGCGGACGTTTCTCGGATGACAAGCGTTTCGGCGTCGGTGAAGAGCGCCGCGCTGGCGATACCGCTATCGAATGCGCCACTGGCGGTCCCGCGCAGATCGACGATGAGTTTGGTGGCGCCCTGTCCCCCCAACGCATCCGCCGCCGACTCGATGGCGTCCGCGGTGGTCTCGTCGAATTCCGCAATCCGGATGTAGCCGACACCCGGCGCGACGATGCGGCTGGTAACGTTGGCCGAGCGGTCGGCGCTGCGCCGGACGTCGATGTCCATCGGTTCCGCCCGGTTGCCTCGAATGACACTCAGACGCACGGTTGACCCGGGCGCACCGCGCAGCAGCTGGTTGGCGCGAACGGTTGACATCGTGCGGGTTGGATTGTCAGCAATCGACCGGAGGAAGTCTCCCGGGACGAGACCCGCGTCGTCTGCCGGCGACCCGTCCCTCGCGGCCACGATCTGCACGTAGTACTGGCGGGTCAAGGTCACGCCGATACCGACCTCGCCCGGCACGCCGGCCGATCCGTACTCGCGGGCTTCGTCCTCCGTCAGATACATGCTCTGCGGGTCCAGCCCTTCGGCGAGGCCCCACAGAGCGCCTTGCATCACGCGCTCGGGCTCGACCTCCTCGACGTAGTTGCTGTTGACCAGCGACACCACGTCTTCGAAGACCCGCAAGTGCTGGTAGGTGCCCTCCCGAGCGACGACACGGCCCAGCAGCCCGCCGACCAGCGTGTAGGCCAGGATGGGCGCCGTCACCATCAGGAGCACGAAACGAGTACGGTCTGTCATCGAGTACCAGGCCCTTCCACTACTTGAACCATTCTACCGGATCGACGGGACGACCGTCGATGCGGAGCTCGAAGTATACGGCCTGGTTGCCGGTCGGCGAGCGTGTGGCGGTGCCGAGGAGGGTGCGCGCGTCGACCTGGACGCCGGTCCGCACCGCGAGCCCGCCGAGATAGCCGTAGAGCGAGAAGGCCTGATGGCCATGGTCGATGATCACGAGCGTGCCGAGTCCTTCA
>CAUZAY010000205.1:0-7776 GCA_963577695.1 Vicinamibacteria bacterium | reverse complement strand
ACCGCCGGGCAGGGTCAGGTGCAGGATTCGACGGCGCGCCCGGCCCGGACCCCCGACGGCAAGCCGAATTTCGATGGCGTGTGGCAGGCCAACAACGAAGCCCACTGGGACCTGGAGGCCCACGAAGCGCGAGCTGGCATGGTCATGCAGCAGGGCGTCTATCCCTACGAGTTCTCCAAGGTGCCCGCGGCGCCAGTGGTCGCGCTGGGCGCCGCCGCCGGCGTGCCCGGGTCGGTGGGCGTGGTCGGGGGCGATGGTCGGATCCCCTACACCCCGGACGCGCTCCGTGCGAAGCAGGAAAACGCCGAGCATTGGATCGACCGCGACCCCGAGCTCAAGTGCTATCTGCCGGGTATCCCCCGAGCGATGTACATGCCCTATCCCTTTCAAATCGCGCAGGGCACCGACAAGATCCACATGACCTTCGGGTTTTCGAATGCGGGACGCGTCATCCACATGAATGAGGTCACCGGACCGCCGGACTACACCTACATGGGGCATTCGGTCGGGCGGTGGGAAGGCGACACCCTGGTCGTGGAGGTGTCGGAGTTCAACGGCAGGACGTGGTTCGACCGAGCCGGAAATTTCCACAGCGAGGCCCTGCGACTGACCGAGCGCTTTTCGCCGCTGTCGCCAGACGCCATCTGGTATGAAGTCACGGTCACCGATCCAGAGACCTTTACCGAACCCTGGACGATCGCGATGCCGCTGTACCGGCGTTTGGAGCCGAGTGCCACGGTGCTGGACTACCCGTGTATCCAGTTCGCCGAGGAGTTCATGTATGGACACCTCCGGCGAGAGCCGTTGGTCCAACGGTGGGAAGGTGAGACCATGACGGTGGAAATCACCCGTAAGGTTCCACCTGGCGATCTGCTGCATGAATGGTATCGACGATAGGGGTCACTCGCGTCAACGAATCGTCGCTGGGTAATCCGACCAGTGCCGAAGGAGGCTACACCCATGAGAACAACGTCACTGATCACGGGCCTGGGCGCGGTCGCCGGATTGTGTCTGTGGATGATGGCAACCGGTGTGCCCGCGTCGGCGCACCACGCATTTGCGGCTGAATTCGATGCTGACCGACCGGTGGAGTTCAGCGGCACCGTCACCAAGGTGGAGTGGATTAATCCCCACGTGTGGATCCACCTCGACGTGAAGACGGACAGCGGCGCCACCGAGAATTGGGCGTTCGAAGCCGGCACTCCCAACGTGCTGTTTAGGCGAGGGTTTACGAGGCGGTCGCTCCTGCCGGGAGTCGATGTCCTGGTCGATGGGTATCAGGCAAAGGATGGCACGAACCGGGCAAACGGCCGCGACATTACGTTGGCCGATGGCACCAAACTCTTCCTCGGGTCGTCCGGCACCGGTGCCCCCTGGGAGCTCGCGCGACCCGGTGTGGATACGGCCGACGCTCCTCGGTGATCGGCGACCACCCGCGAACATCGACGAGTCACGTCGTGGCGTTCATGCGACTGGCTTCCACGCCAGTGGGGGTCGTGCTCTCGCTGTGTCGTAGGTTAGAAAACGCCCTCCTCATCCTCTTACCGGCCAGACATGCCATCCCTGTGCGTCCGATTCCGTCGCCCGATCCGCTCGCTCGGCCGTCGGGTCGATCGACGATCGGCTGGTCTGTTGACGGCCTTCGCGGGGGTCTTGACCATGGCTCCAGCCGCGTTGGCGCAACCGGTATCCACGATCGGAGGCCAGGCGGTCTCGATACCGCCCCTGGTGATCGCGGTCGCGCCGTTCGCGAACATCTCCAGGCAGCCGGCGGACGACTGGATCGGGGTGGGCATCGCGGAGACCGTCGCCAGCGACCTCGCGCGACTCGACGGGGTGGTGGTCATCGCCCCCCCCGCATTCGGCTCGTTGGCTCTCCCGGGTACGACGCGCGATGGATCGGACCAGACCGCGCGGGACCGCGTTGGTCAACTCGGGGCGACGTGGCTCATCACGGGCGGCTATCAGCGGGTCGGCGACCAGTTGCGCACGACGGCAAGGATCGTTGACATCGACACGGGTGCGGTGCGTGCGAGGACGACGCTCGATGGCGCATTCAGCGACCTCTTCGAGCTACAGCATCAGATCGCGGCGCAGCTCGTCAGTCTCACGGGGGCAGGGCTCGCGTCGACGGCCGCCACCCCCGCCGCTCCGGTCGGGGCGCTCGGTCGGCCCCCGGTCGGGGTTACCGCCGACGCCGGTGGGGCCGTGGCTATGCCGCCCTCGAACCGCGCGCGGGTCGCCTCGCCCCGCGTGATCGACGGGCCCGCTCCCCCGACCCCGCCGGCGGTGCTGTCGCGGAACGAGCAGGGCGGGGCTACCCTGCGGGCCGTCAGGGTGACGGAAGTGGTCGATCTGGACGGGCGGCTCGATGAAGCGGTGTATCGCACGCAGCCGGCCATCACCGGCTTCATCCAGCAGGTGCCGAACGAAGGGGCGCCGGCCACGGAACAGACCGAAGCCTGGATCCTGTTCGACGACAGGAACGTCTACGTCGCCGGCCGCATCTGGGATTCGGCGCCGCCCAGCGAGTGGGTCGCGAACGAGATGCGTCGCGACTCGAACCAACTCCGCCAGAACGACCATTTCCTCGTTCTGTTTGACACGTTCTATGACCGACGAAACGGCGTGGCGTTCCAGACCACCCCGCTTGGCGCGTTGTCCGACTTTGCGATCACGAACGAAGGGAGCTACAACGGCGACTGGAATCCGGTCTGGGACGTTCGCACCGGGCGGTTCGAGGGTGGGTGGACGGTCGAGATGGAGATTCCGTTCAAGTCGCTCCGATATCGCCCCGGACCGGACCAGGTGTGGGGCGTGCAGCTCAGACGGGGTATTCGTCGCAAGAGTGAATATGCCTACATCACGCCACTCCCGATCTCGGCCGCCGGTGGCGGCGGTGGCACCGCGGGCATTTTTCGCGTCTCAGGAGCGGCGACCTTGGTGGGGATGGAGGTCCCCGACGGCGGCCGAAACTTTGAGGTCAAGCCGTATGCCATCGGAGGGCGGACCACCGACCTCAACACCAGTCCTCCGACCATCGGCGTCGGAGATGGCGACGTGGGTGTCGACGTCAAGGTCGGGATCACGAGAAATCTGACGGCTGATTTCACCTACAACACGGACTTCGCGCAGGTCGAGGTGGACGAGCAGCAGGTGAACCTCACCCGGTTTAGTCTGTTCTTTCCGGAAAAGCGGGAGTTCTTTCTCGAAGGGCGCGGCATCTTTGACTTTGCCCGGGGCGGCGTGGGCGGCGGGTTCGGCGGGGCGCTGCGCAGAGCCGGCGGCGGCGGCTTTTTTGGCGGTGGCAACGCGCCGACGCTGTTCTACACGCGCCGGATCGGTCTCGACAACGGGACGGTGGTGCCGATTGTCGGCGGTGGCCGGGTCACCGGCAAGGTCGGGGCGTTCGATGTGGGCGCCCTGAGCATCCAGACCGACGCCGAAGAGGTGTCCGGGGCCGAGATGACCAACTTCACGGTGGTCCGGGTCAAGCGGGATATCCTGCGCCGCAGTAGCGTCGGCGGTCTGTTCACGAACCGGTCCGTGTCGCTCGAAGGCGACGGCATGAGCCAGGCCTACGGTGCGGACGCGACCTTGTCGTTCTTTGAGAACGTCAGCCTCCTCGGGTATCTGGCGCGGACCCGGACCCCAGATGCCGAGACGGACGACCTGAGCTACCAGGCCAAGTTCGACTACGGTGGAGACCGCTACGGTATTCAGGCCGACCACCTCGTGGTGGAACGCAACTTCGTGCCGGAAGTCGGTTTCGTGCGACGCGACAATTTTCGCCGAAGCTACACGTCCGGACGCTTCAGCCCACGGCCGGCGTCGATCGACGCGGTCCGACAGTTTCGGTTCGAGGGGAGTTTTGAATACATCCTGACCGCGGACACCGGCCTCGTGGAAACACGGCAGTCTCAGTTCGGGTTCTCGACCGAGTTCGAGAACAGTGACACCGTCGGGGTCTCGGTGGTCGACAACTACGAGTTCCTGGTCGAGCCGTTTTCACCCGGGCTTGGCGTGACCCTGCCCGTCGGCGGATACGGGTTTCATGATGTCGAGGCGACGTATACCCGCGGAGCCCAGCACGCATTCAACGGGACCGTCACCCTGCGGGCCGGCCAATATTTCAACGGCGACATCCGGTCGGTCGGCTTCAACCGCGGACGCGTGGAACTCACCGAGCAGTTCACGGTCGAGCCGAGTGTCTCGGTCAACTGGATCGACACCCCGGCGGGGTCGTTCCGCGCGGACCTGGTCGTCTCGCGCGTCAACTACACCGTCACGCCGCGCATGTTCCTGAGCGCGCTGGTGCAGTACAACTCGAACAGTGACTCCATCAGCAACAACTTCCGACTGCGGTGGGAGTACTCGCCGGGAAGCGAGCTGTTCGTCGTCTACAGCGAAGACCGCAACACGAATCCGCTGATGCCAAACCGTTTCTCCGAGTTGCGCAACAGAGGGTTCGTCGTCAAGGTGAACCGACTCTGGCGTTTCTGAAGGCGCTGCCAGGTGTCCGCTAGGAGGGTGTCATGCGTGTCGTTTGTGGACTCATCATCTCGTCGCTGATCTGTGTGGCTCCGGCGGTCGCGCAGCCCCGTCTTACGATGGACTGGCCGGCGATGGCCGAACGGCTGGTCGCTCAGTTGGACCCGCAGCCGGGCGAGCGGATCCTGCTCCTCGCACGCCCTGGCAACTTCGACGACATCCTGCCACATCTGCGATATGCGCTCATGGAGGCCGGTGCGGTCGATCTGGGTGTGGTCGACGTGCTGGAGGAACCGTTTCCGGAGGCCTGGGACGCCGAGGTGCTGCGTCGGGGATACGCCGAAGCGCGAGCCGCATACAAGGAGATGTTCCGGGACGTCGACGGAGCCATCATGATGCCCGGCGCGCGCGTGGGGCAGCCGGCGTATGGCGCGCTGCAGGATTGGCTGAACGAAGGCGTCGGGCGGACCATCCACTTTCACTGGACGCAGAACGGCAGTGCGTTTCCGATACCGGGACAGCCGCTGCCCGGCCAGACCGCGATCGACGCGCACTACCAGCGGGCGCTCCTCGAGACCGACTACGAGGCGCTCGCGGCCAAGCAACGCGAGTTCGTCCAGGTCATGCGCGGAGCGGATGTCCGCGTCACGTCGCCCATCGGCACCGACATCAGCTTTCGCATTGGCGACCGGCCCGTGAACCTGCAGGACGGTGACGCGTCGAAAGCGCGCACCGACCAAGGCGTCATCCTGATTGATCGGGAGATCGAGTTGCCCGCGGGGTCCATTCGCGTCGCCCCTCTTGAGGAAACGGTGAACGGCGTGGTCGCTTTCCCACATTCACAGTGGGATGGTCGTCCGGTCATCGGGCTGCGCATCACCTTCGAGCGGGGCCGGATCGTTGGCGTGACAGCGGACAGCGGCCTGGACGCGGTGCAGGCGGAGCTCGACGGCGCGCCGGCTCAGGCTCGCGCCTTCCGCGAGTTCGCGCTTGGCTTCAACCCGCTGCTCGCCGTGCCCGATCGCAACCCGTGGATTCCGTATTACGGGTACGGCGAGGGCGTCGTCAGGCTGTCGCTCGGCGACAACTCCGAGCTCGGGGGCACCGTCACCGGCGGGTATGTCCGCTGGAACTTCTTTACCGACACCACGGTTCGACTCGACGACGAGGTCTGGGTGCGGGCCGGCCGGCTCGTTCATTTAGGAGCCCGTCACACGCGGGGCGTGACGCTTCGGGCAGGAAACGGGTCACGCCCAGCGAGCGGCCGTAGCAAGGGCCTTTAGGCCCGCTGAACGATCAGCGCCTCTGAAGGGGCTTGCTACGCGCCGTTTCCTCAGGAGGGTGCTGAAGAACGACGCCGAGCGGTTTTCGGAGCGCGGCGCCCAGCTGGCCAGGCGGGACGAGGGAGCAGGCAGGCGGCCGCCCCGGCCGGGCGGGGGCGACCGAGGAAGCAACCCCGCCAGATGGGATGCCCCGCCCGAAAACCGGTGCCTGGGTCAGGGGAGCGGGCCGCCCTCGTACAACCAGCGCCGGGCGTCGTCGTCCGGACACCTTCGGGCGCCGACCTCACGTAGATGTTCTGAAATCTCTGGCGTCATCCCGTCATCGGCGGCCGCGCCCGCCTGGCCCCTGCGAACCATTGCCCCCGGCTCGAGCACCGGGACCTCGGTCGCGGTCGTGGCGTCGAGCTTGATTCCGTGTTGTTTCATCCAGGCGAAGAACGTGTACTCGGTGATCGCACCCCATTACTCGTCAGTGGGCTGTACCCCGATGAAATCCGCGATTCGGCGGATCGACCCGTCGTGGTCCCGCTTCATGTCCGTGAAATGCAGGAACTGGACGTTGGGCTTGTGTCGTAGCGGCCACCAGGCCTGCACGAAGCCGAACAGCGCGGCGTTCAAACCCATCCGATCGATCACCTCGTAGTAGAAGGTTGAAAAATTAGGCCGGCTCAACGCCCCCTTCGGTACGTCCCAGAGCTCGAGCCACTCGTCGGTGTGCTTCTCGAAAAAGGGTTTGGCCGAGACCAGCGCTTCCTCGGGGTGACGGACCACCATGATGTAGCGAACATCCTTGCCGCCACCGGCCTCGACATACGGGAGCCCGGGTGGCGCCGAGTGGGATTTGAATGCCCGCGGCCGGTCGCGGCGCATGTGGTCGACTCGGTGCAGGAGTTCTCCGACTGGCATGCCGGGACGGGTGAGGATCTCGATCCAGGCACTTCGGCGTAAATGTCTTCGAAGTTCGGGTCGCCGCCGCTGAGCAGCTGATGGACGATGTTCATCGTCCAGGTCGTCCCGCTCTTGATCGGGACAGAAATCAGAATGTCCTGGTCCCGCCACTCGATCTGCTGCTGCATGCTGGGGTCGATCCAGCCCGGTAGTCCACCCTTCTTCGAATCGGTCATTGCACGGCGCCTTGTCGTTGGCTGCGCGCGGATTATCGGTGGTCACACGGGATTGGTGCAATGCCCCTGCACACTGGTGCATTCATCCACGGCCCCTGCACCGGGTGATAAGGTTCGGGCCTGGTGAGGGGGAGAGTCCTCAATCTAGGCGGAGGAGACAGTCATGCGGAAGCAAGCAGTGTGGGCGATGGCCACGGTGATGTTGTCCCTTCCGGCCGGCGTGAGCGCGCAAGGGGCGAGTTGGCAGGATGTGCAGGTCGCGGACATCGAGACGATGCGGGACAAATTTATCCAACTGGGCGAGGCGTTCGAGGAGTCGCACTACACGTGGCGCCCGATGGTAGGGGTTCGGTCGGTGCAGGAGGTACTCGGCCTGGCGGTGGCTGAGGCCCACATGTTCCCCACGGGGTGGGGCTACGACGCGCCGGCCGTCGCGGCGGACGGCTTCATGGCAGAGGTCGGACGGGCGGCAGCGCTCGGCAAGGCCGACATGCTCGGTGAACTCGAGTCCTCGTTCGGCTTCCTGATCGGCGTTGTCCGCGACATGCCCGAGTCGAAACGACTGTCTGACGGGTCTTACTTCGGTCAACCGATGCCGGTCCACGCCAGCATTGCGACCGCGATGGCCGACATGCACGAGCACCTCGGCCAGCTCATCGCCTACGCTCGGACGAATGAGGTCGTGCCCCCATGGAGTGCGAGCAATCAGTAACGGGTTGGGCGCCAGAATCGTCAGGTTTTCCGACGAGGCGCCCGTAGAGGGCGGCGTCGCGGCATCGGCTCAGCGGGGTCACAAGCCCACCTGGCTGCTCCCTTCTCGCGCCTGGCCAGACAGACGCCTCGTCAGAAAACCCCCTTGGATGTTTTTCAGAAACCTT
>CAUZAY010000204.1:0-7808 GCA_963577695.1 Vicinamibacteria bacterium | reverse complement strand
GACGTTCCGAACGAGGCGGTTGTCATCACATCGATCACCATGATCGCAGCCGGGCCGTAGCCACCCGGGGCTACGCCCCGACACCCACGCGGCGCGGAACGGCCACGACCAACAAGGCGCGAGACGAGTGGGAGTATCATGACCACTCGAGGCAACCGTGCCTCGCCGGTCGCGCCCATGTCCGACCCTATCTCTCCCCCGAGCGATGACGCCGCGCTCGAACGCACCCTGCTCGAACTCGTCGGCCGGTTGGTAGCCGAGTTGCGGCCCGGCTCGTCGGCCGCGGGTATTGGTCCGAACGACTCGCTCGAACGTGAGCTCGGCATCGGGTCGTTGGAACGCGTTGAGCTGCTGACTCGCATCCAGCGGGAACTGGGTGTGCGGCTCCCAGACGAAGTGATGGCGGGCGCCGACACCGCGGCCGACCTCGCGCGCGCGGTCAGCACGGCCGAGCCGGCGAGCATCGAGACACGTCCATCTCTGGCGGCGGCCGTGGGGATGGGTGCCGCCGCGCCAGAGTCGGCCACCACCCTCGTCGAGGTGCTGGAATGGCACGCGCGAGCCACGCCTGACCGGACGCACATCTTTCTTCGGCAGGACGACGGGTCAGAACAGCCGATCACCTACGGCCAGTTGTGGCGACAGTCGGTCTGTGTCGCGTCGGCGCTGGCCACCCGCGGCATCGGCCGCCGGGACACGGTCACGATCATGCTGCGCACCGAGTCGGCGTTCTTTCCGGCCTTCTTCGGCACCGTGCTGGCCGGCGCGATTCCGGTGCCTATTTATCCCCCGTTCCGCGCCGACCGCATAGCCGAGTATGCCGAGCGCCAGGTCGGCATCCTCGTCAACGCCGGCACGCGCCTGATGATCACCTTCGCGGAAGTCGAGCGGCTCGCCGGCCTACTGCGCGGACGCGTGCCGACGCTCACGTCGGTCACGACCCTGGACGCACTGTCTCCCAACCTGTCCCGAGACCAGCCCGAGATGGGGCCCTTGCCTGCCAACCCGGCGCCGTGGCTCACGCCGGAGGACCCGGCGCTGATCCAGTACACCTCCGGGAGCACCGGACAACCGAAGGGGGTTCTGCTGACCCAGGCCAACCTGCTGGCCAACGTCCGCGCCATCGTGGCCGGGCTCGAGGTCGGACCGGCTGATGTGGTCGTGAGCTGGCTCCCGCTGTATCACGACATGGGACTCATAGGCGCGTGGCTCGGCACGATGTACGCCGGCATCCCGGTAGCGATTCTCTCGCCGCTCGCATTCCTGTCGAGACCGTCGCGATGGCTGTGGGCCATCCACGCACATCGGGCCACATTGGCGGTCGCCCCGAACTTCGCGTTCGACCTGTGTGTGGCCAAGATCGCGGACGACGAGCTCACCGGTCTGGACCTCAGTTCCCTGCGCAACGTGCTCAACGGATCCGAGGCGGTCCTGCCGGAGACGATGACCCGCTTCGTCGAGCGATTCGCCCCGATGGGTCTGCCTCGCGAGGCCATGCGCCCAGTCTACGGACTGGCCGAATGCTCCGTCGGCTTGGCGGTCACACCGAGGAGATTTCCGGCCCTGGTGGACCACATCGATCGGACCTTTCAAACGACCGGACGTGCCACACCAAGCACGGCGGCGGATGCGCTCGAGTTCGTCGCGTGCGGCGTGCCACTTCCCGAACACGAGATCCGGGTGGTCGACCAAGGCGATGTCGTCGTCGATGAGCGCATCGAAGGACGGGTCCAGTTCCGCGGCCCCTCGATGATGGCCGGTTACTACCGGAACCCGGACGCGACGCGGGCCATCACCACAGACGACGGCTGGATCGACACTGGCGATCTGGGGTACTTGGCGTTTGGTGAGCTGTTCCTGACCGGACGCCGAAAAGACGTCATCATCAAAGGCGGCCGGAACATCTATCCCCACGAGGCAGAGGCGGTTGTCGCGACGGTGCCGGGCGTCCGCAAAGGCTGCATTGCGGCCTTCGGGGTGGCCGACCCGGCATTGGGCACCGAGCGACTGGTGGTGGTGGCGGAAACGCGCGAGACCGACGCCGCCGTACGCGAGCGGCTCCGACAGGCGGTGCACGAACAGGTCGCCGATGCGCTCGGGATTCCACCGGACACCGTCGTGGTCGCCCGGCCCGGCTCGGTGCTGAAGACATCCAGCGGGAAAGTGCGGCGCGGCGCGACCAGAGATGCGTACCTGGCGGGATCGCTGGACCGGGGCACGGGCTCGATGGTCACCCAGTGGTTGACCCTGGCCGTGCAGGCTGCCAAAGGACGCCTTGCTCAGGCCGGACGTCTCCTGCTACGTCTCGTCTATACCGGGTACATCCTGGGCCTCACGCTCGTCGCCGTCCCGCCGCTGTGGGCGCTGGTCGGGCTGAGTCGACACACGACCACGGTCCGTCGCCATCTGAGGCGCTTCTCTCGGGTCGTGATCGCCGCGTCAGGATGCCCGCTCACGGTGACTGGGCTCGAACACCTGCGCGACCTCGGCCCGGCCATCTTTGTCGCCAACCACGCGAGCTATGTCGACGTCCTGGTGATTCTCGCCACACTCCCCGAGAACCTGCGCTTCGCGGCCAAGGGCCGTCTGGCGAGCTATCCGGTACTGGGTACCATCATTCCGAAAGCGGGATACATCACGATCGAGAAGACGAAACAGGCTGAGCTGATGGAGGGCGCCGACGACGTCAGCGCCGCGCTCACGGACGGTGAATCGATGTTCGTCTTTCCGGAGGGCACGTTCGTGCGGGCACCGGGTCTCCTGCCGTTCAGACTGGGTGCGTTCCGGGCCGCAGCCAACTCCGGGCGTCCGGTCGTGCCGATCGCGCTCGCCGGCACGCGGCATGTCTTCCCGGCCGACACAATGCTGCTGCGTCCGGGACGAATCACGCTGACCGTCTGCCCGCCGCTCCACCCCGGTGACACGGGATGGGACGAGACCGTGCGGTTGCGCGACGGGGCGCGACGCCTGATTGAAGCCCGCGCCGGAGAGGCCGCGGGATGACAAACCGCCAGTACCTCGCTCTGGGCGTCGGAATGATGTGCTTCAGCCTGATGGGCTTGATGCCGCCGTGGGTGCACGTGCGCCCGGACGAGCCCAACACTCGGGTGTCCGCTGGCTACGCCTTCATCACCGTGGGCCGACAGATCGCGCCGGACGAGCGCGACGAGGCACCCGACAGGAGCGGGCGCGGTCGGTTCAGACGCGCTTACCGAGGTGTTCCCCTCGGACTGCGGGCGGCACAGATCGACATCCAACGGTTGATACTGCAATGGGTGGCCGTGTCGGTCGCGACCGGAGGCGTGGTCTGGATACTTGGCCGACCACGCCGCCCATCACCAGACTCACAGTCGGCCCCCTCGGGGTCACAGACCGAGTAGGTTTTCCGACGAGGCGCCCGTAGAGGGCGGAAGTCGCGGCATCGACTCAGCGGGGTCACAGCCCACCTGGCTGCTCCCTCCTCGCGCCTAGCCAGACAGACGCCTCGTTAGAAAACCCCCGCCGAAGTTCTTGAGCAGCCTCGTAGCCTAGGCTAGCTTACGGTGTCAGGACCATCCGTCCGACAGACCCGCCGCGGCCCAAATCATCCAACACCGTCTGCGCGTCGCCCAGCGGCCGCGGCTGAATCGGAATCGGCGACACCGCGCCGCTCTGAACCAGACGCATCAGCTCCCGCATCTCGTCGAGACTGCCGACATACGACCCCTGGACCGTAAGGCTCCGTAACGGCCACAGCGGAATCGACGCCCGCAACTGCCCGCCGAAGAGCCCGACGATCACCAGCACTCCACCGGTGCCGAGGGCCTTGAAGCCGAGTGACGTCGTGGTCTCGGCGCCCACGAAATCGATCGCGGCCGCCGCGCCACCGCTGGCCAGCGCGCGGATCTGTCTAGGCGCGTCATCGGCTCGCGCGTCGACCACGGCGGCACCCGTCTGGGCCGCCGCCTGGAGCGTAGCCTCGTTGACGTCCACCGCGATCACCTCCGCCGTCGTCACCGCCTGAGCCAGTCGCAACGCCGCGAACCCCACGCCGCCGAGCCCGATGATCACGAGGGGGCGTCCCTCGACCCGAGCCTGCACTTTTCGCACCGCGCCATAGGCGGTGAGCCCTGAGCAGGCGTAGGTGCAGGCCAGCGTGACCGGTCGGTCACCGAAGTCGAGTAGATAGCGAGGATGCGGGACCAACACGTAGTCGCTGAACCCACCGTGCCGCGCCACGCCGAGCGCGAGCGACCGCGGACACAGGTGCTCCTCCCCCGCCGCGCAGGTCCCGCAGTCGCCGCAACCGATCCACGGATAGACGACCCGACGCTCACCCACCTCCACACCGGGGGCATCGACGCCACACGCCACGACGCGGCCCGCGATCTCGTGTCCCAGGGTCAGGGGCAGCTCTCGTCCCTTCGACAGGTCGAGGCGCTTGTCGGCTCCCATGTTGAAAAAGCCGTCCCGCAGATGCAGGTCGCTGTGGCAGACGCCGCAGGCTTCGACTTGGACCAGCACTTCGGTGCCAACCGGATCCGGTCGCACCGATTCGACCCGTTCAAGAGGCTGCCCGTATTGGGTCAGTTGATAACTAAGCATTTCTTAGACGGGGCTGCGCCCCGGACCCCACGCGGGGAGTGTCCACACCCTACCAAGATATGCGCGCTGGCGTGGGTACTCGTCGGGACTCATGCCGTGCCCTGACCCCCGCGCAGCGCCTGGTCCAGGTCGGCTAGCAGGTCGTCGACCGCTTCGATGCCGATCGAGAGGCGAAGCAGATCGTCCGGCACCGGTGTCCCTGGTCCCTCGACGGGGGCACGATGTTCAACGAGACTTTCGACGCCACCAAGCGACGTCGCGTTCTTGAACAGTCGCAGCACCCCGGCAACGCGTCTTGCCTCGGCCGCGCCCCCCGCGACACGAAACGACAGCAGCATTCCGAAGCCGCCGGACATCTGCCGAGCCGCCACCACATGGTCTGGATGCGACGCGAGCCCGGGGTAGAACACCTCGACGACCGCCGGATGCGATACCAGCCGCTCGGCAATCAGCTGCGCGCTCGCGGCCGAGTGTGGTACGCGAAGGAACAGCGTCCGCATGCCACGAAGGAGCAGCCAGGCCTCGAACGGCCCGAGCACTGCGCCCCGATACCCGCGATCGTGGACGATGCGGTCCCAGAGGTCATCACGCCGCGCCGTGACCAGGGCGCCGGCCAGCACGTCGGCATGGCCATTGAGCTGTTTCGTCGCCGAGTGCATGACGAGATCGGCGCCATGGTCGATCGGACGGCACAGCACCGGTGTCGAGAGGGTGCTGTCGGCGACCACCCGGGCGCCCGCGCCATGGGCCAGCTCGGCGGTCGCGGCAATGTCGGTGATGGCGCAGGTCGGATTCGCCGGGGTCTCCACCCAGACGATTCGTGTGCGGCCGGGCCGCAGCGCACCCTCGAGCGCCACCTGGTCACCGTTCGGGACGAGGTCGAGTTCGATGCGTCCGCGCGCGGCCAACTCCTCGAGCCAGCGCCGGATCGTCCAATACATCTGCTGCGGCGCGATGACATGGTCTCCGGCCTCGAGGGTGTCGAAGATGGTGGTGGCGGCCGCCATGCCCGAGCTGAACAACAGTGCCGCGTCCCCACCTTCGAGACGCGCCAGCAGCGCCTCCGCGTGATCGTAGGTGGGGTTGTGGTCACGGGTGTACGTGCGCCCGCCGGGGTAGCTGCCGTCCGACGCCCGTTCGTAGGTCGCTGAGGGATGGATCGGCGGAACGATCGCCCGAGTGTCGGGGTCGACCCGCCCGAGCGCCTGCGCGGCCAGCGTGGAAGGGTGATCCTGTGACCCGTCAGCCATTGAGACGTCGATACGACGTATCCCGAGACAGAACTGCGGCGCGCGCGGCCGCCATACCGTCTCAGGCCTGCGCCGACCTGATATCGACGCGGATGTCGCGCCACTTGCCTTGGCGGAACCGTATCACGCTGAGGACGGCACGTGTCATATGCCCGATGACGATGGCGAGCCAAATGTCGTGCGACTCGAGCCCGGAGGTCGCTTGGATGACGGCACAGATTCCGAGCGGCGCGATCACCTGGGAGACGATGGAGATGTACAGCGGGCTGCGCGTGTCGCCCGTGCCCTGGAGCCCGCCCGTGTAGGCGAGCGCCACGGTGACAAACAGTCCGGAGATGGCGAGATAGCCGAGCAACTCGACGCCGAGGTCGACGACGACACCATCGTGCATACCGAAGATCGAGAGCAGCGGACGCGGTATCGCGAAGAACAGCACGCCGACCGACGCGGCTACGCCGAGTCCCATCAGGGCCGCCGCCTGGGTCGAGCGGGCGCTACGGTCTGGCTTCCCGGCCCCCAGGTTCTGACCCGCGACCGCGGCAGTGGCGCCCATCAGGCCCACGGAGGTCCAGGTGATCAGCGAAAACAGCTCCGTGTAGCCGACCGAATAGGCAGCCTGCGCTTCACCGCTGTGCTCGAGCGACCCGATGAAACGGAGCATCAGCACCCCGCCGAAGTTCATGGCAATGCCCTGGATGCCGGCCGGGAGCCCAAACTTGAACAGTTGCCGGATAATGTCCCAGTCGGGACGGAACGACATCGTCCGCGTGAACTGGATGACCAACCGATTCGAAAACAGCAACCACATGAAGATGATGCCGGTAATACCGCTGGCGATCGCCGTCCCCATGGCCGCGCCCTGGGTCCCGAACGCCGGAATCGGTCCGAGTCCACGGATCAGCACGATGTTGAACACGATGTTCATCGCGGTCATCAGGATGCCGAGGCGCATCGGCGTCTTGGCATCGCCGGCGGCGCGCAACGCGCCGCTGAACATGAAGAACATCAGCATGCCGATGCTGAAGACGAACATGATCCTGATATAGGGCAGCGCCTCGACCTGCACCTCGGCCGGCGCGTTGATCAGCGTCAACAGCGTCGGCGCCGCCCAATAGCCCACCGGCGCCATCACCCCGACGGCCAGCACGACCGCCACCAGAAACGCCTGGTAGACCGACCGGTTGACTTTGTCGGGGTCGCCGGCGCCGGCGAACCGCGCCACCAGCACGCCCATCCCCGTGAAGACGGACGCCACGAACACGATGACGAGGATAAATAGCTGGAGGCTGACCCCGATGGCGGCGTTGCCGGTGTACCCAACGAAGTTGCCGACAATGGCCTGGTCGATGATGCCCTGGAGCCCGCCGATGACGTTCTGAACCATCGTGGGCCAGGCGATATGCCAGACCGCGCGACCCAATGGCCCCTCGACGATAGACCGATCGAACTTTTTCGTTGCCGGCGCGGAGTCGGTCATACGGTGTCGGTCAGGCGGACTGCGACAATACGGACACCGTCATGAGACGCGGTAGGATAGGGAGTTGCACGTGGAAGTCGCACCGACACTCTATCAGATCGAAGCGCAGGTTCGCGCCGCTCTCGACGCCCCCGCACCGCGCCACGACACGCACAACGCGTTCGCCCCGCGGCCCCGAATTGGGTGGCAAGCGGGGGTGATTCCCAGCGGAGCCCGCACCGCTGCGGCGCTGGTGCTGTTCTACCCGGTGGCGCATCAGGTGCATCTGGTGCTGACTCGCCGGGCCGGCACCCTGGGTCAGCATGCCGGCCAGGTGTCGCTGCCGGGCGGTGCGGTCGACGGCGACGAATCGGTCGAGGCGGCCGCACTCCGAGAAGCGCGAGAGGAAATCGGTCTCACGGCTGACGTCCGCGTCCTGGGGCCGCTCTCACCGCTGTACATTCCGGTCAGCAATTTCGCGTTGCATCCGGTGGTGGCGGTGTCGGACGAGCGGCCAC
>CAUZAY010000203.1:0-7824 GCA_963577695.1 Vicinamibacteria bacterium | reverse complement strand
ACCGTCTCGGCCCGCTGGGGCTCTGGCTCTTCGTGCACTCGCACGCGGCCAGAATCGTTCTGCATCGATACGTCGTCGAGCAGGCCGCGGCCACGTCAGCGCCGCACGAAGAAGAGGTCGCGTTCAGTGATCTCTACCGCACCGACGGACCGTTCGAGCGCGCGTGGGCCGAGGTCGAATCGCAGTTCGAGCGCAGGCGTCCGCCTGGGACGCTGGGCCGAGAGGAGTGACGTGATCTTCATCGACACGTTCGCCGACATCCGACGGTCGGCGACCAACGAAATGCTCTATTGGCCCCGAGATGGACACTGCACTCCGGCGGGCTACCGCGTCATCGCCGAGGCGGTCTTCGAGGGACTGGCTCGGGCGGGCGCCGTGCCGTGACGACCGGTCGGCGCAACTCGAGCAGGCGCCTCGAGGGGGCGGGGTCAGTCGGCGAGCACGCCCAGCGCGGTCATCAGCGAATCGTCGAGTGCGCGGATCTTCTCGGCGGGGAGTCGTCCGACGAACTGAGTCAACCGTGGCTTCGGCAAACTCACCAGCTCGTCGCAGTGCACGCTGCTCTCGTGCCGGAGCCCCTCGTCCGGCCCGACGTCGACCTGTGTCGACAGGCCGTGCCGTGCCGAGTACACCGGCGCGCAGACGACGGTCGAGAACCGAGAGTCGATCAACGCCTGCCGGCTGACCACGGCGAAGACGCGGAATCGCTTCGGGTCGTTACCCGGTGGCCTGGCGACCCGATAGAGGTCACCGCGCGTCACACCTTCACCTGGTAGGCAAGTACGTCAACCGCCTCTGCGTTTAGTTCCTCGGCGTGCGCGTTTATCAATTCCCGGTCTCGCCGGTCCCGTTTGGCTCGCGCCTCGGCGGTGAGGCTCAGGCGCAGCAGCCGCTCAATTGTCTCTGAGCGGCTTTCCCCGTCGCGGGCGGACCGCTTGACCGCCGCGACCACCTCTTTCTCGAGTGTGACAGATGTCTTTAATTTCATACTCTGATCATACCTCAGTCGTGCTCGCTGAATTCGAGAACGGGATGCTCGCGTTGACCTTGCCGATGACGGAGAGGTCACACCTCGGATAATTTAGGTCGAGAAGAGCCGCTCCTCTTCAAGGACGGCGCGGACACTATCGCAGTGAGGACTGGCCTGCCAACAGATGGACCCTGCTCTCCGACCGAGGACGGGGTCCGCTGCTGTACGGCGCCTGGTTCACCCGGCGGACCGGCCTGCTCTATGTGACGGGCAAGAACGACGCCTGGTCGATCCGCGTGAAGCCGGTCGGCGACACGCTACAGCCGGGCCCGGGATTCGTGGGGCACTTCGGTAACATCGAGGAGCGTGGCGAGACCGGCGTCACCCCCACGTCGGCACTGGCGGCCTACGACCCGGCCACCGGGGAGCAGGTCTGGTACGCCGAGAGCGAGGGCGCGACCAACGGCGGCAATCTGCACCAAGGGGGTGAACCCCGAGAATTCCGATGGATCGCACGCGACGGGACCGTGTCGGACCGTCTGACCGCGCCGGCGGAATACAGCGGCCGGGATCTCGCTCCGGACGCGGACGGATCGCGTTCTCGCGTTTCGATGTCGGGGGCCGCCGCAATATCTGGGTGTACGATCTCGCTCGCGGCGATGAGCGACCGATCACATTCGACGGTGATTCCTCTGCGCCTCTCTGGTCTCCAGACAGCGAAAGTGTCGTGTTCACCTCCGCCCGAGGCAGAGGACCCAACCTCTTCCGCGAAGTGCTGACCAAGGGGACCGAGGAGCGTTTGACCGAGAGTGCCAGAGTTCAGATTCCTCAGAGCTGGGACGCGAGTGGCGACGGGATCGTCTACCTCCAGGTGGATCCCGAATCCGGCCGCGACCTCTGGAGGCTGTCCGTCGAGGACGGGCACGCTGAATCGTTGGCACTGAACACCGCCTTCGATGACTACGCCGGACAGGTGTCACCGAACGGGCGGTGGATCGCATACGCGTCCAACCAATCGGGACGCCAGGAGGTCATCGTGGCCGGGTTTCCCACCGGCCCGCCACGCCCGACGATCTCGGTGACCGGCGGTAGCCATCCAGAATGGCGAGCCGACGGAGAGGAACTGTATTACATTTCGCAGGATGACGAGCTGATGGCCGTCGACGTCGCCGTTACCGAGACCGGATTCGAGGCCGGCACTCCTCGTCGGCTGTTCTCGGTCCGGGGACGCATCGACACATCATCTCGCGGCGAGATCGATATCTATGCACCGGCCTCCGACGGCCAGCGTTTCCTGTTCCTGCTCCGCACCGAGAATCTGGTCGTGCCGCCGCTCCGCGTCATCGTGAACTGGCCGTCGCTCATGAACCGGTGAAACCCGGTCAGCTCCCGGCGGTCTTGACTCGATCCTTCAGGTGCCCCAGGAAGCGCAGGAGGTCCGCCGGTCCATGAGTTGCCGCCGCGTGCACCCGTCTCAGGTCCAGCGACTCGTAAGCATGAGCCACGAGGTTGCGGAATCCGGCTGCCCGGACCAGTCGGTCGGCCAGGTCGGCATCAAGGACATGGGCATCGCCTGTGGCGAGTGACAGGGACAGTCAAGAGCCCCCCCTGCATCGCCCGAAGTGCGCGCTTTGCCGGCTGCCGGGCGCCGCCCGTCCGACCCTTATTCCTGATCGGGTCCTTAGTTTTCGATTGTGAAATCGGTGGTCCAGGTGTGCTGGCCCCAGTGAATCACCAGACCGACCTCGCCCGGACGACGAGGCACCCAGTAGGCCTGGAGTGGCCGGTCGGTGGTCGCGCCGCCATGGACGTGGGTCAGGTCGATCTCGGCCGCGTCAAACGCCGGATCGTGCTGCGTGCCCCACGAGTCGGCCTCGTGGTTGAAGACGAGTCGCCAGCCATCGCCGACGGCTTGCAGCCAGAGCGCGTACGACCCCGGGAAGTTCGGCGCGAGGTTCTCGGTCGGAATCAGCGTGTCTCCGGACCGCAATGACACCTCACTGCGGAGGCGGATCGCCGCTCCCCCGGACAGCTCGACGATTTCGCCGTCGGCCGTTGACTCCAGGGCCGCGAAGTCGCGGTGGTCGGTGCCGAGTTCCTTCTGGAACAGCACCTGAATCGTCTCGCCCGTCGGTGTCGCGACCACGGTCTCGTTGCGGGTGCCTAGACGCGCCCCTCGCCAGCGGGCGCTCGTGTCTGAGTCGCGGGTCAGGGAACTTGCCGGACCAATGTTGGAGGTGCGCTCCGGCCGTGGTCTGCGGGCCAACTCGATGAATTCGAAGTCGGCACTCCAGTAGTGCTCGCCCCACAGGAGCATCAACTCGCCGCTGTCGTCACCTGACGGCACCAGTGTGACCAGCGGCGTGTCTGAGGTGTCGTCCGGGCGGACGACGTGGGTGAGCGGAATCTGAACCGGTTCGAGCGGCTCGGCCTCCGGTTCATCAGCGTCGTCTGTCTCGGTCCCGGACTCCGCCTCGTCGTCCTCTTCCGCAGGGATGGGACGGGCGTCGAGCACCCAGGTGCTGCCGCTTCGGGCTAGCCACAGCTCGTGGTCGGGTCCTGACCGTGGCGGGTCGTCGCCGGCCTCAGGACCAAGAGGCCCTATTCTGAGCGCGCGGTTGCCCTCAAGTCGTCCAAGGTGGATCTCGGCCGCCTCGCCGGTGGCAGCGTCGAGCACGGCGCGGGAGGCCGGGTCGTCCGCCCGAAGCGTCGAATCGTATGACACATTGATCTGACGCGCGCTCAGCGCCAACGCGGTGCGCGCCAGCGTGTCTTGCTCGCCTGTTTGGGCGGAGCCGGTGTGTGGGAAGAGTAGGACGAGCCCGGCGACGAGCCCGATCGGGAACAACCGCAGGCGCCGGTGATGCATGACTGGAACTGGTCTCACGAAGACGGCAGCCGGCACGCTCGGCGGGAACCAGTCGCGTGCCGGCTGCATGGAGCCTCTAGTTCTCGCCTTCGGTCGACTCGGCGTCGATCTCCACCGCGTAACCGATGAATCCCAGCGCCATCTCATCGTCGGTCCGGGGGCCGTGCCCAGGGGTCAGGTTCGGGTCGAAGTCGTAGCGTGCGGCGCGTTGCGGCGAGTTGTCATACCACTGGCTGACGTCGATGCGGGTGCCCTTGGGCATCAGCTTCGGCTCTTTCAGCTTGTAGGTCTCCTGCCAACCCTGGTCGTAGCCCGGCACGTCGAGCAACAACTCTTCGCGTCCGTCCGGATAGGTCGCCGTGTAGCGGGCCGCTTTGGTCCGCAGATGCCCGTGCGGCCAGTAGGTGAGCACGTAGGTGTCTTTCTCGAGCGTGCGCGAGGCGCCAATCCGGTAGTTGTCGACGCCCGGCGGCAGCTCGAAACCGGTGTTCCCGATTGAATCGTTGATTACCCGGTGCGTCACCGGTCGGTTTTCGACGAAGAATGCGATCTCCGGTTGGGTCGTCACACCACTGCCTTCGCCCGGCAGCTTGTGAAAGTGCATGTTGTAGGTGATCGTCGAGCCGGCTTCGAGTCGCAACCCGTAGCCATCAGGCAGCATCACCGCCTCGGCCCCTTCCGCAATGCAGGTCAGCAGTTGTCCCGCGGCGGCGGCACCCTTCTCGGCGGCTGCACCGGCGTCGACGTCCGGGTCTGGCGCACGGAGGAAGCCGCACATGTGATGCGCCACACTCCCGGCGCCGGTCTTGAACTCCCACCCGCGTACCCAGACGTCGTCCGGAAGCTCGGTCTCGGTCAGCGTCTTGAAGAAGCTGATGTTGAGGTCGTAGACCTCATCGTCGATGAAGTAAGGCTCGTCCAGCTTGAACACAAAGTCGGGCGTGCCGAGCGACCAGCCGCCACTCGTGTTCTCGACGAACTGGTGCGGCTCTGGCGCGTCGGCCGTCTCGCCCGCGGGCGCGCCGGCCTCGACCCACCGCACGAGCGTCCCGATCTCTTCGTCGGTGAGCCCGCGTTCGTTCGAGAACACGTCCTTGGGACCGGACGCGAACCAGGGCGGCATCTCCCGGGCCTCGACCTTTCGCGCGATCGCCCGTGCCCAGGGGCGCGTTTCCGCATAGCTCATGAACGACATCGGGGCGATGACACCCCCGAGGTTCAGGTCGTCTTCCCGGTGACAGGTCTGGCAGTTGTTCTGGATGATCGGCAGCACGTCCCGGTAGTAGGTGACGTCCGCCTCATTGTTGGCGAGCGCGTCGACGGGCGCCGCGAGGACTGTCAGCACGGCCATCGCCGTAAGGACTACGAGCGGACGTATCCGGATTCTCATCAGAGGGCTCCTTGCGCCACGTGCCGAAACGATAAAATCCTCCGTTGGTTGTACCACCATGGGGGCCGGTGCGCAATGGGGTTTTTGGGGTGCGAACCGACCACCACGAGGGCCCCGGCGTGGCGGCGGTGGCGGGCGCTCGGTATTGATTTACCTGATGCGCGCCACTACAGTTGTGGCATCGTCGGAAAACTGGGTACCGGCCCGCCGGGTCGCCCGTTG
The DNA here is from genome assembly GCA_963577695.1 of Vicinamibacteria bacterium. Taxonomy (GTDB): domain Bacteria; phylum Acidobacteriota; class Vicinamibacteria; order Vicinamibacterales; family UBA8438; genus UBA8438. The sequence goes on along the minus strand of CAUZAY010000203.1, from coordinate 2,373 downwards.
GAGAATTATGTCGAAACGGCTGGCGCGGCGGGTTGGCGCGGTGGCAGCGAGTGCCGCACTGCTGCTCCAGGTGTCCGCCTCCGCGCGCCAGGCGCCCGGTACCGGGACGCCTCACGCTGATTCTCACCGCGCGCTGCTCGACACTTATTGCCTCGGTTGTCACAACGATCGTCGAGTCGCGCAGGGGGCGGCGCCGGTGTCGTTCGAGCATCTGGACACCACCGACGTCAGCGCGGACGCCGAGGTCTGGGAGCAGATGGTCCGTAAGCTGCGACTCGGCATGATGCCGCCCGTCGGCAGCCGTCGCCCTGACCCGGTTTCGCACGAGCGTTTCGTGACGCGCCTGGAAGCGGCACTCGACCACGCCGGAGTCGCGCAACCGGACCCGGGTCGTCCGCCGATTCGGCGCCTCACGGCCGCCGAGTATCGCAACGCCGTCAGCAGCCTGTTGGCCGTGGATGTCGACGAGCGCTGGCTGCTGTTTCCTCCGGATGACGTCGACCAGCAGGGATTTGGCACCAACGGAGATGTCTTGTCCGTGTCGCCCGCCCTCTTCGACCGCTATCTGTCGGCGGCGAACCGGATCAGCCGACTGGCGGTGGGTGACACCACCATCGGGCCCGGGTTTGCGGCGACGACCTACGACACGCCCCGGTTGCTCTACCAGGACGACCGGATGAGTGACGACCTGCCGTTCGGGTCGCGTGGCGGGCTGGCCATTCGGCACCACTTCCCGCTCGACGGCGAGTATGAGGTGAAGGTCCGGCTACGCCGGATGATCTACGACTACATCGTCGGGATGGGGACCGAGCAGCAGGTCGAGGTGCGTCTCGATGGGCGGCTGGTGAAACGGTTCACGGTGGGTGGAGCGGATCGCGTTGGCTATCCCTCCGCCTACAGTTTCTTCGGAACAATTCGCGGGGACCCCGACTGGGAACAGTTCGTGTCGATCGATGCGGACGCCGGACTGGTGGTCCGGTTTCCGGCCACGGCGGGAACGCACCGGCTTGGGGTGTCGTTCGTCGGGGCGCGAACCGAGCCGACCGGAATTCTGGAGCGCCGGCTGTCCGGCTTCTCGCTCAGCGGGCTGGGGTTCTACGACGGCAACGCGGCGGTCGAGCGGGTAGAGGTCGCCGGCCCCTACGACCCAGCCGGACCGGGGGATACCGCGAGTCGAGCCAGAATATTTACCTGCCGGCCAGAGGCCGATGACGCGGGCGAGCTCGCCGGCGATCGATGCGCGACGCGAATCCTGTCGGCCCTGGCGCGCCGCGCGTATCGCCGGCCGGTCAGTGAGACCGATCTGGCGACGCTGCGACCTTTCTATGAGACCGGTCGCGACACGGGCGGGTTCGACACTGGTATTCAGAAGGCGATCGAGCGACTGCTGGTCGCGCCCGAGTTCCTGTTTCGGATTGAGCGGGACCCGGTCGACGTCGCGGAGGGGGCGGCGTATGGGCTCAGCGATCTCGAACTGGCCTCGCGGCTGTCCCTGTTCTTGTGGAGCGATATTCCCGACGAGCCATTGCTGGCGGCTGCGGAGGCCGGTCGACTGAGCCTGCCGGCCGAGCGCGAGCGGCAGGTGCGTCGGATGCTGGCTCATCCCAAGGCCCGCGCGCTGGTCGACAACTTCGCCACCCAGTGGCTCCAGCTTGGTCGCATCCGTGGGGTGGTGCCGGACGGGGACGTCTTCTACGAGTTCGACGAGAACCTTCGCGCGGACATGGAGCGGGAGACGGTCCTGTTTCTCAATCACGCTATCCGCGAAGACCGGGGGCTGCCGGAGTTGCTGAGTGCCAACCACACGTTCGTCAATGAGCGGCTCGCGCGGCACTACGGTATTGCTGGGGTGTATGGCGAGCGGTTTCGGCGCGTGGCCGTCGACGATGACCGGGGCGGGCTGCTGGGACAGGCCAGCCTGTTGACCCTGACAGCCTATCCGACCCGTACGTCGCCGGTGCTGCGGGGAAAGTGGGTACTGGACAACCTGCTCGGCATGCCGCCCTCCGATCCGCCGGACGACGTGCCAGCGCTTGAAGACAATCACGGCGCGGCCGAGCCGAAATCGGTACGTGAACGGCTGGAGTTACATCGTGCCAACCCGGCCTGCGCGTCGTGCCACCGGATGATGGACCCGCCCGGCTTCGCGTTGGAGCGATTTGACGCGATCGGCCGGTGGCGAGTCACCGACGCAGATGGCGCCCCGGTTGATGCGGCCGGCGCCCTGGCCGACGGCACCGCCGTCGATGGTCCGGCGGCGCTGCGTCGTGCGGTCCTGGCCCACGAGACGAGCTTTGTGCGAACCGTTACCGAGAAACTGCTGACCTATGCGGTGGGGCGGAGGATGGTCGCGGCCGATCAACCGGCCATCCG
>CAUZAY010000202.1:0-7859 GCA_963577695.1 Vicinamibacteria bacterium | reverse complement strand
CCGGTGGGGGCTCGATGCCCACCAGCGTGCCGGCCGCCGACACCCGAAAAATACCGGCACCACTACCGCCCCCGGCCGAAATCGGAAGACGGGTCAGATAGGCCCACTCGTTCTTCCGACGAATCGCACGGCGAAGCTGCACGCCCCACATCTGCGCCGGTCCGGACCGGTAACGGAGCGTCTTGAATGGAATTTCCATCTCGACGGTCCAGCCACCATTGAACCGTCCGGTTCGCACATCCCAGACGGGATTCCAATCGCCGTTCGGGTTACCTTCGTTCGAGAACTGCGCGTCGGCCCGCGCGCCGAGCGGGTTCGTGTAGAAATTGAACCCGTTGCGCCGGTCGTAAAAAGTGTCGAAGAACACGGCAAAGGTGTCGTTATTCCGCAACTGGGTGGTGTCGCGGCGCATTTCGTTCGCGACCCACTCGCTCTCTGGCGCCGAGTCCCAGACCCGCGCCGAGACATACACGTTCGTGTCATCGAACATGATCCATGCCTCGGTTTTCTCGGTCGCGGGCGCCCCCTCTACCGGCACCTGCTGGATGAAATCCGTGATCGCCGGCACGTTCGCGTACACCGCTTCGTCGAGTGTGCCATCGAGCCGAATGCCTGACGCCAACCTGATCGCGCGAACCGTGGTGCGGCCCTGTTCGTCGCGGTTCATGACGGCCGGCGCTATGGGGGGCGCTGGACCTTGGATGGCGGCCAGCATTTCGCTGGGAAGCTGAACCGACAACCCAGCCTCGGCGACCCCGGCGGCCGCCACGGGAGGAACTCGCACGGCGGCGGCGGAGTCAGCCGGCGCCGGGGGGGTAGGGGCCGGCTCACCGCCAGTCCGCGTTTCCGTGGTGGACGCGACGGCTGGCATCGGCGGAGCCGGAAGTGGTCCGGACATTTCCGCCACGACCTGATCCTGCAACGCAAACAGATCGCCAACGGCGCCATCGACCTTCACGGAGCGTACGACCGAGCCGTCGGCCAGGTCGACGAGTCGGCCAGTGATCCGGATCGACTCGCCGAGCCGCTGGTAGGCGCCGCTCGCCACGAACTGCGCACCCAGACCGCGGCCGATCTCCAGCGCCACCGACTCCTCGCGAAACGACGCGCCGTCGGCCGACGTGACCGGCAATGACGCAACGACCGCCGCACCTGGGGGAAACCCCGTGGCCAGCGACTCGGCGATGCCGGCGCCGATCCAGGCGTCGACGGCCGCACCGGTCAGGTTCGCAAACGGGACGACCACGACGGTCGAAGACGATGGTCCGACCGGGGCTTGGCCCGGCTGCGCCCACGCCGGAGCCTGCCCGAACAGCGTGAGCAGGCCCACCAACGCGACGACGGGGGAGACAGGGACAATCCTCATACTGAGTTCAACTCCGACAACACCGAGACTGGTTGGGTGGGCCGAACGACCAATGTCCGTCCATGTTCCAGCACTGCCGGTCACAACTACGGCAACTTACTCGGGCGCTGAGGCGCCCGGATCGCCAGGCGCGAGAAGGAAGCATGCCGGGAACATTCGACCGACGAGCAACGCCGCGAGGCGGGATGCATCGGCGGCCGATCCGTTGCCGTAGTTGTGACCGGCAGTACTGAGGATACGACCAATCAACTGACCCGCTTACGCGGTTTGGCACACAAACGGCCAGATGAGTGTCACGACGATATAATCTGTGCATTCGCGGAGTTTCAGTCCATGCCGCCGGGCCCTTCCGGGCACGACGCTGCATGGAACACAGATCACCCCACGGGAGTTTTTACATGATACTTCGATGGACAAGGGTTGTCGCGCTCGCGCTGGTGTCCGCGTTCACCGCCTCGGCGGCCATGGCGCAGGTTCAGAACTATGTGCCGGTCACCGACGCCATGCTCCAGAATCCAGACCCGAACGATTGGCTCAACTGGCGCCGCACCCTGGATGCCCAGGCCCACAGCCCGCTCAATCAGATCACCGCCGACAACGTCGGCAACCTGCGTTTGGTCTGGAGCTGGGCCTTGCGAACCGGTCCACAGCAGACGACGCCATTGGTGCACGACGGGGTGCTGTATATCGCGAATCCCGGTGAGATCATCCACGCCATCAACGCCGCCACCGGCGACTTGATTTGGGAGTACGAACGTGGAGCCGAGGCCCCGGGCAACAGCTTCGGCGGACCGCCGCCGGGCCGCATGACCCGGAACATTTCGATGTACGAGAACAAGATTTTTCTCAACACGGCCGACGCGCACGTCGTCGCGGTTGACGCCGCGACGGGTGAAGAGATCTGGGATGCCGACATCGACCAGGGCGTCGGCTACCAGTTCTCGAGCGGGTCAATCGTGGCGGATGGGAAGGTCGTCTCCGGCCTCACCGGCTGCGGGCGCTACCGTGAAGAAAGTTGCTACATCGTCGGACTCGACGCGCGCACTGGCGAGGAGCTGTGGCGCACGTCGACGGTCGCCTTGCCTGGCACACGCGGTGGCGACTCCTGGGGCGACCTGCCGCCGATGTTCAGAGCCGGGAGCGACTCCTGGATTCCCGGTAGCTACGACCCGGTGACGCGCACGCTCTTTCATGGCACCTCGCAGGCCAAACCGTGGGCGCGCGCCGTACGTGGTACCGATGGCGACGCGCTCTATACCAATTCGACCTTGGCGCTGGATCCGGATACCGGCGAAATGAAGTGGTACTACCAGCACCTGCCCGGCGAGACGCTCGACATGGACGAAGTGTTCGAGCGTGTGCTCGTTGACTATGACGACCGGCGCTCGGTATTCACCATGGGCAAGATCGGGGTCCTGTGGGAGATGGCGCTCCAGACCGGTCGCTTCCGCAACGCCCATGACCTGGGTTACCAGACCGTGGCCGATATCAACCCGACCACCGGCCAAGTGACGTATCTCGAGGGCACCATCCCCGTGATCGGCGAAGAGGTGCACTGGTGCCCCAGTACCTCCGGTTTCAAGAGCTGGCGGGCTATGTCGTACTACCCAGAGCTGGAGACCTTCTTCATACCGATCAATTTGAACTGCGAAACAGCCGTGTTCGGACCGGTCGACCGAGTCGCCGGCGGTGGAGGCACGGGCCCAGTCCGGCGCACCAACCATCATCATCCAGACAGCGACGAACAGCTGGGTGAATTCCTGGCGATGAGCATGCGCACCGGTGAAGTGAAATGGCGCCGCCGGTTCCGCACGCCGATCACGAGCGCCGCCCTGACCACGGCCGGTGGGCTCGCCTTCGCCGGTGGCTGGGACCGGGACATCTTCGCCTTCGATGTCAACACCGGCGACACGCTGTGGTCCACCAAGCTCCCCACCTCGATTCAGGGGTTCCCGATCACCTTCGCGGTGGACGGCAAACAGTATCTGGCGGTGCCCACCGGCGCGGGCGGGGCCAGTTGGGGCGGCATGCTGCCTCAGCAGCTCACTCCGGAAGTGAAACGCCCGGTCGGCGGGAACGGACTGTTCGTGTTCGCGCTTCCAGACTAGCGCGAGGAGACCTTCATGCGTAGCGTGGTGACTCGAGTCGTCGTCGGAATCCTCTGTGGTGGCGTGATACTCGCCGCGCCTGTCACCGCGGCCGCGCAGTACGGCGCCACGAACGGCGAGTGGCGCAGTTATGGGGGCGACCTCGGCAGCACGAAATACTCCCCTCTCGACCAAATAGACGCCACGAACTTTGCCGACTTGCGTGTAGCGTGGCGCTGGCAATCGGCTGACGGATCGCTTGACCTCGACACCATTCGAGAGACGGTGCCGCGCATCCAGTTCCGGATGTTCCAGGCGACCCCGCTGATGGTCGACGGCGTCCTGTATATTTCCACCGCGCTGCATCAGGTCGCCGCCGTCGATGCCGGCAGCGGCGAGGCCCTCTGGGTTCATAACCCCGAGGCCTATCTCGGCGGAAGTCCGACTCATTTCTACAACTCGCGCGGCGTAGCCTACTGGTCCGATGACCGACCTGGCATCACCGACGAGCGCATCTTTTTCGGGACCAACGAGGGATATCTGATCGCGCTCGATGCCGACACCGGAGACCCCGTACTCGACTTCGGCGACAACGGCCGTGTTGACCTGATGGAGGGGCTCCCGCGGGCCGTACGTGGGGTCGGAACCAACCGGCGCAATCTGTTCGGCGTGGCGTCGCCGCCCATCGTCGCGCACGACGTTGTGGTCACGCCCAATGTCATCTCTGACGGTACGACCCGCAAAGAGGCTCCCCCAGGGTGGCTCAAGGGCGTAGACGCCCGCACGGGCGACACGAAGTGGATGTTTCGCACGGTCCCACAGGCTGACGATTTCGGAGCCGAGACCTGGCTGAATGAGTCGTGGCGTTACTCGGGCAACACCAACGTCTGGTCGATGCTGAGTGTGGACGACGAACTCGGGTACATCTACCTTCCGATCGGGACGCCGACCGGGGACTACTACGGCGGGCACCGGCCAGGCGACAACCTGTTTGCGGAAAGCCTGGTGGCGCTCGACATCGAGACCGGGCAGCGCATGTGGCACTTCCAGGCGGTGCACCACGGGGTGTGGGACTACGACTTCCCCGCCGCGCCGACCCTGATTGACATCAACACCAACGGCCGCGCGACCAAGGCGGTGGCGCAGGTCAGCAAGCAGGGCTTCACCTATGTGTTCGACCGGGCGACCGGCGACCCGGTCTGGCCAATCGAGGAGCGCCCGGTGGCGACCGACACCGACATGGAGGGCGAGGCCTTGTCGCCGACGCAGCCGTTCCCGACCAAGCCGCCGCCGTTCGAGTACCAGGGCGTGACGGCGGACGATCTGGTCGACTTCACCCCTGAGATTCGGGCGATGGCGGTCGAGGCGGTCGAGAATTTTCGACTCGGCCCCTTGTTCACCCCGCCGATGTTGAGCTACGACGACGGACTCCAGGGCACCATCCAGCGCCCGCACGTGGGCGGCGGCGCCGGCTGGGCGGGGGCCGCCGCAGACCCGGAGACGGGCCTGCTGTATGTACCGTCCGTGAACCGATTCTCGGTGATCAAGTACTACACGCCAGACCCGGCTGAAGGAGGGAATCTCCGGTACACCATGCGGGGGTTGGCGGCCGGCGTCCAGCCCCGGATGCCGCAGGAGCTGCCGCTGCTCAAACCGCCGTACACGCGCACGACGGCCATCAACCTCAACGAGGGCGACCACGCGTGGATGCAGCCCAATGGCGACGGCAACCGCATCCGCAACCATCCGATGCTACGCGACCTCGATCTCCCGCCTCTCGGTGGAGACGGTCGCACCGGTCTCGTGCTGACCAAGACGCTGCTCATCAGCGCGTTGTCGGCTGGCGGGACCGACGACGGCCCACGTCTGATCGCGAGAGACAAGGCCAGCGGACAGATCGTCGCCTCGGTCGACCTTCCCGCCAGCGCCGTCGGCACCCCGATGACCTACATGCACGACGGGGCGCAATACATCGCCCTCACGATAGGCGGCGCGGTCCCCGAGTTGGTGGCCCTGCGCCTCCCGTGATTTACCGCATCACGTCTAGTCGGGCCTGCCCGCCGTAGCCTAGGCGAAGGCGGGCTACCGCGCCGGGACGCGGGTCCACTTGCGGGTCGAGCGGGCGCTCTTCAGGAGCGCCTCGATGAACAGCATGCCCCGCAGTCCGTCATCCACGGTCGGGTAGTCCAGGGTGAGGGGATCCGGACGCGTGCGCGTCAGGCGCGCGCGCATGGTGTCGGTGGCGTTTCGATACACGTTCGCGAACGCCTCGTGGAACGCCTCGGGGTGACCTGCGGGCAACCGGCTGGCTCGTGCGGCCGCGGGGCTCTTCTTCGCGACGTAGTCGTGCCCGCGGCTCCACACTTGAACCGGAGCGCCATCCGGTTTCACCCGGAGCATATTAGGCTCTTCCTGGTGCCACTCGATCCCCTGGCGCTCGCCATACACCCGGATCGACAGCGCGTTGTCTTCACCCACCGACACCTGGCTCGCATGCAGGACCCCACGGACCCCCTTCTGCAACCGCAACAGGACGTTGCCGTCGTCGTCCAGTCGACGCCCCGGCACAAAGGTCGTCAAGTCGGCGCACACATCGACAACCCGGAGGCCTGTAATGTACTCAGCCAGGTTTTCGGCGTGGGTGCCGATATCACCCATGCACCCGCCCCCCCCGCTGCGAGCGGGGTCGGTCCGCCAGGCGGCCTGCTTCATCCCGGTCTCCTCGAGCCGGGTCGCCAGCCAGCCCTGCGGATACTCGACGACGACCTTGCGGAGCGCACCCAGATCTCCTTGACTCACGATGTCGCGCGCCAGCTTCACCATGGGATAGCCGGTGTAGTTGTGCGTGAGGGCGAACACTCGTCGGGTCTTCCGCACGGTCTGCTTCAGCGATCGAGCTTCGGAGACGGTGAGCGTCATCGGTTTGTCGCACACCACGTGGAACCCAGCTTCCAGAAACGCCGTCGCCACTGGGAAGTGCACATGGTTCGGGGTCACGATAGAGACGAAATGGATACGCTCGCTCGCCGGCAGCCCGAGCTCTCGCTCGACCATCTCGGTGTACGACCCATAGCTGCGGCTGCGGCTGATCCCCAGTTCGCTCCCCTTCCGCCGCGACCGGGTGGGACTGGTCGAAAACGCGCCGGCCACGAGCCGGACATCACCGTCAAGACAGGCCGCCCGCCGATGCACGTCGCCGATGAAGGCGCCAGGGCCGCCACCGACCATTCCCATTCGTAGCACACGTGAAACGGAATCGGTCATAGCTGGCTCGTCACTCGTCACCATCATTTTCAAAGGCGGCGTCGAACGCGACGTGCGACGGCTCGAAGTCGATATCCTTGACGTATTCGCACGACTCCCGGGCACCGTGCTCCCGGTCCATCCCAGAGTCCTCCCACTCGACGGACAACGGTCCCCGATAGCCACTCTGGTTGAGCGCCCGAATGATCGCCTCGAAGTCGACGTCGCCACGACCCACCGACCGAAAGTCCCACCCACGCTCAGCGGCCCCGAACGCCAGATGCGACCCCAGGATTCCGGTACGTCCGTCCAGGGTGACCGCCGCGTCTTTCATGTGGACGTGGTAGATGCGGTCCGAAAATTCCGTGACAAAACGCGCCGGTTCCATCCCCTGCCATTGCAGATGGCTCGGGTCAAAGTTGAACCCGAACGCCTCCCGGCGACCGATCGCCTCGAGCGCCCGATCCGCGCTCACGATGTCAAAGGCGATTTCGGTGGGGTGCACTTCGAGCGCGAACCGAACGCCGCACTCGTCGAACACATCAAGGATGGGGTGCCAGAGCTCTGCGAACCGCTGATAGCCCGTGTCGATCATCTCGGCCGACACCGGTGGAAACGAGTAGATCAGATGCCAGATCGGTGACCCCGTGAATCCACACACGACGTCGACCCCGAGATTGCGAGCCGCTCGCGCGGTCTGCTTCATCGTGTCGATGGCCCACCGCCGTTTCGCCTCCGAGTCGCCATGCACCGTCTCGGGCGCGAACGCGTCTGACCGATCATCATTGAGGTCACAGACCAGCTGCCCCGCCAGGTGATGCGAAATGGCCCAGCACCCTAGCCCATGCGCAGCGAGGAGCGCACGCTGCCCGTCGCAGTACGCCTGGTCCGTGGCCGCGCGGTCCACATCGAGATGGTCCCCCCAGCATGCGAGCTCCAGACCATCGAACCCGAAGTCCTTCGCTTTCGGGGCCAGTTCCGCCAGCGGTAGATCGGCCCACTGCCCTGTGAACAACGTGACGTGTCGAGCCATCGCACAGTCATACCACAACCGCCACCCGCCGGTAAGATGGACGCTGCCGACAGGAGAAGACGCCGGGCGATGGCATTCGAATCGTCGGACCGGCGGGTGATGGCCTATTTCACGGGGTGACAACGTTCCT
>CAUZAY010000201.1:0-7871 GCA_963577695.1 Vicinamibacteria bacterium | reverse complement strand
TTCGCCCGGCACCGCGAGCTGTTTCCCCGGAATACGGGACCGATGTTCGATCGCGTCAGCCCCGCCGCGGTGGCGGCTGATTTGGTCGCCGCCAGTCTGCTCGAACCGACCCGGGCGGCCCGTCTGATCGAGCAGCAGACCCGTGACGAGGCGCTGCCCGGGCTCTTCGATGTGGTGGAGCGTCTGCTCGAGGTCACGTTCGGATCGGTGCCAGCGGACACCTACGAGGCGGAGGTGTACCGCGTGGTCCAACGGGTGGTCGTGGCGCGGCTCATGCGTCTGGGGTCGGTCTCGCCGACGGGGCAGGTGCGGGCCGTGTCCCAGTATTGGCTCGCGGATCTCGCGCGGCGGATCGACGAGACCCGCGACGCCGACATCGGTGGCTCCAGCGGGCGCGCGCATATGGCGGCGCTTGGCCGCGACATCCAGCGCTTCTTTGACACCCCCGGGGAGGTAGACGGCCGCTGGTCGGCCCCAAGCGCGCCGCCCGGGAGTCCCATCGGCGATCCGGGGCTGGCCTGGATCGCCGAGCCCTATTGTTCTGAACCGGACCGGCCGTCGGTGTGGTGATCGTCCCCGTCGGCAGCGACACCGCAGGGGGCGACGGGGCCATCTCGACTGCACCCTGGCGGCGGCGGGGTCGCCCCGAGCGTAACGCTCGCGAGCCCGACTACACGGACAGCACGTCGAGGGTGCCGTTGCTGTTGCCGATCTGTTCCAGCGGGACGCCGAGCTTGTCCATGATGGCCATCAGCAGGTTGGCCATGGGCGTCTCCTCGGGATACGTGAGGTGGCGACCGCCGTCGAGTCCGCCCGCGGCTCCGCCGACCAGCATGACCGGGAGATTGATCGGCGCATGCGCGTTGGAGTTCGACATCCCCGCCCCGTACAGCAGCAGCGAGTGGTCGAGCAGCGACCCATCACCGTCCTCGGTCGATCGCATCTTGTCGACGAAGTCCGCAAACAGCGACACATGGAACGTGTTGATCTTTGACATCGTCCAGATCTTCGTCGGATCGTCGAGGTGGTGCGACAGCGGGTGGTGGGCGTCCGGGATCCCGATCTCGTTGTAGGTCCGCCCGCTGATCTCTCGTCCCACCATGAAGCTGACGACGCGCGTTAGATCGGTCTGATAGGCGAGGAGCTGGAGGTCGAACATCAGGCGCATGTGCGCCTCGAAGGTGGACGGCACCCCGGCCGGTTGTTGCAGCAGCGGCAGGTCTCGCGTGCTTTGCTCTTCGGCCCGCTGGATGCGTCGCTCGACATCGCGTACGGCGTCGAGATATTGGTCGACCTTGCGGCGGTCGTCTGGGCCGATCCCCCGCGCGAGTTCCGCCACCTTCTCGGTCACCGAGTCGAGGATGCTGCGGTCTTCAGCGAGACGGGCCCGGCGCACGGCGGGGTCGGTGCTGTGGCTGTCGCCAAACAGACGCTCGAACACCACCCGCGGGTCGTTTTCCATCGGCAACGGCGTGGTGTCCGTCCGCCAGGAAATGGTGTTGGTGTAGGCGCAACTGAAGCCGGCATCGCAGGTGCCGGCGAAGTCGCGGCTATCGAGCGCAAGTTCGAGCGAGGAGAGCTGCGTGTAGCGACCCAGTTCCTTGGCCAGGAGCTGGTCGATGGAGGGACCGGACTCGATTTCGGCGCCATCCGTCATCCGACCGGCCACACCGGTGAGGAACTTGGTGGACGCGCCGGCGTGCGCGCCGCCGCCGGGTCCCGGATTCAGACCGGTCAGCACCAGCGTGCGATCTCGGAACGGGGCCATCGGCTGGAGAATCGGCGACAGGTCGAAGGCGGTCCCGTCACCGGTCGGGGTCCAATGCTGCATGGCCATCCCGTTCGGGACGTAGAGCACGCCGAACCGCCGCATGCCGCGCGCCGGCGTCTGGCGGATGGCCGAGAGCGCGGGCACCATGCTGTCGAGCAGCGGCAGGGCCAGGGTCGCGCCGATGCCGCGCAGGACTGTTCGTCGGGGGAGGGCCTTCTTGGTGATGATCATGGTCCTGTGCTCCGCATCTGAAACGGCGGACTCTCGATGATTCCAAGGACAATCGACGACCATCGATAGTCGGTGGCCGCCGCGTTCCGAGTGATGCCCCGCACCGTGGGATAGTCGTAGTACTCCAGCCCGCGTCCGAGCGCATACGCCAGCAGCTTTTCGGTCACGGTCCTGACCAACGGCTCTGGGTCGGCCACCAGCAGCCTGCGCAGCCCGGACGGCCCCTCGAATCGGGCGCCGGTCGGCAACGCGCCGGAGGCGTCGATGGGCGCGCGGGCGTCGCTCGTCCGCCACCCTCCGATGGCATCGAAGTTCTCGAGGGCGAAGCCGAGCGGGTCCATTGGCGCGTGACACCCGGCGCAGACCGGGTTCTCCCGGTGCTGCTCCAATAACGCACGCCCGGAGACTGGCTCGCCCCCACGCCCCCGCTCCGGCAACGGTGGGACGTCGGGCGGTGGGGCCGGCGGAGGTGTGCCGAGCAGGTTCTCGAGCACCCACTTGCCTCGCAACACCGGTGAGGTGCGGTTGGGATAGGAGGTGACCGTCAGCAGGCTGCCGTGGCCCAGTACCCCGCCGCGCCGTCCGTCCGTCAGCGTCACCCGTCGAAACCGGTTGCCGTAGACGCCCGTGATCCCGTAATGCCGGGCCAGTCGTTCATTGACATACGTGTAGTCGGCGTCGAGCAGGTCGACGACGCTGAGATCGTCACCGATGATGCTGGCAACGAAGAGCTCCGACTCTCGGCGAAACGCGGCCCGAAGGTTCTCGTCGAAGGTCGGAAACGCGATCGGGTCGGGGGTCACGGTGGCGACGTTGCGGGTCAGGAGCCACTGGCCGACAAAGTTGTCGACCAGCGCCGACGCCCGCGGGTCAGCCAACATCCGGCGCACTTGCCGCTCCTGCACGTCGGCATCGGCGAGCTCGCCGCGGACCGCGAGATCGAGCAATTCGTCGTCGGGAATGCTGCTCCACAGAAAGAACGACAACCGGGACGCCAGCGCGAGGTCGCTCACCGGATACGCGGGGCCCGGCGCGATGTCCACCGGATCGCGCTCGACCCGAAAAATAAATTCGGGGTCTACCAGCATCCGCTGCAGCGCGAGCTGGATGCCCGCCTCGAATCCCTCGGTGCGCCGGCGGTCCTTGTAGAACCGCAGCAGTACCTCGACATCGTGGTCCGTCACCGGGCGCCGATAGGCCCGGCGCGCCAGCCGGGCGAGCGTGTCTCGCGCGCAGCTCGCCTCGTCGGCGCCGCGGCTCGGATGGCAGTCGAAGATCGTGCGACGACTGGCGGTGTCACCCGGACCATCGACCGTATGCGGCCCGCCGATTTCCACGCTGGACACCGCGGCGTTGCCGTCCCATCGTTCGTTGATGGCGAGCGGAAAACCGGTCTGTCGCGGTTGGAGCACCCCCTCGGGTTGCCAGAGCTTGCGTTCGAATGACACGCCGACCACGCGGTGCCCGGCCCGAGCCGGGAACGTCACCTCGAGGTCGTTGTCCGCCTCGAGGACGTAGACTTCCCACGCCGGATCGCCGAACAGTGGGGTGTTACCCGCAAAGCTCGCCGGGACCGCCTTGGCGTCCGGCGGCGCGCCGCCCCCCACCGTGAACCGTCGCACGAGTCGGCCGTCCACCCGCACGTCCAGGTGTTGGGGTGTGCCGAGGCCCCGGATGTAGTCGGTGTAGGTGCGCTGGAGACGGAGCTTGATGGAGTAGTCGCCGTCGACAGGAAACCGATGCCGGATCGCGATGCCGCCTCGCGACCCGAATGGCAGATCCTCGCTGAGGCGGTCGTCCTGATACAGCAGGAGCGGAATGCGATAGGTCTCGACCGTCGAGGCCGTGGGCGCTAGCCCGACCGCGAGCCGACTGATCTTGCGCGCCGCCGACAGGTACCGGTCGAGCAGGGCCGGAGACACCGTCAGCACGTCCGCCATGTTGTCGAAGCCGTGCGCGTCCGCATCGTCGGCCGGCAGCAGCCCCGAGACATCGACGTCAACCGCGAGCAGGTCGCGAACGGCGTTCTGGTATTCGGCTCGGTTGAGACGGTGAAACGCCTCCGTCCGGCCGGCCACCGGTCTTGCCGCGGCGGCCCGGTCGAGTTGGGTTTCGAGATACGAGATGAGCCCAGCGGCGGTGTCCGTGTCCGGTCGGGGGCGCCCCGGGGGCGGCATGGCCCCGGCCCGGAGCTTGCGAACCACCTGTTCCCACAACTCGGCGCCACCGTCGACGCGCGCCACGTCCATCGTATCGAGTGCAAGCCCAGCCGTGCGGAGCCGTTCGTTGTGGCAGGTGACGCAATAGCGATCGAGCACGCCGCGGTGCGTCGTCACGCGAGCACCGACGGGAGGCGATGGTGTCGGCGGTTGTACGAGCCCCTGAGCCAGTGCCCGAGCGGCCGGCTCGGGGGAGCCGAGGCCGACGATGCCGGCGCACGTCATCAGCAGGACGCAGAGGCCTCGGGTCATCGTGGAACACTCTTCGATCCGCCCGATCGTCCCCGATGGCACACCCGTTGTCAACGCGACGCGAGGGCGGGATGCTTCAGCGCTGGCCTTGCGCATTTGTCTCGGGCCGTGTCCTCCACTACGATGCGGTCCTATGCTCGCGAGAGACCGTCTTGGGTGGGGCGTGGTCGTCTTGGGGATCGTCCTGGCGACCGGCGCGCGACCGGCCGCCCAGTACGGGTCGTCGAGTGCGGTCGCCGACGCGGCCAAGCGGCAGGACTGGGCGGCCGTCCAGACGAGACTGGACGAGGGCGCCGACGTGGGCGCCCCACAGGGAGACGGCGCGACGGCGCTTCACTGGGCGGTGTATTGGGATGCCGTGCCTGAGACCCGTCGGCTCCTGGCGGCCGGTGCGAGCCTCGACGCCACGAACGACCTGGGCGTGACCCCCCTCTGGTTGGCGAGCAACAACGGAAGCGCGTCGATGGTTGACATGCTCTTGACCGCCGGTGCCGACCCCGACTCCGCGTTGCCGTCAGGCGAAACGGCGCTGATGACCGCGTCGCGTACCGGCAGCGTGGCCGCCGTACGGGCGCTGCTTCGCCAGGGTGCGGACATGGACACGACCGAAGCGTCACATGGACAAACCGCGTTGATGTGGGCCGTGGCGCAGGGGCATGCGCCGGTTGTCCAGGCGTTGATCGAGCGCGGCGCCGACGTGCACGCCCGGTCGCACAGCTACCCGCAGGTGATCAACTCCGCCGGCAACGCCGATCCGAGCGGCGTCTACGAAATTGCGCAGGGTGGGTACACGCCGCTCCTCTTCTCGGCCCGCCATGGAGCATTGGCGTCCGCGCGCATGCTCGTCGCCGCCGGAGCCGACGTCAACGACGTCGCGCCAATGGGGACCAGCGCCCTGGTGGTGGCCGCCCACAGCGGACAGGGCCGGCTGGCCGCGTTCCTGCTCGAGCACGGGGCGGACCCGCACGTGGCCGAGGCCGGCTACACCGCTCTGCACGCGGCGGTGCTGCGAGGCGATCGTGAACTCGTCACGACGTTGATGGAGTACGGCGCCGATCCGGACCCACCGCTGCGACGTGGAACGCCGGCACGACGGGTGAGCGCAGACTGGCGGCTCGGGCACACCCTGATCGGCGCGACGCCGTTCTGGTTGGCGGCCCGGTTTCGTGAGCCGGACATCATGCGCGTGCTGGCCGAACACGGCGCCGATCCGCTCGTCTCGAAGGATGGTGTGACGGCCGTGATGGTGGCGCTCCAGGGCGGTACGACACGAGGGCGCTTCGGCGTGTCGCCCGCCGACCAGGACGCAGAAGGCCGACTCACCCTCGAGGCCGTCACGGTGGCGCTCGAGGTCGGCGCTGATGGCGACGCCACCAACGAGGATGGCGATACGGCGCTGCACATCGCGGCGTCCCGGGGGCTCGACGACGTCATCACGCGGTTAGCCGAGCACGGCGCCTCGCTGGACGTGCGCAACGTGGAGGGCGAAACACCGCTGAGCGTGGCGCGGGCCCGATCGCCCGGTGACGAGGCACCATCGAGCACGGTGGCGGTGCTCCGAGCGCTCGGCGCGACAGACCCGCGTCGCTAGTCACAGCTTCCTCGGCGGTCGGGTGATCCCGGATGCGCGCCCTCCACGCAGGACCGTCAGGCCGGCAGCGGCGGCATCCGTGGGCCGGGCGTGTAGAACGCCATCTCCGTGACCGCCTTGACGCTGCGGTTGCCGTAGCGGAACGGGATAATCAGCCGCAACGGGGCTCCATGCTGTGGCGGGATCGGCTCGTCGTTCATCATCCAGGCCAGCATCACCTGTCGGTGCCGTAGCGTCGAGATCGGTTCGTCGGCGTAGAAGCCGTCAGACGCTACAAAGCGGCAGTAGTGCACCTCCGGAATCAGGCCGAGCATGTCTGCGACGTCGCTGAAGCGGACCCCAGTCCACTTCACGATGCCGCGTGGGTTCGGCGCGCCGCACTGCAACAGGAACGTCTGAGACACCGTCGGCAGCGGTTCGAGATCCGAGAAGCGCAACGTGCCGGCCAGCCGCCCCATGCCGCGCGTGTCGACCTTGACCTGCATTTGCCGGTAGTCGAACTCGATGTCCGGCGTCTGACGCCCCTGCGTACGCCACATCAGTGGATCGGTGATCGGGCCGGCGGCGCTTTCTGGGTGCTCGGGTGCCGACCCGTCGGCGTTGAGTGGAAGCGGGGCGGGGAACCCCTCGCGCAGCGGCCGTTCGACGAGCGTATCGGGCCATGCGTCCTGAGCCGGCTGCGCCGCATGCAACCGTCCTGGCTTCAGCACCCCCAGCGAGTACCCGGCCAGCGTGGCCCCGGAGAGGGTGAGCGCCTTTCGTCGTGAGATCGTCATCGTGGCACCTCGGCGGAGAAAACGGGCGGATCGTGTCGGGTTCGTAGATCCCCTTTATGGCCCCGAAACGTTCGGAAAGCAAGGTGGGCGGGCAAAGACCACACGGCGTCGCGGAGTGCCCAGTGTGCCGACGGGCGTCGCCCCGGACGGCTAGGCCCCAGCCTGCCAGGCCGACTGGCTTCCCTTCAGCTTCGATCAGTGATGGATTGTCGCTCCACTGCACACGTGGGGACTCAGCCGTCAGATCAGCCGGTGGAGGTGCCGCCGACCGGGTTCGACGAGCCACATGAGACCAGACATCACGGCGACCGCCGAGACGAGCCCTCGGAGACCGCCGGCTCCCTCCTGCGCTAGCGTGGCCGTCACCGCCCCCGGCACCGGCTTCTCCAGAACGCCAATCCGCGTATGCAGGCGTTCATCGTGGCGATGTTCGCGATGGGGTGCCGACCCGGGGAGTTGTTGTCGTTGCAGTGGTCACAAATACGACGCGACGATACCGGACGTTGTCTTTGGATGGACTTGCCGGTCGAGCGCACGAAGACCTATCAACAGCGTCTCTTACCAATCGGCCAGCGACTGCGGAGCGTCTTGGAGATGCGTGAGACAGACCCGAAGGGGAACCCATGGCCCTCGTCGGCCTATGTGTTTGGCAATGAGGTGGGGGAGCCAGTCAAGTCCGTCAAGACTGCGTGGAAGGCGACGTGCCGCCGAGCGGGAATCACCGATCTACATCTCAATGATCTGCGACACGAGTTCGGCTGTCGGCTTTTGGAGTCGGGGTCGCGACTTCATGACGTGCGGGACTTCCTCGGTCACGCCAATATCACCACCACTTCCCGCTATTTGCAGTCGTCATCGTATCGATTAGCAGACGCTCTGAGGAGGTTGGAAGTAGCTACGCCTGAAAAGTTCGCACATAGTTCGCACAAACCGTCGGATCAGACAACGCCACCAGCAGCACCGGATCAGAACACGCCCGTTTTATAAGGGCTAAATTGGAGCCGGCGAGCAGACTCGAACTGCTGACCTGC
>CAUZAY010000200.1:0-7938 GCA_963577695.1 Vicinamibacteria bacterium | reverse complement strand
CTGGCACGGCGACCACTACGGCGGCATGCCGGAGTTGGCCACACGGATTCCGATTCGCCACTTCATCGACCATGGCCCGACGGTCGAAGACAGTGCCCGCACCGCCGAGTTCCTCGACAACATCTATCCCGGGCTCTCGCAGGCGGGACGCACCGTCGCGCAGCCGGGCGACACAGTGCCACTAGCGGGAGTGGAGGTCACGGTCATGACGTCCGGCGGCGAGGCGATCCGGTCGCCGGTGTCAGGCGGGGGAACACCGAACCCGTATTGCGCCACCTTCGAGCGACAAGCGGAGGACCGCGGCGAGAACGCGCAGTCGGTCGGGGTCCACCTGGCGTTCGGGCAATTTCGCGCGCTGCATCTCGGCGACCTGACGGTCAACAAGGAATTCGAACTGATGTGCCCGGCCAACCCGATCGGCACAGTGGATCTGCACATCGTCTCGCACCACGGGCTGGAAGCGTCGAACTCGGCCGCACTCATCCACGCCATCGCGCCGCGGGTGGCGCTGCTGAACAATGGCACTCGCAAAGGGGGCACGCCGGGACCGATGAGGACGCTGCACACCTCTCCTGGACTTGAAGACCTATGGCAATTGCACTTCTCGGTATTGAGCGGACAGGCATACACCGTGCCCGGCGTCTTCATCGCCAACCTGATTGACAACCAGCCTGACACCATGCCATTGGCCCCGACGCCGCCGCCAGCACGCGGCTCGAACGCGGGGCCGCCGCCGGTACACAACGGCCCGGCTTATTGGATCAAAGTAGAGGCGCGGCGGGACGGCAGCTTCACCGTGACGAACACACGAAACGGGTTCAGCAAGTCGTATTGAGGGCGAGGAGGGGGACATGAGGACGAACCTGGGTCGATTCGCTCTGGCGGCGGTGGCGCTCGTGTTCGGCTTCGGTTTCGTGGGCGGCGAGCCGGTCATCGCGCAGGACCGGTCGCTCACACCGGTGACCGACGCGATGCTGCGGGACCCCGACCCGGCGGACTGGCTGAACTGGCGCCGGACGCTCGATGGGTGGGGATACAGCCCGCTGGACCAGATCAACACGGACAACGCGCACCAGTTACAACTCGTGTGGTCGTGGCAGCTTGGCCGGGGACTCAGCCAGCCGACGCCGCTCGTACACGACGGCGTGCTGTTCATTCCGAATCCGGACAACGTGGTCCAGGCCCTCGACGCGGCGACCGGTGACCAGTTGTGGCAATACACGCCTGACCCCGCCGACCGCGGTCCTGACGACAGTGTCAGCGGCAACCCCCGTCGCGGGACACGATCCATCGCCATCTACGGCGACAACGTGTACGTCAACACGTCGGAGGCTCACATCGTTGCGCTGAACACGGGCTCCGGCGATGTGGCCTGGGATCACACCGTGGCGGACCGGTCGCTGGGATACCGGTATACGAGCGGCCCGATCGTGGCGCGCGGCACGATTGTGGCCGGCATGACCGGGTGCCAGAACTACAAGAACGACGTCTGCTTCATTTCGGGCCACGACCCCGACACCGGACAAGAGCGTTGGCGCACGTCGACCGTCGCGGGGCCAGGCGAGCCGGGGGGCGACACGTGGGGCGACCTGCCGCTCATGTATCGCGCCGGGGCCGATTCGTGGATTCCGGGCAGCTATGACCCGGACACGAACCTCACGTATTGGTCGACCTCACAGCCAAAACCGTGGGCACGGGTGTCAAGGAAAAATGACGGTGACGCCCTCTATTCGAACAGCGTGCTCGCACTGCGGCCAGAAACCGGAGAGTTGGAGTGGTTCTACCAATTCGTGCCGGGTGAAACCCACGACCTGGACGAAGTGTTCGAAAGTGTCCTCATCGACCACCATGGTCGACGCTCGCTGTTCAAGATGGGCAAGATGGGCATCCTCTGGGAGCTCGACCGGGTGACCGGCGCCTTCGTGGCCGCGCACGACCTCGGGTATCAGAACGTGATCGACGTCGACGCGAGCACCGGAGGCGTCACGTACCGGCCTGACATGATTCCGCGCGTCGATGTCGAACTGGAGTTCTGTCCCAACCTGCTGGGGGTCAGGAACTGGCGCGCGACCGCCTACCATCCGGAGACACAGCTCCTCTATATTCCGATCCACCCGACCTGCGTAACCGGCGCGTTCACAGACCTGCCGCAGGAGGTCGGCAACGACTACTATGCCAATCGGGGGTGGATGCAACGCGGCAGCCGCGTGCACCCCGATAGCGCCGACAATCCCGGGCACCTGATTGCCATGGACATCGACACCGGCGAGATCCGCTGGCGGCACTCGATGTCCAGCCGACCTGGCGGCGCCGCGCTGACGACAGGAGGCGGCTTGGTGGTCGGCACCGACACGAACCGGTATCTCTACCTCCACGACGCCACCAACGGCGATGTCCTGTTCCGGACCCGGCTGCCTGCCTCGGTGCAGGGGTTCCCGATCACGTACGCGGTCGACGGCAGGCAGTACCTGGCGGTCCCCGTCGGTGGCAACCGGAGCAACGCCCTCTACGTCTTCGCACTGCCAGAGTGAGCGCATGATAAACCTACGCACGTTGACCAACCGACCCCCCGCCGTACGACTGTTCGTCGCGAGCATCGGGCTCGTCGGGTTCGCAGTCGGCGCGTCGGCCCAGCCGCCCCCCGTGCCGGAACTGCTGCAAGACTTCGTACCGGTGACGGACGAGATGCTGCGGGAGCCGGTCCCCGAGAACTGGATCAGCTTCCGCAACGGATACGGGCTCTGGGGCTACAGCGCGCTCGACCAGATCACGGCTGACAACGTAGAGGGGCTCCAACTCGTCTGGTCTCGCGCCATGAACGACGGGTATCAGGAGGTCGAACCGATCGTCTACAACGGCGTGATGTTCCTGGCGAACGTCGAAGACATCGTGGAGGCGGTCGATGCCACCACTGGCGACCTGCTCTGGCGGTATCGACGCAACCTGCCCGACAACATCGCCAACGTGACCGGCACGCGGTATCGCTATCGCAATGTCTCGATCTACGACGACAAGATCTTCTTGGCCACCAACGACGCCTTTCTCGTCGCGCTGGACGCCAAGACCGGCGAAGTCGTCTGGGAGACCCAGCGGGCCGACTACCGCGAACGCGTGGCGCAAACGGCCGGCCCATCCATTGTGAAGGGGAAGCTGATCAACGGCTCCCGATGCAATCCGTCGAGTCCGCGGCCGGGCGGCTGTTTCATCACCGCCCACGACGTCGTCAGCGGCGACGAGATCTGGCGCGTCAACACCGCGGCGACCCCCGACCAGGTGGGAGGCGACAGCTGGGGCGGTCTGCCACGCGCCGCGCGGCGCCACGCGTCGGCGTGGATGGTGGGCAGCTACGACCCGCTGCTCGACCTCGTCTACTGGGGTACGGGCCCCCCGGCGCCGCTACCCGAATCGCTCCGGGGCGCCGGCAAGGCCGACCTGCTCTACACCAACTCCACCCTGGCGCTCGATCCGGACACCGGAGAGATGGCCTGGTATTTCCAACACCTGCCGCGCGACAACTGGGACCTCGACCATGTGTTTGAGCGGATGATCGTGGAGACGGAGGTGTCCCCGAACCCGGCCGAAGTGCCCTGGATCAGTCCGGACGTGCGACAGGGCGAGAGACGCAAGGTCATCACCGGGGTGCCCGGCAAGACCGGGCTCATCTGGACGCTCGACGCGGCCACCGGCAAGTTCCTCTGGGCGCGACCGACGGTCTACCAGAACATCATGACCGGTCTCGACCTTCAGACAGGGCGGCCGATCATCGACGAGGCCACCGCGCCGACGTCAGTCGAGAATCCGTCGTTCGCCTGCCCGCATCTGTTGGGCGGCAAGAACCAACCATCCGGCGCCTACAGCCCCGACACCAACGCGATGTATATGCCGATGAACAACGCCTGCATGGACATCGCAATGTCGGTCGAAGAGGCCGGTCCCAGCGACGGCTACGACGTACGCGTCGAGGTGCGTCATCTGCCCGGGGTCGACCCGGAGACCGCGGACGTCGGCCGAGTCCAGGCGGTGTCGGCCGGGACCGGCGAAACGCTGTGGACCTATGAGCAGCGCGCGCCCATCTACGGCTCGCTGCTGACAACGGGCGGGAACCTTGTCTTCTCGGGAGACGTCGTGCGCCGGTTCCGAGCCCACGACGCGGAGAACGGTGCCGTCCTGTGGGAAACCATCTTGAACGGACCCGTCAGTGGGCGACCGATGACTTACAGCGTTGACGGTCGTCAGTATCTGGCCATCGGCGCCGGCGGGTTGACCCAGGGCACCAGCTTTCTGCAACTGACGCCAGAGCTGAACACCCCCAGTGGGAGCAATACCTTGTTTGTGTTCGCGCTGCCTGAGCCGCAGCGGTGACCTCCGCCCCCCTTGACAGAGGTTGGTGGTGGGTGGCGCCAGGTGGGTGGCGCAGGGCTTCAGCCGTGCGATC
The DNA here is from genome assembly GCA_963577695.1 of Vicinamibacteria bacterium. Classification (GTDB taxonomy): domain Bacteria; phylum Acidobacteriota; class Vicinamibacteria; order Vicinamibacterales; family UBA8438; genus UBA8438. The sequence goes on along the minus strand of CAUZAY010000200.1, from coordinate 3,503 downwards.
GCAGGCCTAAAGGCCTGCGCCACAGTGGGAAAGGCCTGCACCACTGAGGGAAGGTATCATTGAGCCGTTCGTTTTCAGAAGGAGAGTACAGATGACGCTTCGACTTCAGCCATCAGCGCGCGCCGCGGCGATCTCTGCCGCCCTGGTCGCCACCCTGGTTGCCTCGTCCGCCGCGACGGTCGCCGCCCAGCCCCTGGCGCTCGACACCGTCGAGTTCTTCAGCCCGGCCGTCGACCGGGCGATGAAATACAACATCGTCCTGCCCCGCGGCTACGAGGAGTCGACGGAGCGGTATCCGGTGCTGTATCTACTGCATGGCCTGACCCAGAACTACACCGCCTGGGGACTGTCGAACGGGACGCCCTTCTATGCGGGGCTCTACGACGACCTGATCGTGGTCATGCCCGACGCGGGCAACTCCTGGTATGTCAACTGGACGTCGGAGGACGGCGGGCAGAAAAACAACTGGGAGGACCACATCATCACCGACGTCGTCAACCACGTGGACTGGAATTTCCGGACCATCGCGCGACGGGAAGGCCGGGCCATCACCGGACTGTCCATGGGCGGCTACGGCGCCATCACGCTAGGACTGCGGCATCCGGAGATGTTCATTTCAATCGGTAGCACGAGCGGCGCGCTCGAGCACGCCCGTCAGATCGCCCGACGGATGCGCGGCGAGTCGCCACCGCGTCAGGCGCAGCAGCGGACCGCGGCCCAGGAGGCCGAACGGGCCGCACGGCTCCGCCGACCGAACCCGCTCATCGGCATCGACGGGTTCAGTAGTCAAGCGGAGCGCTCACCGGACGGACAGGAGTTCCCCACGCCCGAAGACGCGGACGCGTATGACCCGTTCATGCTGATTGCGAAGCTCGACAACGACGTCCTGCCACACATCTACCTCGACTGCGGCACGGAGGATCGACTGATTTCTGGGGCGAGAGAACTCGCGAGCGTTCTGCTGGAACGCGACGTGCCGTTCGACTACATGCAGATGGGAGGCGCCCACAACGCCGCCTACTGGATCCAGTCGATCGGGCGCATTACCGCCGTGCAGTACGAGGTGATGCAGCGAGCGCTGGGCCAGCGGCCGTCCGGGCGCCGGCGCGCCAGTTCGAACTAGTCCCCGCTCCTATCGTGAAACGCCCCCGGCGTGGTCTGTCTCGCATCATGAAACCGCGATGTCACTGACGACCGGAACCCGGATCGGCTTGTTCGAGGTCACTGGCTCGCTGGGAGCGGGCGGGATGGGTGAGGTGTATCGCGCTCGCGACACCAGGCTCGACCGCGAGGTGGCGCTGAAGGTCCGACCCGACACCTTCACCGACGACCCAGACCGCGTGGCGCGCTTCGAGCGCGAGGCAAAGGTCCTCGCCTCGCTGAACCATCCCAACATCGGCGGCATCCACGGCTTGGAGGAGTCGGATGGAGTCGTGGCGCTCGTCCTTGAGCTCATCGAGGGACCGACGCTGGCCGACCGTATCGCGCGGGGACCAATCCCGGTAACCGACGCCCTCCCGATTGCCCGGCAGATCGCCGAAGCCCTCGAAGCGGCGCATGAGCAGGGCGTCATCCACCGCGACCTGAAACCGGCCAACGTGAAGGCCAACGGCACCGTGAAGGTGCTGGACTTTGGTCTCGCGAAGGCGTTTCAGCCGGATGCCACCGACCCGAGTGTGTCGGTGGCCTGGTAGACCTCGCCCATCCCACCGGCGCCAATCTGAGCCGCAATTTCGTAGACGCCGAGTCGGGTGCCTGGAGCTAAAGCCAACGGTGACGTGAGTATCCGCGCGGGAGCGTGGGCGGCGAGGCCGTCACGAAGCCCTGGCGGCTCGTGTCACGGCGCGATGCAGGTCCCAGTCGGCTTGGAGACGCATCCAGAACTGTGGCGAGGTCTTCAGGAGACGAGCGAGACGCAGGGCGGTATCAGCCGTAATACCTCGCTTGCCCAAGACGATCTCGTTCATCCGGTTCAGCGAGATCTCCAGCCGACGAGCCGCTTCCACCTGTCCCAGTTCCAGCGGCTTCAGAAACTCCTCGAGCAAGATCTCGCCGGGCGCCACCGCGGGCCCCAGCCAGTTCGGATCCCTAGTGATAGTCTTCGACCGCGACTTCGAAGGCATGCCCGTTCTCCCATCGAAACGTGACGCGATATTGCTCGTTCACGCGAATGCTGTGCCGTCCCTTCAGGTCGCCCCGGAGGGATTCCAGCCGATTACCCGGCGGCGATTCCAGGTCGTCAATCCGCGCCGCCACATCCAGCATCTTGAGCTTTCGTTGCACGATCCGCCAGAGGTCCTTGGGAATCCGCCGGGCGGCCGTTGTATTGCGCTCGCGAAAGAGATCGGCGGTCGGCTCGTTGGCGAACGACTGAATCATCGCGGCCACTCATCGTTACACGGGTAGTATGTAGTCGTCAATCCGTGCTCCGAGCGGACGACGCGAGGCGCCAGGAACTCGTACCGGAGGTCACGTCAAGGGTGTTCTAATACCAGCGTGCTTGAGACCGGCCATCGTCTTTTCATGTGGCTAGGGTTTGGACAAGGAAGTGTCGACATGATTCAGCCACGCGCAACGATTCGACTTGGGCTACTGGCCGCAACCGCGGCGATCTGGACGATGGTCCCTGCCGCGGCACTGGCGCAGTCGGCGACTGCTTTCACACCGGTGACCGACGCCATGCTCCAGAACCCGGCGCCAGGGGATTGGCTCACGTGGCGGCGCACACTGAACGGCTGGGGCTACAGTCCGCTCGACCAGGTTGACCGAGCCAATGTGGACGACCTGCGGATGGTCTGGACGCGCGGACTCACGTTGGGCAGCAACCAGGGCACTCCGCTGGTCTACAACGGCGTGATGTACATGCCAAATCCGGGGGACGTGATTCAGGCTATTGACGCGGTCACGGGCGACCTCCGGTGGGAGTACCGGCGCGACCACCCGGACGACCTCGACGAATATGTCACCCCGACGCTGAACACGATCAACCGGAACATCGCCATCTACGACAACCTGATCATCAACACGAGCGCCGACGATTTCGTGTTCGCGCTCGACGCCACATCGGGCGAGCTGGTCTGGGAGACCGAGATTCTCGACTACCAGACGCTGCCGGCGCACCAGTCCTCTGGCCCCATCATCGCCAACGGCAAGGTCATCTCCGGACGTGGCTGTATGCCCAGGTCCGGACCAAACGCGTGCGTCATCACCGCGCATGACGCGGCGACTGGTGAAGAACTGTGGCGGAGGCGGACGATTCCCCGCCCTGGGGAGCCGGGGGACGAGACCTGGGGCGGCGTGCCGGACGAAGACCGGCGGCACGTGGGCGCCTGGATGGTGCCCAGCTATGACCCGGCGCTGAACCTGATTTACATCGGCACGTCGGTGACGTCACCGGCGCCGAAGTTTCTGGTGGGCGGGGTGAACAACAAGCACCTGTACCACAACTCGACGTTGGCGCTCGATGCCGACACCGGCGAAATCACCTGGTACTACCAGCACCT
>CAUZAY010000199.1:0-7952 GCA_963577695.1 Vicinamibacteria bacterium | reverse complement strand
GGTGCCGTCGACAGACGTTGCTTGACTGCCCCCACCCTGTAATAATCTCCTGACGCATACTACGCAAGAGGGTCGTGCGGCTGCGGGCCGGACGGTCGAATTGTTGGCTGGTGCGGCCTGGGCTATCTGTCGTGCCGTTCGGAGGAAGAGATGACAGCAGACGCGCAACGTCGGCGGCGACGCGAACGCCGGTTGTGGACGACCTTGGCGCTGGCCTTCGTGCTGGCCGCCACCGGGGCGAACGCGCAGGAACCGGGGACAGAGGATGGAGAATGGCGCTACCAGAGCGGTGACGCGGGGGGCACCCGTTTCTCGCCGCTCACCCAGATCGACGCCAGCAACTTCGGCGACCTCGAAACCGCCTGGGTCTTTCGCGGAGACAACTTCAGTCCCCACGAAAACTACACGTTCAAGTCCACACCCAGCTACATCGACGGAATCCTGTACACCGTCGCCGGGTATCGTCGGACCATTGTGGCGATGGACGCCGGGACCGGTGAGCAGTTGTGGACATACCGAGAGCCGAACACGGTCCGGTGGGAGCAGTCGATGCGCGCCGCCTACGGGAAAGGCGTCGCGCACGGCTACGTCGATGACCGTCTGGTGATTTACGTCATCACGCCCGCGTTCTTCCTGCATGCGATCGACGGGAAGACCGGTGAGCACCTCGAGGGCTTTGGCACACGGGTGCCGCTCGACGGCTTCCCGGACACCGGCGTCATCGACCTGCTGGCCGATCTGGGGCACGAGTACGACCCGAACACGGGGCTTGACCCGAAGACGGGCTACATCACCAGTTCGTCACCCCCGATCGTCGTCAACGACACCATCGTGGTCGGCAATTCGCACGAACAGGGCTACAGCCAGTCGCGGCTGGAAAACGTACCAGGTGACATTCTCGGGTATGACGTGCGAACCGGTCAGCACAAGTGGAAGTTCAACGTCATTCCGCAGTCAGAGAGCGAGTTCGGGTTTGATACCTGGGAGAATGACGCGTGGCAGTGGACGGGCGACGTCTCGTCCTGGGCCCCGCTGGCCGCGGACATGGAACGCGGCATCGTCTACATTCCGACCAACGCCCCGACCATCGACTACTTCGGCGGGTTCCGCCCCGGGAACAACCTGTTCGGCACGAGTATCATCGCGCTCGATGTCGAAACCGGGAACCGGCTCTGGCACTTCCAGACCGTGCACCATCCCATCTGGAACTATGACCTGCCGAACGTGCCGATTCTGTACGACGCGACGGTCGACGGGGTCGAGGTGCCGATGGTCATCCAGACGACCAAACAGGGCATGACGTTCGCGTTCAATCGGGTGACGGGCGAGCCGGTGTGGCCGATCGAGGAGCGAGCCGTCCCCGCGTCGGTGGTGCCGGGCGAAGCACTCTCGGCCACCCAGCCGTTCCCGACCAAGCCGGCTCCGCTCGAAGAGCTCGGCCTGTCGGAAGCAAACGTGATCGACTTCACCCCGGAACTCAGGGCCGAGGCGCTCGAAATCATGAGCAACTTCCGGGTCGGCGGGCCGTACATGCCGCCTCTGCCGGAGGGCCATTCGGAAAGCGTCCAGGGGTGGATCGCCTGCTCCGGCGGCTTGAACATCACCAATCCGGCGTCCTTCGATCCGACCACCGGCATCCTGTACCAGCCGTCGGCCCCCGGATGCTCCGGTCGCATGGTGCAGCCCGGTATCAACACCGACGGTGAGACGCACGGCTGCACCTCGTCGCAAGGCGACTGCTGGACGACTGGGACGACGGTTTCCGATTGGGTGCAGGGCGGTGGCGTCGGATGGGCCGGCCCGCAAGGGTTGCCCATGAACAAGCCTCCGTACAACCGCGTGACCGCGATCGATATGGACACGGGTGAGCACCTGTGGTGGGTGCCGATTGGTGAGGCGTCCGACCGCATGAAGCGTCATCCCGCGCTGCAAGGGGTTGATCTGTCCAACGTCGGCGGCGGTGCCCGCGCCATCTCGATGGTGACCGGCAGTCTGCTGTTGACGACGCAGGGGTCGAACGGCCCCGCCGTGCTGGATGCGCGCAATAAGCTGACCGGGGAGCTGGTGGGCAGCGCCGAGCTGCCTGCGCCGGGGCAGTACGGCATGATGACCTACATGCACGAGGGGCATCAGTACATCGTGGTGCAGGTAGCACAGGGTGGGACGATCCAAGGCTCGCTGGCCGCGCTCCGCCTGCCGGGTGACGAGGCCGGACACTAGCCACCTCGGTACCAGACGAAGCACGATCTCACAAGAGGGTCCGGGCGCCATGGAGCGCTCGGGCCCTTTTTTTGTCGAGTCACCATTTAGTCGCTTGCAGCACAGAATCGTCAAGACGGATAGAGCAGTCCTGACATTCTTGCGGCCCTGGCTGAGCGTGGTCCGCGTGTGGGCCCGTGGCATAGTCCTTGCTTTTCTCTGTGTGGGGGCGTCTCGGCGCCCACGGGAGGATCCACAGTCGTGATTGCGAACACGCGTCGCCGTGTGAGGCTGGCTTCACGCTCATCGAGCTCATGGCGGTTGTGGGGCTTATCGGGATCATCTCGGCGATTGCGTTGCCCGGACTGCTGCGGGCGCGGATGTCCGGGAACGAGGCCTCCGCCATCGGTTCGCTCCGGGCTATCGGCAGCGCGCAGTCGGCCTTCGCGGCCAGCTGCGGCAGCGGGTTCTTCGCCCCCACCCTCGAGTTGTTGGGCACCCCGCCAGTCGGCGGCCAGACCGCCTACATCGGAACGGACCTCAATACCGACCCGTCGTTCAAGAGCACCTACCAGATGACCGTGGTTCCCGGATCACTGGCGACTGGCGCCCCGGCCTCCTGTAACGGTGCGGCCACCGGGACTGTCGCCTCGACCTACTTTGCCGGCGCGGCGCCGTCCAATACCGGGTTTCGGTTTTTCGGCACGAATCAGGCCGGCGTGATCTATCAGGCCCGCGTTGCCGGGCCTGTCACCCAGTCCGGCGCGCCGGCCGGGGCCCTGCCGATTCAGTAGCGGGCCACCGGCGACACTTCTGGTATCCTTCGGCTGACGTCGCGCTCGCGACGGCTCCGCACTCTATGACGACATCGCTGACCATTACAGAATTACTGGGGGACGGTATCGGCCCGGAACTGCGCGCCTGCGTGCACGTCGTGGCAGATCGGCTCCCGATTGACATCCGGTTCGAACCGGTGGACCTCTCCCTCGAAAACCGACGAGGGTGCGGTCCCGAGCTCTACGAGACGACCGAGTCTGCGCTGCGGGCGACCCGACTGGGGCTGAAGTACCCGACGGTGACGGAGACGGAGTCTCCCAACGCGGTGCTGCGCCGGGCGCTGGACTTCACGGTCATCCACCGTCCTGTCATTTCCATCGACGGGATCCAGTCGAATTTCAGCGAAGACGTGTTCCTGCACGTGGTGCGTGTGGCCACTGGCGGGACCTACGAAGATCCGGGGCGCCGGGTCGGGCGCGATGCCGCGGTGTCGCTCCGTATCGTCGAGCGCGGACCGTGCCGGGAGGCGGCGCGATTCGCCTTCGAGCTGGCTCGCAGTAAAGAGTTGACCGTCACCTCATCCTCGAAATACACCATTCAACGGGTGACGGACGGATTTTTCGAGGAAGTCGTGCGCGGCGTCGCGTCCGGGTACCCCGATGTGGACCACCGCGTGGTGCTCTTCGATGCGCTGCTGGCGAAGATCATTCTCAAGCCCAGTGATTTCGGCATCGTGGTGTGTCTCAACGAGTATGGCGACTTCCTGTCCGACATGGCGTGCGGGCTGGTCGGGAGCCTGGGCATCGGGGCCAGCGGGTCATACAGTTTTCTCGAATCTGGCGCGACGAACGTGGCCATGTTCGATCCGGCCGGCGGGACCGCGCCCGACATTGCCGGTCAGGACAAATGCAATCCCTCGGCGGCGTTGTTGGCGTTCGGTATGTTGCTCGACCACGTCGACCGCTATGACCTGGGGCACGCCCTACGGATGTCGCTCCTCGCCTGCATCGCCGCCCGCGTCAGCACCGCCGATATCGGCGGTGCTCTGGGCACGACCGCCTTCACTGAGGCCGTGTTGACCCAGTTGGACGAGCGGCTTCCCGCCCCCACGTCCATCGGGGTCTGACCTGTGCGGGTCGGACACCGCCTGTGCGCGCCCGCCCTGGTGATGGTCGTGCCGCTGTGGGTGGCGGCTCAGCCGGTGCCGCGGCCGGACGTGTCCGAGGTCGCGGTGTCTGAGTTCATCTACGAGGCCGCGCCGTTTCCCTCAGCCCACGCGTCAACGGTCGAGGAGACCGCTGACGGGCTGGTCGCCGCCTGGTTCGGCGGCACGGCCGAAGGCGACCCCGATGTCGGCATCTGGTCGTCCAGGTTCGACGGTACGCGTTGGTCGATTCCGGTCGAGGTGGCCACCGGCGTCCAACTGGACGGTACCCGCCATCCTGCGTGGAACCCGGTCTTGTTCCGGCCGACGGATGGGCCGTTGCTACTGTTCTACAAGGTGGGGCCCAGCCCGCGGGAGTGGTGGGGGCTGGTGCGTACCTCTTCTGACGGTGGCCGCTCCTGGTCGGTGGAGATTCCCCTGCCGGACGGGGTGCTGGGACCGATTCGCGCCAAGCCGGTGGAACTGCAGCCAGGCACGCTGCTCTCCGGTTCGAGCACCGAGCACGACGGGTGGGTCGTGCAGATGGAGCGTCTGACCACCACCGAGCGGACCCTGGCCGGGTGGCAGCGGGCGCTCGCGTCACCTGGCGCGTGGGACCAGGTCGGGCCGCTCAACGACCCGGCCGAGTTCGCGGCGATCCAGCCGACGATTTTGGTCCACACCGACCAGGATCTGCAGATCCTGTGTCGGAGCCGGCAGGGCTTCATCACGCAGGCATGGTCCCACGACGGCGGTCTGACCTGGGGACCGATGTCGTCGACCGATCTCCCAAACCCCAGCGCGGGCATCGACGCGGTGCGGCTGGCGAACGGACGGTTTGTGCTGGTCTACAACCCGACGACGAGGGGGCGTCGGCAACTGGCCATCGCCGTGTCCGACGACGGTGTGGCCTGGCGTCCTGGGGTGACCCTGGAGCAGGCGGCGGAGGGGGAGTTCTCATACCCCGCGCTGATCCAGACCGGTGACGGACTGGTCCATGTCACCTACACGTGGCGACGCCAGCGGGTGAAGCACGTCGTCTTGGATCCCGCCCGGTTCGAGTGACGTCTCCGCACCGCTGCGCTCTCCGGACCCGGCGTACGCGTCTACGAGCATTCCCGTCGAAGCGGCCGGCCTGGATGTTCCTGGCGCATATAATCTGACCATGCGTGACAGACGATGGAGCGTCGGCGGAATCGGCATACTGACCCTCGTTGCGACGTCGGCCATGGCCCAGCCGCCCGCCACGCCCCTGACCCAAGAGGAGATGTTCCGGCGGAACGTCGGTACGCGAGAGGAGCAGGTCACCCCTTTTCCGCCGCATGCGATCGTCGGCAATCTGTACTACGTCGGGTCCTACAGCCTCTCCGCGTTTCTCGTGGCGACCCCCGACGGCCATATCCTGATCAACACCAATTGGGAGCGCGCGGTTGATGGGCTGAAGACGTCGGTCGAAGCGCTTGGCTTCGAGTTCGATGATATCGAGGTCATCCTCGGCAGTCACGCGCACGGCGACCACATGCAGGGTGACGCGTTGGTGGCGCAGATGACGGGCGCGCGGGTGATGGCGATGGCCGCCGACGTGCCGGCGCTCGAGCGCATGCGTCCGGGCGACAAGCCGCACCCAATCGACCGGGTGCTGCAAGACGGTGCGACAGTGACGCTGGACGGGACCACCTTGACGGCCCGCTTGACGCCAGGCCACACCAAAGGGTGCACCACCTGGACCATGACCATCGAGGAGGATGGGGAGTTCTACGATGTGGTCATCGTGGGCAGTATGGGGAGCAACCCCAATTTTCAGTTCGTGAACAACCCGGACAATCCCACCATTGCCGACGAGTTCAAGCAGGGCTTCCGCGTGCTCCGCTCCCTGTCGCCGGACGTCCCGCTCGGGTCGCATCCGGCGATGTACGGGATGGCGGAGAAGTACGAGCGTATCGGCGACGGACCGAACCCGTTCATCGATCCGGACGGGTACCGGGAGGAACTCGACGCGGTCGAGGCGCTGTTTCGTGAGGTGCTCGACCGGCAGGAAGTGGAGGCGGCCGCGGCCGAGCGTCGATGATCGACGAGCAGCGAACCGCCGGTTCGTCTCGTCTTGGGCCTCGCCGCGACCCACGTTGAGGAGCGACATCAGATGAGAGAGGGCACATCTCGTGACCGGTGACGGCAACCTCGCGGTGTTCTGCGACTTCGAGAACATCGCGCTTGGCGTGCGCGATGCGAAGCTGACGAAATTCGATATCCGTCTGGTGCTCGAGCGTTTGCTGCTCAAAGGCAGCATCGTGGCCAAGAAGGCCTACTGCGACTGGGCGCGATACAAAGAGTTCAAACCGACAATGCACGAGGCGGCGTTCGAGCTGATCGAGATTCCACACACGCGCCAGTCGGGGAAGAACTCCGCTGACATTCGGATGGTCGTTGATGCGCTCGACCTCTGCTACACGAAGGAGCACATCGACACGTTCGTGATCGTGTCCGGCGATTCCGACTTCTCGCCGCTTGTCAGCAAGTTGCGCGAGAACGCCAAGTCGGTGATCGGGGTCGGCGTGAAGAACTCCACCTCGGACCTGCTGATGAACAACTGTGACGAGTTCATTTTCTACGACGATCTCGTACCGGAGCGACAGCCTGCCCGGCGCCGTACGCGCCGAAGCCGGGCCAAGACCCCCGTTTCGCGGCCGGAAGAGCCGACCGCGACGCCCGTGCCTGACCCCGAGTCGGAGCCTGAGCTGGCGCCGGACGACCCGGGCCAGGAGGCGATCGATTTGGTGGTCAAGACCGCCGAGGCGATCTATGCGGAGCGAGGCGACCGGGCCAAGTTGTGGGGGTCGATGATCAAGCAGACGCTCAAGCGGCGTCGGCCTGGCTTCAACGAATCGGCCTACGGATTTGGCTCGTTCAATGACCTGTTGGAGGAGGCGCAGTCCCGGGGCGTGCTCGAACTGGCCCTCGACGAACGCTCGGGCGGCTACGTCATCGTCCAGCTTGGTACCTAGACGGGCGGCGGGGCGTAGCCCCGGCCGCTCCCCCGGTGCGTAGCCGCGGGTCTTCAGACCCGCCGGTCCACGAGCTGCCCGGTCTACATGAACACCCCAGCCAGGACATACAGCACCAAAGAGGCGGACCCCGCCGCCAGGGCGTAGGGGAGCTGGGTGCGCACGTGGTCGATGTGATCGCTCCACGCGGCCATCGATGAGATCAGGGTCGTGTCGCTAATGGGCGAACAGTGGTCACCGAAGACGCCGCCGCCGAGCACGGCGCTGACGACGAGTGGCACGGACACCGCAGCCCCGTCGAGGGTCATCGCCGCCGCGACCGGCAGTGCCAGCGGAATCATGATGGCGAACGTGCCCCAACTGGTGCCGGTGGCGAATGCGATGGCGCCGGACGTGACAAACACCAGCGGCGCGAGGATTACCGGCGTCAAGTAGGGCGTCACCAGGTCGGCGATGAATACACCGGTGCCCAGCCTGTCGCAGATGGCTCCAATCCCGAAGGCCAGGATCAACAGCGTCGCGATCGGCAGCATCGCCCCGGCGCCGCGAAACAGCAGGTCGGTCAGCGTGCCGAGCCCCATCATGCGGCTCCCGGCCACCAGTCCGGTGGCCACCGCCAGGGCCGCCAGCACGCCCCACAGAACGGCGGTGGAACCGGATGCGGCATCGAGTGCGTCCAACAGCGTCGGGGTCGCGATGCCGGCCGCGCGCGCGCCGTTGACTCCGGTCACGGCGATGCCGGCCAACACCGTGGCGACCAGGGTGGCGAGTGGGAGTACGAGATTCCGCGCGCGTGGTGGGGTCTGGTCGTCGGCAGTATCCGCCAGCAG
>CAUZAY010000198.1:0-7971 GCA_963577695.1 Vicinamibacteria bacterium | reverse complement strand
GGAGCGGTCTGCGTAGTTGCCACGCTGTACAGGACCAGTGCCACCGAGAGCCGGAACGAGGCTGCAGACGCGGTCATCTGTGCCACCTATTGTAAGAGGGTCCGTTCTCGAGGGTGCTGGCAGGAAAACGAGGTCGAGAGAATACCTGACCGCGCATAGAACGACACGAGCTCGTCAAACATTGATCCCATCCTCGGTCCTCGAGACGGCCCTGATCGGGGTCCTGGCCTACTCCCGGTCCCACCCCTTCAGCGCATACTCGAACCGGTCGCACTCCTTCGCCAGCGCCTCGATATAGACCCGCAGCTCTTCGTCCTGCAGCGTGCCGCTGGGCACCTCGACCACACCGATCAGCCGGTCGTTTTCATCGAAGGCAAAGGTCACCAGTTCTTTCATGGCGTTCCGTCGCCAGGCCCGGTACGCGATGTCTCGCCACAGAGGCTTCTCTCGGGTGACCTCTCGAGATGGCAGCACCGTCGATTCGAAGCGGTAACGACCGTCCTCCTGGCTGAGTTGCACGGTCTGGGTGCGTCCACTTCTCGCGAGCTCGACACAGATCGAGTGGCCGTCTCGCCGCCAGGTGAGCTGGTCCTTCGTGACGAGCTGATCGATCCGTTCGACCAAGGTCTTCATGATGTTGTGCGATTCCTGTTGGCTCTAGCTTGATTTAGTCCTCTGCCTCGTCCGGCATCAGCCCACGCTGAAGTCGTGCGGCGGCGCCGACGGTGCGAGCGATGAGCAGTTCGAGTTCCCCAACCTGCGTCGTCTCCGGGTGAAAGGGGAGATCTCCCTCGACGGAGATGTTGTCCGTCTGGTCGGTCGCCTCCCGGCGGACGCAGACTTTGACGAACCCGAAGTCGCGCTGTGCACGATAGAGGTCATCCAGCAAGGCGGGCTTTTTGAGGTCGAGACGTCCGACATGGCTGTAGCATCGCAACAGGGTGGCATCGCCGGCGGCCTGTGACCGGAGCTCTATCGAGAACTCTTTCTCGCCCGTGCCGGGCGATTCCGAGTCCCTCTGCAACAGGTCGTTCCTCCGCATCAGGGCAAAGCCGCGAAGCATGCGCTCGTTGGCCGACCTGAGTCGGCGAATCGAGAACCGGTCCAGCAGCGTGGTCCACAGAGCCTCGAGGTGCGCCAGGAGGTGGTCCTGGTCCAGCGCCACGTTGCTCCTCACAGCGTCCGGACCCAGCGAGCCCTGGAGCCACCCGGGCAGCACGGGGAACGCCGATTCCAGCCGGCCCTCCGGAGGTTTGATGTCCTCCAGCCCCTCGAGCATCTCCCGCGCGGTGTTGATGCGGCTGTCGCTCTCCGTCGCGTCCCCCTTCTTATTGTGGATAAGTTGGAGGAAACGGTTGAGCCGGCGCAAGACACGCCGCACCTGCAGCACTTCGACGGTGTCCTGTAGATGGGGGTAGTGCACCTGCAGCCATTCCGTGTCAGCGGGTCGCGGCTGGTCATCAAGGCTGCGTTGCACGAGGCTGCCGATACGGTCGACCCGGCCGGTGCGTTGCTCCATCGCGGACGGAGTCCAGGTCACGCCGTAGTGCACAACGCGACGGCAGAAGGTGTGCAGGTCTTCCCCCTCCTGGAGCACGTCGGTGCTGGCGAGCACGAGCGGAAATCCGGGCATCCGAAACTGTCGGACGAGTCGCTTGTTCACGCGGCCGTGCATCCGACCCACGGGGACCTGCTGTTGCAAGGTATCTCCGAACTTCGCGGCCAGAGTCGAGAGTGGCGCGGTCTCGACGTCAGGAAAGTTGACGGCGAGCAGTAGGTCGAACGTGGCTGCGGCCTGCGATAGCTCGTAGAAGGCGTTAAGGCCCTGTGTGTGACCCTGCTGTTCGAGAAGGAGACCGACGAACTCGCGCGCGAACGTCTGAGGCGCGCTGGACTCGGTCTGCGCGCGGAGGTCGAACGACGGGAGTTTGCGAATCGCCAATAGATACAGATCGATGTACGACGCGCCGAGGCGGGCCAACCCGCTCAGCAGCGTGCGCCGTTGCTCGCGACGGCGGAACCGCCACTGGAAATCGGGCGACGCATCCTCGGGCCAGATCTGGTCTCGCAGGGCGGGCTGCTTCACCAGTTCGGTAAAGAAGGTGGTGATGCCGAGCGAGTCGTCCGGTTGCGGGAACCCGGCCGGGGGGTGCCGCGTGCCAGACGCCACGTCCGGAAACGCTTGTTCCAGTACGACCCGTGCCTGTTCCCCGCGGTCGCCGCCCAGTTCCTGCAGTCGCTCAAGCGCGGCCCGCTGGTACGCGTTGAAGACGAGGATGCGGGGGTAGCCTTCGGCGCGGGTGTTCAGCGCGCGGAACAGGTAGTACGCCCGGTCTCGCAGCGAGGCGCAGAGCTCGCCGCGCTCGTCATGTACCTGAGTCGCGAGGTCCGTCAACACATCGGCCGGCCGGTCGAGCAGCCAGGCCACATAGTCGTCTTCGAAAAATGTCGAGTAGACCGAACCTTGACTCGACAGCCGGTTCTTCTGGAACGCTGCGCCCGACAGCAGGCCCGCGGGGCCGGCCCCGCGGAAAAACCAGGCGAAGAAGCTCTCCGACCCGCCTTCGTCCAGGTCGTCGGCCGCGCGGTCCTCTGCCAGCTCGTCCGGTTCCGGTTCGATCGCGTCGACCACGAGCGGCGCGGATGGTCGTCCAGCCTGTTCCTCTGGGCGCCGCGCCCGCTCCTGCTCGTACTGCTCGAAGAGCCGTTCGACCGCCGGGCCGAGGCGGTCGGGCAGCGTCTTGAGCATCTTCGTCCGGATCCAGTTGTCGAAACGCAGGTCCAGCTTCGCCGCTAGCTCTTCGACCGTCCGGACCCGACGTACGAAGACCAGGGTCTTCTCGCCGGTGTCGAACGCCGCCGCAAACGCGTCGGCCGTCGCATCCAGTTTCGGGTGGGGCAGGCCGCGCCCGAAGCGCGAGCGATACGACGTGACCACGCCGGTGATGGCGTCGGTGTCTATTCCCTGCTTCTCGTCAGCATCGCGCCCCTGCGCACCGTCGAACGTCGGGTCGCGGTCTTGCTCGTCGACGTCATCGTCCTTTCGCCGCCGTCGACTCGACGAGCCGACCGTCTCCAGAAAGCTCTCGAAGCTCGATAGCATCCCGATCTGGAAGCTACTGTTGAAGCGTTCGTCCTGCAGCACCTCGGCAACCTTCTTCTGCATGAGCGCGACGATCAGACGCTGTCTCGGGTCGTCGAGGCGCATCGGGTTATCGTGTCGTTCGTAGCCACCCTGGCGCCACTCGCGGCGGTACATGTTCTTGGTGTGCTCTTCACCGCCGATCCGCAAGCTAGAGACCCGGCGCACCATGAGCTGGCCAACGATGTCCCGCTTCTCGTGCTCGGTCACGTCGGGCATGGCGAGCCGAGCCACCGAGACCAGGTGACGGTCGTCCGGGTCGCGCAGCTTCGCGTCGCCAAACCCGAAGACGTCGAGCTGACGCTGGATGGCGGCGTAGTCTTCTTCGAACGGCGTCGCCGACAGCAGCAGGAGCCGCTTCGCCCGTGGGCGGTACTGCTCCCCAGCGGTGTCGCGTCCCGACGGATGGCCGAACGCCAGACCCATGGTGCGGTTCCGGATGCTGCCACGCGCGCTGTAGCCGTGCTTCAGGTTGTGCGCCTCGTCCACCACCAGGAGGTCGGCATCGGGGAAGCCCGCGTTGAGCGCCGACCCGAAGGCGTCGCGAAAGGTCTCCGGCGTCTTGGCCGCCAGCGTCCGTCGGTTGACCCAGCGCAGTTCCTTGAACAGTCTCTGCCTTAGGCGGAGGCGACTCTCTGCCTGCTTCAACGCCAGGCTGAAGCTGGTCATCCGGAGGAAGAAGTCGCGGTCGGCGCTGAGCATGGCCTCGCGGACGAAGTCGATCAGCGTGCCGCAGTGCACCGGGTCCCAGGCCGGCTCGCCCTGCAGCGACTTCACCCGGTTGCCGACGATGCGCCAGTTGTTCCGGACGAAGTTCTTCAGCTCCTTGACCCACTTCCGCTGGATGTTCTCGCGCGGCGCAATGACGACGATGCGGGCGTGTGGGTCGAGATAGCGCACCAGGGACATCACGCCGAGGGCGACATAGGTCTTGCCCATCCCGACCTCGTCGGCGAGATAGGCCACCTTGTTACGCTGCAGCATGTTGAAGAGGGCAACGGTGCCGTCGCGTTGTCCGTCGGCGAAACCCATCTTGCGCGCGTCCTCGGTCGGCGCGAAGTTGATCAGCTGGTCGACGAACTCCGGGGAGACGGTCTTCACGGCCGGTCTCCTGGCACACGGGCCGGTCGGAGAAAGGCCGACTCGTACCAGTCGAGAAACGCCGCGCGCTCGTGGTCGTCATCAGACAGTGGCAATGCGTTTTTCAGGTCCGGTAACCGCGCCAGCAGACGGTCGAGCGCGGCCAGACCTTTCTTGCGTGTCTTGAAGAAATCGTCGCGATAGCGACCGACAACGTCGTCACGAAGCTGCCTGGCGCAGAGCAATGTGACGTAACTCGCGATCGGGTCGGCGTCGTCGCGGGCCAGCGTTTTCTCGAGCAAGGACGGAAGCGAGTCGTACTTGGCGCCGAGCAGCCGCGTCTCGGCCTCGGCCTCACGTCTTTCGTCCAACGCCGTCTCGATGTGTCGTGAGAGGCAGCCGAACGCGTGGTAGATGCCCGCATACCGGTCGAACAACGTGTCGTGCGACTTCAGCGGGTCCTTGATGGCGGTCGGCAGCCCTTCGAGCGAGTCGCCAGTCAGCCGCTCAAGAAAGGCGGCGCGCTGCGCGGCGGTCAGCAGTGACCAGTATTCAAGAATCTCCTCCGGCGTAAGCTCGGTCCACAGCGACGGCCGGTAGCCCATCCCTTCTTCTCGAACGAGGATCCGCCACGATCGACCCTGATACGTGATTTGGAGGAAGCTGGTGGACGCTAGCAGCTCCCGCACCTGTGCCGCCGCGTCCTCGGGGCAGGTGACCCAGTGGCCTGCCCTCGGCCGATTGACGGAGAAGAGGTGTGGTCCGCTCGGCTGGTTCACCCCGAACCGTGTGACAGGCTCGTCGCCATCCTCATTTTAAGAGCCGGTATGACAGCTCGTTCGTGCTCCAGTCGTACTGCAGGCTGAGGTTGAGCCCCACGCCCTCAAGTCCGTCCTCCTCGGTCGGGACCGTCTCAGCGAAGCGCTCGGCGGCCTGGTCGACCGGTTCTAGCCACCAGCCCTGCGGGTAGCCCGAGTCAGCCACGTCCACCAGGAACGCCGCTTCGAGATTACCTGCGGTGGCACGCGAGTGACCCGGCGTCGACAGGTTTGGCGAGCCGACCACCAGCAGGTCCGGTCCCCCTTTCCGCCATAGTCGATACACCTTTGCGTGGACATGGCGGGGCTGCGTCCCCTGCGCCTCGGCCGACTTTCCCCGGGCGGCGACATCGGTCGGCAATTGCGCCCACCTGGCCACTTCCGCGATCGCGGCGTAGGCGTCCTGGCTGACCTCCGCTTCGCCGTCCAGTTTCGTCGGTAGATACACGCGCGTCTCGCGCGGGCGCACCGCGTCCTGCAGCGCGGGCAGTGGTCCCGCACCGTCGCCGTCGAAGAACGGCGAGAGCACCTCCAGGTTCAGGCTCTCGTCACGCAGGTGCAGGTCTCGCAGCCATTCCGCCAGGCTCTGCTTTTCGCCGCAGAAGATCCGGGTGTGATACGTCCCGCGCGACTTGCGTCGCTCGACGCGCTGGGTCTGGGTCCGCGTGAGGACGAACTTGCGAACGCGGTCGAGTGCGCTCTGGTCGTCGTCCTCGCGCACGCTCCACTTGATGAGCTGGATCAGCGCGAGCAGGTCGGTTCGGAAGGGGCAGGGCTGGTTGTCTGCCTCCCGGTCCTTGATCTCCTCAAGATGCGCGCACTCGAGGTTCTCCCACCACCCGGCCCGCGTCAGGTTGGCCGACAGCAGACCGACGATCAGGGCCTCATGGACGAATTCGCCTTCTTCGTGATGGTCGTCGACCAGCAGGAGCAGCACCTTGGGATGAAAGCAGCCGGTGCGCCGACCGACGTCGATGCGCCGGTAGCCGAGCTGTGCCGGCTCGCTGTCCTGCGCCAGGGCCTGGCGGTCGTAGTAGACCGCCAGCGGCTCGACCGTCCGCAGCGCGTCGTCGAGCTGTGCGCGACGCACCTTGTCTGGCTGGCTGAACGAATAGTCAGGGAAGAGCAGCGGCAACACCTGCAGCTCGAAGAAGGCCGGGTCGAAGCTGAACGTCGTGAAGACCCCCACGCGCAGGCGGCGCCCGTCGATCGCGTCGCCAAGCCGGCGCGACAGCACCTCCATTGGGACGGTGGCAGAACTCATCGTCGGGGCCTTAGTTGCCGGGTCACCAACTTCAGGGCGTCGATGAAATAGCTGTTGCGCCACAGTTCCGGAAGTTCGCCTCTGTCCGGTAGTCGCGGCTCAATGCCTCGATAGCGCACATCGAGCCGGCGCCGCTCGCCCAGCCGCACCCACGGGGCGGCGCCGCGCGACTCCATCACGGCGCTGTTCCACTCGACCAGCGACTTGATGGCACCGGCGTAGTCGCCGCTGCCCAGCGCGTCGTGACAGCCTTCCATCGCCCTGGTAATGGCCGCGTTGGATCGCGCCAAGACCTCCGGTATCAGACCGGCGAACGCCGTCCGGTCGAGGTGCGGGACACGTGGTCCCCAGTGGCTGGAGATGGCGGTGGCGACATCCTCCACCGGTTGCCCGTGCCGTGCCAGGATGTGCTGAAACAGGGCATCGGCCGGCGCCAGGAACGCTTCGAGATGCGCAATACGTTCCAGCCGGTCGGCCAGTCCTTCGTCCACTCGGGCCGCCGCCTTCACCAAACTCAGCAGCTCGGGCCGTCCGAGCAGCGCGTCGAGGTCCGTCTCGGCTTCCAGCAGTGTACGGAAGCGGCCCTGCCGTTCTGGCGCCGCCCCGTGCACCTCGTGCCCGTCCCGCAGACGACGGCCGTAGAAGTCGACCTCGTCCGTGTTAAACGCTGGCGTCAGCATGTCGGCCAGCGCGCAGAACACCGGGTCCTTCGTCCGCGTGTCGAGCGTGCCGCCTTTGGCAAGCAGTCGAAGCAGCGGCCGCTCAGCGCCGTCGAGCCGGTGGATGTAGTTCCGCTCCAGAAAGGCTCTGGTCTCTTCCGTGACGTCGAGGGCTCCCTCCGGGAGCAGCCCGGACGTCCGCGCCGACACTGAGTACAGCCCCCACAGGCCGTACACCTTCTGGTCCGAGAGAATCCATCCCCGGCGGTCGGCATGAATCGGCACACGCCCTCGAGACTCCTCCACCGTCTTCCGGACACGCTCGATGCCGCGAATCTCGCCCTCGACGCCGTGCGCGACGTGGCGCACGTAGGCCGAGACCTGCTCCATGCGCAGGAAGACGTCCAGCGCGTCCTCCCTGTTGGCCATCCCTTTGTCCACCAGCTCCGCAGCGAAGTAGCGGCCTAGCAGCAAGGTGGTGAACCCGCGCACCGAGGTGCTCTGCGTGGTGAGGTTGGTGACGACGTACCGGCCGAATGCCGCCCAGATCGGCTGCGCGGCGAGGGGGTCCCGCGAGCCTTTGATCTTGGCGTTCGGGTCTTCGAGCGTGAGGAATGGGGTGGTGCGCTTGGCTGGCACGGGGTGTTCTAGGTAACACGCTGGTCACTTGCCCGCAAGGTGTCGTAGGGGCAGCGTGCACATCCTGACCGGCAGGTGGGACTGGCGGCGCGGATGATTGTGCCGCCGGAGCGACGGAATCCTTGGCTTATCTGCTCGACCAACTCGTGCCGTTTGACTGCATACCGTTCCACCGCCAACGATTGTCAGCCCGAGGGGTATGCGCTGTCAAAATTCCGCCTTGGTGCACAACTCCATCTAGGGCTGAGAGTCTCCCGTGACTCCGCCTGCCGGTCATCCGATCATCTCGCCATCGGGCCTCCCGAGGGTGCTGTCAACTTGATCAAGGACGGCTCTGTTCGCCCGAGCCGGGTCGGGTCGTCGGCCCTG
>CAUZAY010000197.1:0-8000 GCA_963577695.1 Vicinamibacteria bacterium | reverse complement strand
CTTCTTCCGACACCAGGTGTTCGAGTGCCTCCGGCACCTTGACCCGGCGCTTACGCGATCGTCCCTGAAAGAGCCCCGGCAACATGTCCTTGACGTTGATGTCGATCTCCTCGACCGAGTTGCCTGATATCACCTCGAAAGACGGGAACCCTTTCTGGGGCACGTCGACATCGACCTCACGTTCGTCCAGCCGCCCCTCGGCCAGCTGTGTCCGCAACCGAGCGCGGGTGCGCTGATGGTGATCGCTCGCCGGGCCTGGGTCGTTCTCCTTGACGGACGAGGGCAACGGCGGCAGCAACAGGTCCAGCAGACGCGTTTCCGCGTTCTGGCGCGCTTTCAAGCTAACCGCCACCAGCCGTTCCTCGCGCAGCATCTCCACGGCCAGCTCGACGAGGTCACGCACCATGGACTCGACGTCGCGTCCCACGTAGCCGACCTCGGTGAACTTCGAAGCTTCCACCTTAATAAACGGCGACTGCGCCAAGCGGGCGAGCCGCCGAGCGATCTCGGTCTTGCCGACGCCGGTCGGCCCGATCATGAGGATGTTCTTCGGCGCCACCTCCTCCGCCAGCTCCGGCGAGAGTTGCTGGCGCCGCATCCGGTTCCGCAGCGCGATGGCCACCGCCCGCTTCGCCTTCGCCTGAGAGATGACGTACTTGTCCAGCTCAGCCACGATCTCGCGTGGCGTCAGAGCTTCGATGGAAGGCTCGGCGGTGCCGGCCGTGAGCGAGGACCCGAGCGCGTCGGTCGACTCCGGAAGATAGATGGGCATCGCGGGTGGCAGAAGCCGGACTCAGTCAGGAAGGCAGGCCGCTGGGCTGGCCACATCGAACCGTCTGTTACAACGCTTCGATCGTGACACTGGCGTTCGTGTAAATGCAAATGGATGCGGCGATCCCCATAGCCTGCTCGGCGACCTCCCTGGCATCGAGCTCGGTATGGCGCGCCAGTGCCTTGGCGGCCGACAACGCGTAGGCACCACCGGAACCGATGGCCGCGATTCCATCGTCCGGCTCGATCAGATCGCCCGTGCCCGACAGGAGAAAGGTCGAGTCGGCGTCCATGACCAGGAGCATCGCTTCGAGCCGACGGAGCAGGCGGTCGGTCCGCCAGTCTTTCGCCAGTTCGACCGCCGAACGCTCGAGGTTACCGCGATACTGCTCGAGCTTCGACTCGAACCGGGAGCACAACGCGAATGAGTCGGCGGCAGAGCCGGCGAAGCCCGCCAGAATCTTGTCGTTGTACAAGCGACGGATCTTCTTGGCCCCAGCCTTTACCACCGTGTCGCCAAAGGTGACTTGTCCGTCGCCGGCCATCACCGCCACTCCGTTGTGACGCACAGACAAGACGGTTGTACTTCTGATCATCTGGGGAGCGTACCACGGTGGGCCAACGCTCAGCGGGCGCGGGCCCGGCCCATGAGCAGGTAGACAGGAAGACCGGCCAGAATGACGAGCAGCCCGGCCCCGGAGGTCGCGGGGCTGCGCCAGAGCGCATTCAGCACGATGAGGAAGCTGGCGGCCGCGAAGATGAACGGGGCAACGGGATAGCCCCACGCGCGGAATGGCCGGGGCTCATCCGGATGTCGATGACGCAGCACGAACAGCGATGCCACCCCGACCCCGGCAAACAGGACGACGGCAAAACCGGTGTACTCGACGAGCTGGTCAAAGCGCCCGGACAACACGAGGAGGCTGGCCCAGACGCCCTGCGCCGCGATCGCCAGCGATGGGGTGCGATACCTCGGATGGACTCGCGCCGCAAACGCAGGGAACTGGCCGTCTCGGGCCATGGCGTAGTAGACGCGCGGTCCGGCCATCACCATCGCGCTGATGCTGGCCGCGATCATGACCACCGAGGCGGCGGCGAACGGTGCGGCAACCGCCGGCCCGAACAGGCGGTCAGCCGTCGCGTCGACGACCCGCGCATCGATCGTGGCGAACTCAGCCACCGGAAGCGCGTAGACGTAGAGCGCGTTCAGCAGTAGATAGATGACCACCACCACGACGGTGCCGAGCCCGAGCGCGAACGGCACATTGCGCTCCGGGTCTCGCATCTCCTCAGCGACATACGCGGCTGCGTTCCACCCGGAGTAGCTGAACATCACCGGAATGAGCGCCAACGCCCAGAGCGCGGGCGACACCGTCCCGCCGGCTCCGAAATGCGCCAGGTCTCCCTGGCCGATCCCGAACCCCAACACGACGAACGCCACCAGCACCGCGACTTTCGCGCCAGCCAGCAGGTTCTGAACGATGCGTCCCGGACCGAGTCCAAAAATGTGGACGGCCGAGAGCATGATGATCACCACGATCGCCGCGACCGCCTGAGGCGACACCACCATCTGAAGCGGACCAAGCGGCAGGGTGAAGAACGGCGTCATGTCGCCGGCGGCCGGAACAAACCGACTGAGATAGCTGGCCAGCCCGACGGCACTGGCGGCGATCGCACCGCTGAATCCGGCAATAAACGAGGTCCAACCGGTCAGGAACCCGGCCAACGGGCCGAACGCTTCGCGCAGATACACGTACTCGCCGCCCGCCCTCGGTCTCAGGGCTGCGAGCTCCGCATAGGCCATCGCCCCGGCGAAGGCGAGCGCGCCCCCCAACGCCCAGACGGCGAGCATCGCCCACGGATGGGTCACCGACCGCGCAACGAACGCCGGCACGAGAAAAATGCCGCCGCCGATGACGTTGGACACCACGATGGCGGCGCCATCGAATGGTCCAAGACGACGATCAAGTCGCACCTCAGACGTCGTGGGGGACGAAACGGTGGAAGAAGCCACGCGGGCTGGGCAGGTCGGGCGCTACTGAATCAGGAGGTGGCGGTCGACATCCAGCGTGTCGAGCAATGCCCACTGTTGGGCGCGGTGCTTGATATACAGATCCATCTTGACGTCGACAAAATCGCGATGCCCCAGCATCTCCGACTGGGACTGCTCGCCGGTGTACCCACGACTCGAGTCGAGTACCATCAACTCCGAGGCCGCCCCAGGGGCAATGCCTTCCGTCCCGGCCACCCTGACGAACTTGGTACCCCACCCTTCGATCTCACCCTCACGGCGAAACACCGCGTTGATTTGGAGATAGGCCAACTCTTCCGCTGTCTCGTTTTCAAGGCGAAACGACACGACCGGTACGATCTTGTTGCGCCCGAGCGAGTCGAGGCCAGCATCGAACCAGCCGCTTGACAGCTGTGTCACCTCCAGCGAGGCGGGCACATCAATGGAAGACGCGCAGCCGGCCGCGGCCAGCACGCTACACAGCGAGATGAGACGAAGGCTGAGGGTCATAGGCGAATTGTACCGCAGGGTCCCACGTCCACAAATACGTGACGGAGGATGGCGACCTCGCGCCGGTCCGTCCCTCAGCGTCAGCGTGACGAGAGCCGACGCATGTAATCCAGCATTCGTCGCCGAACGAGCTCGGCGTCGCCGTCTCCGAGCTCGGTGAACATCCGCTCCAGCTCCGCCAGATCGGCTCGGCGGCGGTTGGTCAGCTGCTGCTCAAGCTGCTCCATTTCGGTCACGAGCGCCCGATCCTGGCGCCGCTCGCTCTCGAGAATCATCTGACGTACACCCTGCACCCACGCATCATTAGTTGGACCGGGCGTTGCACCGGGCGCGGTGTCGCCGAGCTTGGACTGCCGTCCGGGCGACCCGCCGCCCGTGCCGACCGGGGTGCCACGTACCGGTTGCGGGTCACGACGCGGGTCATCATCGGATGCCGTAACGGATGCCGCCAACTCCTGACCCGACGGAGCATCGGCGACGGTTTGCGCGGGGGAGGTCATCGCATCGGTCCATCCGATACGCACGACCATCCCACCCTGACCGATCTGTACTTCCGGCCTCGCAATGATGGCCGCTGTGGCCAGCACCGCGACCGCCGCCAAACCCCACGCCGGCATCCGCCGCAGCCGGCCCCACCGGGACACCGCCGCCAGTGATGTTCCGCGGTCGGTCTCATCGTCGTCGGTGTCTGCCACCACCCGCAACCCCAGTGCGGCGTGGGGCGGGCTCCACGTCTCAAGCGTGCCACGCACCTCTCGCAGTCCACCGATTTCCTCGGCGCACTGTGCGCAGCTGCGCGCGTGAGTCTCGATTCGCTGACGGGTCTGGTCGTCAGCCTCGCCATAGAGGTATTCGACCAGTGCCTCCTGCTCGATACAACTGTTGTCGGTCATCGATCTAGATTCACCACTTTACGATGGCTTCTCGCCATCAGAGACGTCGCCGGCACGGCGCTGATCGCGGCTGCCCCGTGCACGCCCTTCCGCTGTAGTTGCCGACGCAGCATGCTGAGCCCCTGGTAGAGCCGGGTCTTCACCGTGCTCAGTGGACTGCCCTGGAGATCGGCAATTTCCTGGAACGTGAGGCCGTGATACTCCTTCAACACGACGGTCGTGCGTTGCTCCTCGGACAGCGTCGCCATCGCCTCCGTCATCAGCCGTCCCAGGTCGCGTCGGACCGTCTGCTCCTCGGCCGTGTCGACAGACAGATCTGGTAGCGACGGCTCGCCGTCGGTATCGAGCGGGGTCATGATCGCCGTTCGTCGTTCCCGCCTCATCCAGTCCCGACACAGATTCAGCGCGATCCGATACAACCAGGAGGAGAACTTTGCCTGCCCCTTGAACCCCTTGATCCCCCGAAACGCGCGAAGAAGCGTTTCCTGGCAGATGTCCCTGGCCTCCTCTTCGCGGCCGAGCATCCGATACGCCAAGGCGTAGATCTGCCGCTCCCAGCGACCGACCAGTTGATTGAAGCTCTCGGAGTCGCCGGCGGTGGCGAGCGCGACGAGCTCTTCGTCAGTTCTTTGCATGCCGAATGCCGTTCGCACGGCGGTCGTGGTGACAAGCCGAGTAAATGCGCATCGTCCGTTCCGTCGCGTGTCTTGTCGGCGTGTGATCCGGTCCGGCTCACCCCCGGGCCCAACGGCTACGGTTAATAGCCCCTACACCACTGATTAGACGCCGGATCGCGCGAAGTGGTCTTCGAAAAACACCTCGCGCCGACCCGTACCGAAAAATGGCTCACATCCGGGAAAAGTGGTACTCTAGCCATCTGTGCATTGCCGCTGTCATGATAGACGAAACGTTTCTGACCACCGACGAGGTTCTTGAGTATCTGCAGGTCAATCTGCGGACCGTCTATCGACTCATCAAGGCTGGCAAGATCCCCGCGGTCCGGGTGGGCCGGCAGTGGCGTTTCCGCAAGACCGATATCGACGCGTGGCTCGAACGGGAGCGCTCTCACACGATCCCAGTGCCGGCGGCCTCCGGGCGCGCCGCCGCAGGTCCCGGCTCGAGCGGACCGCCACGGGTGCTCGTCGTAAACGACGAGGCAAGTATTCGCGACCTGCTGGCGAAGACGCTCGCGCTGGCCGAGTACGAGGTCGATCTGGCGCCGAACGGCCAGGTGGCGCTGGAACGGATACGGCTCGTCCGTTACGAGCTCCTCATTACCGACCTCCAGATGCCGGGGATGGATGGGCTCACGGTCATTCATGAGGCGCGGCGATTGAACGCCGACTTGTCGGTCATCATCATCACTGGCGTCTCGACCGAAGCGAGCGCCATCGAGGCGGCCACCCTCGGCGTTTCGGGTTATCTCACCAAACCGTTCAAGGTGCCGAAGGTGCTGGCAGTCGCGGCACGGGCGCTCGGCGAGTAGAGTCGTCTCCATTTCAGCGACCATCCGATCGCGCTCCCACAAACCACGGCCACAACACGGTAGTTTCACGCGGGCATGCTCCAACTCTCGTCGCTCACCAAGGGCTTCGGCGACCGCCTGCTCTTCGAAAACGTCAATTGGCAGATTGCCGCCGGCGACCGAGTCGGACTGTGCGGTCCGAACGGAGCCGGCAAGACCACGCTCCTGCGCCTCGTGGCAGGCCTCGACGAGGCCGACGGCGGCAGTGTCACCAAACACAGCGCGATCACGATCGGGTATCTTCCGCAGGACGGCCTCTCTCACTCCGGTCGGTCGTTGCTCGACGAGGTCAGCACCGCCTTCCAGCCGCTGCTGGAGGTCAAGCAGGCCATGCACGAGATCGAAGGACAGCTCGCCGACGGCCAGGGGTCGCGCGAAGAGCAGGAGGCGATGCTCGAGCGGTACAGTGACCTGCAGCACCGCTTCCGTGACGAGGACGGCTACACGATCGATCTCAGGGTCGCCGGCGTGTTGGACGGCCTCGGCTTCACCCCCGATCAGTTCACCCAGCCGACCGACACGTTCTCCGGCGGCTGGCAAATGCGGATCGCACTGGCCACGCTGATTCTGCGGCAGCCGCACGTGCTGCTGCTGGACGAACCGACCAATCATCTGGACCTTGAAGCCCGCAACTGGCTCGAGGATTTTCTGGCCGAGTATCCCCACGCCCTCATTCTGGTGTCACACGACCGGTACTTCATGGATCGCGTGGTCACGCGGATCGCCGAGGTGGGCTTGCGGACGCTGACCCCCTACACCGGCACCTATTCAGAGTATTTGGTCGCGCGCGATGCTCGGATTGCGGCCCTGCTGGAACAGAAGCGACGGCAGGATGAAGAAATCGCTCGGGTGCGGATGTTCATCGACCGGTTCCGCTACCAGGCCACCAAAGCCGCGCAGGTGCAAAGCCGGGTCAAGATGCTTGAGAAGGTCGTCCCAATCGAGGTACCGGTCGCGCGCAAGCGGGTACATTTCTCGTTTCCCGATTGCCGGCGCAGCGGGCGAATCGCGCTGGAGCTAAAGGGGATTCGAAAGACCTACGGGACCACGGTCGTGCTCGATGGAGTGGACGCACATGTCGAGCGCGGCGACCGGATCGCCATCGTCGGCCCGAACGGCGCCGGCAAGTCCACCTTGATGCGCATGCTGTCCGGAACCGAGCCACCGGACGCGGGCGACCGGATTGAAGGCCACAACCTGGTCGCCCAGTATTTTGCGCAGGATGAGGCCACTCGCCTCGACCCGAAGCTGACGGTCTACGACACGCTCGGCGCCAGTTCTTCGACCGACATGCTGCCGTCGATCCGCAACATTCTCGGCGGCTTCTTGTTCTCAGGCGACGATATCCACAAGCCCGTCGCGGTACTGTCGGGCGGTGAACGTACCCGGCTGGCGGTGGCCCGCATGCTGCTCCAGCCCTCCAATACCTTGTTGCTGGACGAGCCCACCAACCACCTCGACATCGATTCGACCAACGTCCTGCTGGACGCCCTCAAAGCTTTCGGGGGCACCCTGATCTTCGTGTCCCACGACCGATACTTTGTGGAGCAGCTGGCGACGTCCATCGTTGAAGTGGGTCACGGCGAGGCGAACCGATATCCGGGGACCTACGAAGAATTCCGCTGGAGCATGACCCAGCGAGCCAAAGAGTCGGCGGACAGCTCCGCCGACAGACCCAACCCCCCGCCGCGTCAGTCCCCGGCACCGACACGCACCCGGACACCGGCGCGCGGGAACACGCCCGCCGCGAAGACGCCTGGCGGCAACGCCAACCGCGAGGAGCGGCGCCGACGGAACCAGGACGATCGCCGTCGCCAACGGGCGCAATCGGCCCGGCGCAAACGGATCGACGAACTCGAGCGACGGATCGCGGACCGCGAGCGAGAAATCAAAGACGTCGAGGCCGCGATGGCCACGCCCGGCTTCTACGACGACCGGGCAGCGGCACAACCTGTGATCGCCCGCTATGAGAAACTCATGTGGGACGTCGGCGACCTCATGGGCCAGTGGGAGGCGCTCCAGCAGGTTGATGGAGACCAGGAATCAGAATCCTGAAATCCCTGTAAGGCTCTTCGTGTCTTCTTTTTGACACAGATCCTGTGCCCTTCGAGAGCCCCTCGACGCCAACCCGCACCGCGCTCGGGTCGACCGGCCGCATCCACATTCGAAAGTAGGGAATGGGTCGAGCAGGGCGGTCAAGTCACGCTGCGCCACGTCGAGTCGATTGAGCCCTAGAGGCCATCCGATGACACTATCGTCATGTCGACCGGCCGAGGCTGGTGCCCCTGCG
>CAUZAY010000196.1:0-8013 GCA_963577695.1 Vicinamibacteria bacterium | reverse complement strand
CGCCATCGATGCGCCACGGGACGTTGGTCAGTTGTGAGGCGTTATTCCGCACCGGTCCGGCCACCCCCAGACAGGCGGAGACGATCTGAGGCGTCCCGGCCTGTTCGAGGAAACGGGCGATGATCGCCGCGATCCCGTCGTGCTCGAGCGTCCGGAAACGTCGGGTCGCGACCGCGACGGGCCGCGGCGCGTCACACGTGAACAGGCCAAGCCAGGTCTTGGTTCCCCCTAGGTCGCCGGCAAGTACCAGTTGGGTCATTCTCTCGAGAACCGTCTTCGCGCGGCGCGCCGAATCGGCATCTGTCGCGACTTGACACAGGACACATTCTCATTCATCTTTCAGGCCGACAGCCACTTCTTCGAGCGATGGACGCGACCGACCACACTGACGAACCCGCTGCCCCTCGCACACGTGCCGATTCGTCATTCCACGGCCAGGTCGTCGTCTTCGCCGGCAAGCTCGCTTCCCTCGGGCGGCAGGAGGCTCGCGAACTCGTCGTAAAACACGGCGGCGTGGTGGTGCGCGACGTCACCGAGCGCACGACGATGCTCGTCGTGGGGGAGGGTGGGGCCGCATCGTCGGTTCCCGAATCTGGCTCACGCGGGGCCGCTTCAAGCGCGAAGGTGCGGAAAGCGGAGCAGGCGAATGTGGACACTCCCGGACGTGTCCGAATCTTAAGCGAGGCGGACTTCTGCCGCCTGAGTGGCCGTCCATCGCCAGCCACGCTCGACCGCCAGTACCACAGCACTCGTCAGGTCCGTGACCGGTATCCGGCGGTTGGAGAGGACTACCTCCGTTATCTGGAGAAGTGGTCTCTTGTCCATCCCGTGGGCCGCGCCAAGGCTGCGCGGTATTACGGGTTTCAGGATCTCCGTGTTATCAGACAGGTCAGCGAGGGTCTGGCTGAGGGCGCGCCGTTCCGTGTCGTGCTCAGAGCGCTGGTATCGGCCCGTGACGGGCAGTTGACGTTGGACTTCAGTCAGCGCATGGCGGAGGCGCATCCGGTAAAGGTGGTGGCCTTGACCCCGCATCGCGACGGTGAGCCGGGGTCGAGGAGCATGGCCGAGATCGTACCCTCGTCTTCAGCCCACATGTCATTGGCTGCGAAGTACTTTCGCGAGGGTACCGGGCTCGACGAAGGCAGCGAGGGCGACCAGGAGCACGCCCGGTTGGCCTATCGCAAGGCCCTCCTGCTTGATCCCAACCTGGTGCCGGCCCTCGTCAACTTTGCGAACCTCTACTACGCGAGGGACGAACTCGTGGAGGCCCAGGCGCTCTATGAGCGTGCCATGCATCTGGACGGGGAGTGTTTCGAGGCATATTTCAATTTGGGGAACATCCATCACGACCTGGGGCGCTATCTTGACGCGCTCGAGCACTACCGGGTCGCGATTGCGATCAATCCCGAGTACGCAGACGCCCACTTTTACCTAGCGGTGACGCTTGAGAAGATCGGGCACTCGACGGAGGCCAAAGCGCACTGGCGCACATACCGAGATCTTGCGCCGCAAGGTGAGTGGGTCGAACTCGCGAGGGAATTCAGCGAGTAAGCGAGACCGTCCCCGGTGAGCACCGGGGTCTTCTAGTAGCGGTAGTCGTCTTCATCTTCGAGACGTGCACGCTTCTTGGGGGTGCGCCGCAGCTTGTACAGCGCGCAGTCCGGGCACCACGCTTCGGGGGCGAAGCTGAGCTTCCCAGCGTACGGGAGCACGTCGCGATTCGAGCAGTATTCCTGCTCCTCTTGCTTCGCGTGCCACCGGCACGCTTTGAAACGGGCTACCGCCGGGCTCGGCTCCGGTGCCTGATCCGGCTCAGACGATGGCCCAGCCGATTCGGGCGGCTGGTTGGAATCGTCGGAGATCACCCTGCCTGATCCCGCAGAGACGCGCCACGCACGTCCAGATCGATCGACTCCTTCAGCGCCCGCACGGCCGGCAGCTCGTCAGGTGCGGCGAGCGTCAGCGCGGCGCCCTTCGCGTCGAGGCGCGCGGTACGGCCAACCCGATGAATGTAGGTGTCGCGATTGGGCGGGACCTCAAAGTTCACGACAAATTTGATGTCATCGATGTCGAGACCTCGAGCCGCGACATCGGTGGCGACCAGTACCCGATAGCGCCCGCTCCGGAAACCGCCGATGGCCGCGAGGCGCAAACTCTGCGTCCGGTCCGCGTGTAACGAGGTCGCCTTGATTCCGGCGTTCGACAGCGCTCGCGCCAGCCGCTCCGTTCCCCGCTTGGTGTTGACGAACACCAGTATCGAGCCGGGAGTTTTCCCGAGAAATGAAGTCAGCCACGCGGTCTTGCGTGCCGTCGGAACCTGCTCCACGGCATGCGAGATACCGTCGGCCGGTGCACCCCGGCGCCCGATCTGGACGTAGGCGGGGTCGTTGGCCAACTCTTTGAGCGGGTTCAACACGAAGTCGGGGATGGTCGCTGAGAACAAAAGGGTTTGACGCGGCCGGCGGCCTGCCGTCCGGTCCGGCAGACTGGCGACGATCCGACGCACGTCCGGCCAGAATCCCATGTCCAGCATCCGGTCCGCCTCGTCGAGGATGAGCGTGTCGACACTCGCGAACGCCGGGATACCGCCACGCAGGTGGTCCAGCAGCCGGCCAGGCGTCGCCACCACCACGTCCACCCCGGCGCGCAAGGCCTGGGCCTGCGGGCCGATTGGCGTGCCGCCGAACACCGGGGCGCTCGTCAGCCTCGTGTGGTACACAAAGCCCTGCAGGTCGTCCTCGATCTGGACGACGAGTTCGCGGGTCGGCCCGAGCACGAGCACTCTCGTGCGACCGCTCGACGTTCCATCGCCCGGACTCGGCTCCTTGAGCAGCCGGTTGAGCACCGGAAGCAAGAATGCGCCGGTCTTGCCGCTCCCGGTCTCCGCGCTGGCGATCAAGTCGCGGCCCGCGGAGACGATCGGATAGACGGCCGCCTGAATCGGGGTGGCATCGGTAAATCCCCGATCCCGCACCCCGAGGGCGAGTTGAGGGTCGAGATCGAGCTGATCGAACGGGATCGATTCTGCCTCGACCACCGCCGCCGGCATAACGAGTTCGGCCGACGGTGCCGCGTAGTCTGCCGGCGACCGGTCTGGTCTCCGTGATGACCCGCGGCCGACTGGACGGGAGCGCCGCCGCGGTCGTGCGTGCGTGGTGTCGGAATTCAAAATGTCGGTTCTAGCGAGCGCGGAAGGTAATGATGCCGCGGACTGGATCGTAGGGTGAGACGCCGACCGTGACCCGGTCGCCCGGGACGACCTTGATGCGAAAACGCCGCATTCGACCACTGAGTTGGGCGAGTACTTCGTGCCCGGCGTCGCACTGAACCCGGTAGAGTCCACCGCTATGGACCGCTGAGACCGTGCCTTGTACGTCTATTAGATCGTCCTTCGCCAAATAATCTCCTCTACCGGCCAGTTTCGCACATCGGCCGGAACTTTGCAAAAACCGGGCCGCTCTTTACATGCCCTCAACGGCGGCCTCGAGTTCGCTCGCCAGTGCCCGATAGTTGTCGCCGTGGAGTCTCAGGTGGGGTCCGAATCTGACCGTCACGCGACCGGGACGAGCCATACGCTGACCCTCTCCCCACACCGCGTCGAGACCCCGGAGCCGCACCGGCACGACCGGCACGCCGAGCCGCGACGCGATCATGGCGGCCCCTGCCTGGAACGGTGCCAGCGTGTCCCCCGACACGCGCCGTCCCTCCGGGAAGATGATCAGGGAGTTGCCGGCGCCGATCAGTTCGCCAGCGTACCGGAGCGCATGACGCGTGCCGGCTTCCCGCTGCGGCAAGGGGAAGGCGTTGAACAGCCCGGTCGACAGGTAGTAATTCAGCCCGTTGGTCACCCGTGCGCGCCGGGGGTGCTGGGTGGGATGGAAGTGTGGCGCGAAGAATTCTTTGGCCATTGCGGTCACCACACGGTACCGCGCGCGGCTCGGGAGCGCGGCCAGGATGACTGGGGTGTCCATGAAACTCTGATGGTTGGCCGCGAATATGACCGGGCCGTCGACCGCCCGCAGATGTTCGAGGCCATCGACCTGGAGCCACGCGAAGACGCGTGTCAGCGGCAGCAGCCAGACCGACAGACACGCGCGACGAATGCCCCGCATGGTCCGGGATTGACTCCACCGGGGCAGAGTGAAGGTGGAGTCAGGGGACGCCGTGGTTGTTGGCGGCGCGGTGATCAGGGCCTCGAGGTCGGCCACGGTGGCCGCGGCCCCCACCGCCTGTTCGTCCAGCGTCGCGTCGAGCTCGCTCTCGAGCACCATCATCAACTCGACTCGCTCGAGCGAGCTCAGGCCGATTTCGTCGAGACGGGTGTCGGGGCTCACTGGGCCGCCAGCCACGCGTTCCAGAATGGACGCGAGATTGCGGTCCCCCGCGCCCATCGTCGTGGGAACCGGCGATGCGCCTTTCGTCGCCCAGTCGCGCACCACCCCGCGTTTGAGTTTCTGAGTCCCCTCGGTTCGCGGAAGCCGGGCCTCCGGCCAGATGCGCACGCTTCTGATGCGCTGGTGGTCGCCGAGTTGTCGGTTGGCGGCGCGGGCCACCTCGATGAGGTCGGCCGACGATTCCAGCACGACCACGGCATGTACTCGCTCTTCGTTGTCGCGGGTGACGCCTACCACGGCCGACTCGGTGACTTCCGGCAGGCTGTCGACGACGCGCTCGACATCCTCGGGATATACGTTGAGCCCTTCCGGGGTGACGATGACCTCCTTCTTTCGGCCGTGGACATGCAGCCGTCCTTCGTCATCGAGCGCACCGAGGTCGCCGGTATGAAACCAGCCGTCATGAAACGCCTCGGCGGTGTCGTCCTGCGCTCCGAAATAGCCGGTGGTGACGTTGTCGCCCTTGACGAGAATCTCCCCGTCGTCGGCGATCCGGATCTGAACGCCGGAGATCGGGGTCCCCACGGAACCGCGGCGCGTCTTGAACGGATGATTGAGCGTCACGATGGGAGCCGTTTCTGTGAGCCCGTATCCCTGGACGACGAGAAATCCGAGGCGAGACCAGAAGGCCTCCAGGTCGGGGTCCAGCGGCGCGGCGCCGACGATGAAGCACCAGAACTTCATGCCGAAGAGTCGGTGCACGCGACGATACCGCCACCAGCGTCTGGCCACGTGTTCCTGGGCCGGCGGCGCCTCGGCGATCTCCGGCACGAGCCGCACCAGGTGCTCGCGCAGCACGCCCAGAATTTTTGGCACACACACCAGCACTGAGATCCGGCGGCTGTGGATCTGATGCAGGATGGCCGACGGGCTATATCCCCGCATGAAGACGCAGACACCCGGGAGCATCGGCGGGATGAACGTGGACAGCGCTTGCCCAAACATGTGGCTCAACGGGAGCAGATTCAGGAATCGCAGAGGAAAGAACGGGCGTCCGTACTTGCGATACTTCAGCACCTCACGCTCGATCGGGACGATGTTCGCCAACACGTTGCGGTGGGTGATGACGACGCCCTTCGGATCCGAGGTGGCTCCCGATGTGAAGATGATCTCCGCGACGTCGTCCTTGGCGGCCGTGTGGTCTGCCAGGGGCGCCGCCGCCAGGAGGTCGGTCTCGCCGGTCCCCATGCCGATCTCGGATAGGGGCCACGGGTCGAGTCCCGAGTCCGGACCGAGCGTCACGTCGTCGCCGACGAGCGCGATCCGGGCGTCGACGAGCTGGGCGACCGTGTGCAGAAAAGTGGGCGATGTCCTGTAGTCAATGGGAACCGCGACGACACCGCGGAGGAGGCATCCCCAGAAACCGATGATCCACTCCGGGCGGTTCTCCCCCCAGAACACGATCTTGTCGCCGACGCCGAGGCCGGCCGACGACAACCTGGCCGCGAAACGGTGCGCCGACGCGCGAATGTCCTCGTAGCTGTAGTGCCGCACCCGATATCCGTCGTCGTGCACGAAGAACTCGGCGTCGGACCGCAGCCGCTCGTCGAAAAAGTCGAGCAGCGTTTCCCGCGTCATGGGCGCACTATCATGGAAGACTGCAGGTGGGGTTGGCTCGGTGGTCTACTTGAACGCGACACCCAGGTTGAGCGCCAGGAGGGTCATGCGTGGCGATCCCGGTTCCGTTGCCGTCTGTTCGAGCGGGCTGATCGCAAACATCCGCAGATCGAGCGAGAACGCCATCCCGGGCCGAACAAACCATCGCGCGCCGCCCCCGTAGTTGAGTGTTCCCGCCCGGCGCTGCTCCGGCACTGTCAGCTGCTCGGAGGAGACTGTGAGTCGCGACGTGCCCACGCCCCCGCTCAGATAGCTCCAGCCATCGCCATCGCCGAAGTTGAACGACAGCTGCGGCGAGAAGGCGGTGAATCGTGTGGTCACTGTCGGGCCACCTGCGTCCGGGTCGTTCTCGCCCGGGGTCCGGCTCGGGGCGGTAAAGAGCGCCGAGGCGCCGACACCGAAGGTGACCACCCCCCAACTGAACAGGTAGACATGTCCGCCCACGTCGAGGCCGAGGCCCCAGGCGGGGAGCTGAGACGGGCCGAGGCCGCGGTTGGTGGCCAGGTCCGGGTCCTGGCCGACGTTCACCATTGCACCTCTGACGTCGATGACAAAGGGGCCGATTGGGCCAGGGTCCTGGGCCGTCGCCCGTGTCGCCGTGAGATGCAGGAGCAGGACGGCCACGCAGAGCGTGCACGCGGGAGGGAAACACGTCCGCCGGGGGAGAGACATTCTTGGGAGTATACCGGTGGGGCGCGACGCCCGTTCGCTATACTGCCCCCCGGCATGAGTGCTCTGGTCTCGGTGTCGGCGATAGAAGATGCGGCACGCCGTATTGACGGTGTGGCGCGGCGAACGCCCCTGGTTCGGCTGCCGGTCGACGGGGTCGGGGAGACCCTCGCGAAGTGCGAGAACCTCCAGGCGGTTGGCGCGTTCAAGATACGCGGGGCCTACAACTTCATCGCACGTTTGAACGACGCGGAGCGTCGCCATGGGGTCATTACCTATTCGTCGGGTAACCATGCGCAGGCGGTGGCCCTAGCGGCAGGCTTGGTCGGGGCGCGGGCGGTGGTGGTGATGCCCACGACCGCGCCCGCGATCAAAGTCGACGGGGCCCGGTCGTTGGGAGCCGAAGTGCTCTTCGAAGGTACGACGTCAGCCCAGCGGAAGCGTCGCGCCGAGGCAGTGGCCGCGGAGCAGCGGCTACAGGTCGTGCCGCCGTTCGACCACCCCTGGATCATCGAAGGCCAGGGGACCGTCGGCCTCGAGATTTTGAGGGACTGCCCGGAGGTGGCGCGGGTACTGGTGCCGGTTGGCGGCGGCGGCTTGCTGGCGGGAATCGCCGCCGCGATCAAGCAGCAGCGCCCGGACGTTCGGGTTATCGGCGTGGAGCCGGAAGGCGCGGCAAAGATGCAGGCCTCTTTGGCGGCCGGTCATCCGGTGACCTTGGCCCACGTGGCCAGCATCGCCGACGGGTTGCTGCCGGTCAGACCGGGAGATCTGACATTCGACCATGCCCGTCAGTTCGTGGATGACATCGTGACGGTCTCCGACGATGCGATCGCCGAGGCGGTGCTCTGGCTGTTTCGCCGGGCGAAGCTCGTCGTGGAGACGAGCGGATCAGCCGCCGTGGCGGCCGTCCTCAGTCATCAGAGTCAGGGGGACGGGCGACCGACGGTGGCCGTGCTGAGCGGCGGCAACATCGCGCTCGATTCAGTTGCCGCCCTCGCCGCCCGGCTGCAGGACTCGGCCAGCGAACAACCGCGTGATGCCTGAAGCCTGACCGCCCGAAGCCCGAGCGCTAGCGCTCGGCTAGAATCTCCTCCGCCGCGGCGACCGCCTCCTCCAACGTCCCGACCTGCCCGTCGAGCTGGCGCTCGTAAACGGTTTTCAGGATTCGGCCGACCTCCGGTCCCGCCGGCACCCCGAGGTCGAGCAGATGGCGACCCATCAGGAGTGCCGCCGGTGGGGCGTGCTCCACGCCCAGCGCTCTGGCTCGACCGAGGAACCAATCCATCGCCGAGCAATCGAACGCACCGGTCCGCCCCAGACAGTCTGACTT
>CAUZAY010000195.1:0-8067 GCA_963577695.1 Vicinamibacteria bacterium | reverse complement strand
CGTGGGGGTTCAAGACGCCGTCCGGCTGGATTCCGTGGCCCAAGTACAAGAACCAGAAAGGCCGCGCCTCGAATCGCTAGGTCTCCGGGCGCGCGAGACGATAGGACGGATTAGACCACCCATCGTCGGCGGATCTCGGTCCCGATGCAACTCTTCAGGCTGACGATGCGGCGACCGTCGGCTGGGGTCACGTTCGGCGGCGTGACGGAGGCGCACCTCTACGGTGCTGACGTCAGAGGCGACAGGAGTCAGGCGGGATCGGCGGCAACGAAGAGGTCGGCGACCTCAGTCGGGGGCGCGCGGGCCGGCCGGGTCCCGGGAACCTCGGTGGGGAGCGCCAGGTGTCCCAGGATGCGGGCCACGACGGTTGGCTGGTCGACCGCCGCAATCAACCGGAGTCGCCCGCCACAGCGGGGACAGGCGAGCACATCCAGGGCCAGGCTCCGGCGCATCAGGTTCGCCCAGAGATAGTTCCCGTCGGCGCGCGGGTCCCGGGGCGCCGCCGGCTCCTCGACGGCGATGGCGGAATCCCCGGTCGGCCGCGTCCCGTCGGTGGTCCCGTACTGGACCACGAGCGAGCGCCAGGCCGCCCGTGCTCCCAAGACGCCGTGATACAGAATCAGGTTCGTGGCGTCAACGCGGCCAGGCGTTCCAGGAGTTCGACCGGGTCGAAGAGCAGATGTGTGGTCCCGTCCGACCAGGGGCGACGCAGCGCAAATCTGACCTGGCCGTGTTCGGTCCATTGGAGGCGGTCCTGCGTGACAGGCGGCCGCAGCGTGTAGCGGGCGATCCGCTCCAGGCGGTCCCGTGGTCGGCTGGCACGCAGACGCCGGCATGCAGATCGAAGCCGCGGTGCCGGGCCTGGTATGACCCGAGGTCGGGTGGTGGCGTCGCGGCCACGGGCTGACCCTGGCGGCGCACGCGGGCGCCGGCCCGCGCCCCCAGCGCGACTCGCCCTTGCACGGACGCGGCGGCTAGTCCGGCCCACACCGGGGCCTGCTCTGCTCCCGGGTCGAGTGGCTCGGCCGAGTCGTCCCCGGCGTCGGCGCCATGTCGCGCCAGGACAGGCCGCAGGCAGGCTTCGATCGTGGCGAGGATCGCATCGATGTAGGCGGCGTCGAGCGACGGGGTGGGATGGAAGCGCACCGCGTCACCGTCTCTAGCGAACACCCCGTCCATGACGAGCACATGGAAGTGGATGTTCATGTTGAGCGCGCCCCCGAATCGTTGCACGATGGTCACGGCGCCGCCGCGCTCGTCCCGCACGCCGGCGTCCCGCGCGCGGCCATGCGGCGTCCGCCGCAACTCGGGCACAGCGCGCGGCTCTTGCAGGAGAACGGGACGAGCCGGTCGAAGCCGCACCCGACGCAGCGGAACCGCGCGAACCCCGCACGAGGGCGCCGCACTGCAGAAACTTGTGAAACTCCTGCTCCACGAAGCCGGGCAGGTCCTCGCCGTCGCGGAGATCAGCCGCCTGCGCCCGAAACGCCTCGAAGTGGTTGCGCACGACCTGCGACAGGAACCAGGAGTGGCAGTATCCGCTCCGGAACGATGAAGGTAACGTGCTTGCTCCTACGAGAATCCGACACCATCGCGCAAGAGAGCACTCAGTGCGTTTGTCGCCTCCGCAACTACGTACCAGATGCTCAGTGGCTCATCGCGTGTAGCAGCACATTCACCCCAAGGGAGTAGCCGTCGGGGGCGAACTGTTCGAAGTAGCGCGTGTCCTCACCCTCACGCTCCCACGAGTCCTGAATGTCGGTGTTGTGCGTCATGGCCACCAGAATGCGTCCATCCGTGTCGGCGATGACCCGAAAATGGGCCTCGGCGCTGTCCCGGCCGCGTTCTGACGTGGACGATCCGCCCGTGCGTCGCCAGAAGCGGATGTTGGCGATCTGGGGGACTTCCCAGATGTTGTACATCGCCGTGAACAGGGGGTGGCTCAACGGCAGGTCCAGAATCGGGTACTGGCCGGGTGGGAGCACCCGGCCGATTTCCGCTGACCACTGGGCCCACGCGGCGGGTCCCCAGAAGTCGTCCACCCAGAGGAAGCCCCCCTTGAGCAGGTATTCGCGCAGCCGTGCGACCTCGTCACCACTCAAGCCGATGGTGCCGACATCGGAGGCGAGCACGAACGGACAGGTAAACAGTTCCGGGCTGGTGATCTCGACGACCCAGTGGTTCGGATTGCCCCGATCACCCAGGTCCACCGCGGTAGAGGTGAGCTCAGAGAACCGGATCATGAAGTTGACGTCAGCCGCCGGATAGTCGGTGCTCCATCCGTAGCCTTCGCGTTCACTCCGCACGCTCGTGTACATCAGACGGCAGAAAGCAAACCCGTTATCGCGGTGTTCCGCCGGCTTGAATCGGGGCGCCGTGCGACTGCGTCGAGACCCGCCCCACCCGATCTGGGCGGACACGACCGAGGCCAGGCCGGCGCCGAGGAGCATCGCCACCGCGATCCGTGTCGTCCACCGGGCAGTTGCGCGCATGAGGTCAGGGGGTCTCCCTGAACGGGAAACCGACGGGCTCGATTGTGACACAGGGCCGTCGCGCCAGTCGCGATTTTTCCACCGGCTTCGTCGCGCCCTTGCGCGCGCTGCCCCGCCTGGGCGATCATTCAGCGGAGATGGACTTTGAAGGGGGATCGTAGATGAGAGCGCGATGGTGTGCGTTGGTCGTAGTGGCGCTGATGTCGTGGGTACCCGTCACGGCCATGGGCCAAGTGGCCGCGCCGGAGAACTGGACGGCTCCGCGGACGTCATTCGGGCAGCCGGACCTGCAAGGGACCTGGGCCAACAACCGCGCGACCCCGATGGAACGACCGGAACAGTTCGGCGACAAGGCGAGTCTGACCGACGAGGAGCTGGCCGAGTTGACGAGCCAGATCGCCGCGTTCCGAAACTCGGAACAGGCGGGCGACCTCCTCGGCGATCGGCTCATCCAGCAGGCGCTCGGGAACTCGGAGTTCCAAGACTTCGACGCCGAGACCGGCAACTACAACGCGTTCTGGCTGGTCGATCGCCAACTCGACCACCGGACGTCGCTCATCACCGCGCCGGCCAATGGGCGCCGACCGTCACGGACCGAGGCCGCGAACACACGAGCCCGGGAGCGCGCCGCGTCGCGAGGCGGACCGTCCGATGGCCCCGAAAGCCGCGGTCTGGGTGACCGCTGCCTGCACTTCGCCGTGCCCAGTATGGGGTCCGGCTATAACAGCTATTTCCAGCTTTTCCAGACCCCGGACCAGGTCACGATCATCCAGGAGATGGGTCATCTGGTGCGGACCATCCCGCTCGACGGGCGGCCCCATCTCGACGAGAAGATTCCCCAGTGGATCGGGAATGCACGTGGTCGGTGGGAGGGAGACACCCTCGTCGTCGAGACCCGCAACTACGACCCGAAGAGCAGCTACAGCGGTGGCTCCTCGAATCTGGTGCTGGTCGAGCGCTTCTCACGCGTATCACCCACCGTGCTGCGCCAGGAACTCACCCTGACCGACGCGGATACCTGGACGAGCCCCTGGACCGTCGAGCTCCTGCTGGACCAGAGTCAAGATCTGATCTTCGAGTATGCCTGCCACGAGGGCAACTACGCCATGCCCGGAATCCTGGGCGGCGCCAGAGCCGAGGAACGGGCCGTCGAGACCGGCCAGTGAGCGTTGATACTTGATACTGCCGATATGCAATCACGATATGCCGCCATCGTCGTGGCCGCCGGCGCGGTCCTCGCCTTGTCCGTTCCTGCCAATGCGGGCCAAGACCTGCCGCGCACCCCATGGGGCGCCCCAGACCTGCAGGGCATCTGGAACAACTCGACGACCACGCCGCTCGAACAGTTGACGACAGAGGAGATCGCACAGGGGCGGGCGGCGCAGCGGCCCGTCATCGAGGCGACACGTGGGACCGGCGCTGCATTCCCTGAACAACGGGGGCCACTCGACCGGCCCTCGCTGATCGTCGACCCTGCGGACGGCCGGATGTCGATGACCCCGCAGGCCGTACAACGCCTGGTCGCTCGCGAGAACGCCAGGAGCGGTCGTGGCGAGTCTGACTCGTGGCTCGACCGGAACTCCTGGGAGCGTTGCCTCACCCGAACGTTGCCGGTCGCGATGATTCCGAACCTGTACAACGCCAACTACCAGATCTTCCAGACCCCCGATTATCTGGTGCTCGTGATGGAGATGATTCACGAAGCGCGGATCGTCCCGCTTGATGGGCGGCCGCACGCGGCGGAGGGTATCCGGCAGTGGCTTGGTGACTCACGTGGGCACTGGGACGGCGACACGCTGGTCGTTGAAACCCTGCACTTCAACGACAAGCTCGACGGCGGTGACTATCAGCCCTCGCACATTCTGCAGACCGGGCATCGCGGCACCGGAGAGACACTCACGCTGGTCGAGCGGTTCACCCTGACCGACCGCGACACCATCGACTATCGCTTCACCGTGGAGGACGCGCAGACCTACACACGCCCCTACACCGCCGCCATCCCGATGGACCGGTCCGCCAGCGACGTGACCCTCTTCGAGTACGCCTGCCACGAGGGGAACTACGGCATGGTGAATCTGTTGCACGCGGGGCGCAACGACGAAGGGCAGGCCCTCGACCTCGCGGCGCTGGTCTCGCAACAGCGGAAGGACGCGGGGCACCCGGGGGTGCGGGAACCGGCCGTGCCATTTGCACCGATCCAGGAGAAGCCCTGATGACGTCACGGACGCTCATCGTGTGCGGGGCCGTGGTGACCGTGGCGTTGGTGTCAGTGTCGCCCGCCACCGCGCAGTGGACACCGAAACGCATTGAATCCGATGGTTCAGCGGTTCCCCGCACTCCGTGGGGTCATCCAGACCTCCAGGGGCACTGGAACAATTCGACGACCACGCCGGTGGAGCGGCTGACGTCTGAGGAGCAGTCGCAGAGCCGCCGCGCCCAGCAGGCGGTCATCGAAGCCACCGGTGGGACCGGTGCCGGCTGGCTCGAGCAGGCGGGGCAGATCGAACGCGAGGCGCTCATCATCGATCCACCCGACGGTCGTATCCGGATGACCGGCCGGGGCGTGCAGCGGCTGATCGACCGGGAGAACGCGAGAGCCGGCCGCGGTGAAGCTGATTCCTGGTTTGACCGCAATTCGTGGGAGCGATGTATTTCGCGGACGCTACCGACCGCGATGATTCCAACCCTCTACAACGCGAACTACCAGATTTTTCAGACTCCCGACCACTTCGTCATCATGATGGAGATGATTCACGAGGCGCGCATCGTGCCGTTGAGTGGTCGACCGCACGCGGCGGATGACATCCGGCAGTGGTTGGGCGACGCACGAGGCCATTGGGACGGCGACACGTTGGTCGTCGAGACCACGCACTTCAACGGGAAACTCGACGGCGGCGACTACCAGCCGTCGCACGTGACCCCGACCGGTCCGCGCGGGTCCGGCGAGACCCTCACCGTGGTCGAGCGCTTCACCCTGACCGATGCCAACAGCATCGACTATCAGCTCACCGTGGAGGACGCAGAGACATTCGAGGTGCCGTATACGGCGGCCATCCCGATGCAGCGTTCAGCCGGTGACGTCACGCTCTTCGAATACGCCTGCCACGAGGGGAACCACGCCATGGTGAATCTGCTGCACGCTGGGCGGGCGGACGAAGAACTGGCGCTCGAGGCGGCCGCGCTCGTTTCGCAGCAACGCAAGGACGCCGGGCATCCCGGCGTACGCGAGCCGGCGGTGCCGTTTGCGCCGATTCCTGAGTGAGCGGCCCGACACGGGGTACAGTCTGACGCCAGTATCGGCCAGGAGGGCCAGGGAGAGGATGATGAGAAAGCATGGTCTCGCCGCGGCGGTGTTGCTCCTCGGCGTCCTCCCCGCGGAGTCGCAGCAACTGTCGGACTTCGCGTCTCCCACTCTTGGCCTTTCGCCGTCCGATCCAGCCTTGTCCGGCCTCATTCTCGACACGGTGGTACCGCTAGGTCCGCTGCGTCTCCCCGGACTTACGATGCCCCTCCTCCCGGCGCCGGTGTTCGATCTCAGCGCACCGTCGTCCGGCATAGGCTACGACCGGCTGTCGGGGAGTTCATACCGGTGGACAAAGACCCCGAGTGGCGGCACGCGCCTGCGCGGGATCATTCCGGGCGCCGGTGGGTCGAGCTGGACGGGCTCGGTGTCAGCGAGCGGCACCCTGTCTGGGTCCGACAGCAACATGAGCCCGTTTCGCTATGACCCCCGCACCGGGCACCGCGTCAATACCGCGACGGGTGAGACATGCCTGGGGCAGGGCATCGCGGGACCCTGTCGGTAGTCACACCGTATTTTCATCCTGGCCGCCGCACTGACCGCATCTCCCGACCCCGTCAACCAGCTCATCATGGCGGGTCCGATGCTGGCACTCTATGGGTTGAGTATTCTGATCGCTTAGGTCTTCGGTAACGCCAACCAGAAAGAGGGCTGAGTTAGGAGGTCAGCCCTCTGACTGTGGCGGCGGCGGCCGCCGCGTCGCCGGAGCGCACGGCGGCGTCGATGCCGGCGCCGTGGAACGCCGATCCGGCGAGCACGATGGCGTGTGGTGCCAGCGCCGCTTCTGCCGCGGCGACCACGGCCTCATAGCCGTCGGTGAAGACGGGGAGGGCGTCGGGCCAGCGACTCACCCATGTCCGCAGCGGCCGTCCGGAGACCGGCAGGATACGTTGTAGGCCGGCGAGCGCACGCTCTGTCCAGGCGTTGTCGTCGAGCCGTTGTACATCCTCGGGTGACGGACGGAAGAACAGGCGCAGCGAGATCTGGCCGGGTGGCGCCCGGTCTACAAATTTCGCACTCGAGAACGTGCCCGCGCGCAGACCGTCACGCTGCTGATCGGTGGCGACGACGAAGCCGGTGCCGTCGAGTGGGTGGTCTACCTGCGCTCGCTCGAACGCAAGCTCGACCGTCACGCTCGACAACGTCGGGGCCTGTGCGAGACCGGCGCCGGCCTCACCGAGGAGCGGTCCGAGCAGCGCCGCGGTACTACGGGCGGGGGTGGCGGCGACCACCAGATCGGCGTCGTGGCGGCTGCCGTCTTCGAGCGTCACGCGGGCACCGTCGTCGGTCGGCTCGATGCGTTGGGCGATGGCGTGGCATTGGAGGTGCGCCCGCGTCCTCAGCCGGTCTTCGAGCGCCCAGATCAGGCTGGCCATACCGCGGCGAAACGTCCGAATGCCCTTACCCAGGTCGGCCGTCGACACCTGGAACGAGAGGAAGGTGGCGGCTTCTCCCGGAGCCAGCACGCGCAGCCCGCCGTCGCCGAACCCGTAGGAGTGCAACACCGACTGGCCGATCAACTCGTCGTGAATACCCAGGTCCGCCGCTAGCGCCGGGACGGCCTCGCTGCGAAACACGAAGCCCTC
Organism: Vicinamibacteria bacterium; assembly: GCA_963577695.1. Lineage (GTDB taxonomy): Bacteria > Acidobacteriota > Vicinamibacteria > Vicinamibacterales > UBA8438 > UBA8438. Next base: position 688 of record CAUZAY010000195.1, on the reverse strand, counting down.
GGCGCCGCGTTCGATCGCGAAACCAGCCGAGCGGTCGGTCTGAATCTGTCCGCCGAGTGACGGTGCCGCTTCGAGGACGTGCACGTGCACCTGCTCGTCGCGGCACAGTCGAAAAGCGGCGGTCAATCCCGCGAGCCCGCCGCCGACGATGATCACCTTCGCCATCGGTCCACTGTACCCCCGGAAGGGTGCTTGCCCCACTCGCTGTTGATCAGGCAGCTGTTCGTAGCTCGCGCGGCCACGAGCACGTCGACAACTCGGCTCGAGTGACTGGTAACGCGAAGAAGGCCGCGACCGTCACAAAGAGGCGTAGAGAGAGCCCGCGCGCCCTGAAGATGTCGCCCCAATTCCGTCGCGTGCTCGCGACACCGGCCCGCATCGCGGGGGTTCTGGTCTCTCGTCCGAACTTCAAAGACCGGTGCGGCCGTACGAAGTTGTAGTGACAACGCACGAGTTCAACGTGCCCGCGGAGGTGGTCTTCACCTCGGGCGTGGCACGGCGTAAGGCGGTGCAGTTAGGCCGAGCCTTGACGAATCGTGAGGTTGAGGCGCTCGACGAACGAGGTGTTCAGGGTCTCGGAATCCTCCGAATTCAGGAGGGCGTCCTCCAGCCGCCTCGCGGTGCCGATCTTCACGCGGCGGTCGACTCGGACGACACGATCGTTCCGACGCGTCTTGATCACTTGACC
>CAUZAY010000194.1:0-8189 GCA_963577695.1 Vicinamibacteria bacterium | reverse complement strand
CCGCGCTGGTCGGGCGCGGAGAGGCGCTCTTGACGGTGGACCGGGTGAGTGAGGCGATCGCGAGTTTCGAGGCGGCCGTGGCCGCGGACCCCAGCCTGACCCCGCTGCGCCGCCGGGTCGAAGAGCTGCGGTTTACCGACCTGATGGCGCAGGTCACACGGGCCCGGGCGGCGCGGGACGCGGGGCGTGACGACGACGCACGCGCGGCGTACGAGCGGCTGATCGCGGCGTCTCCGGCCAGTGGCTTCCTGTATATCGAGTTGGCTGACATCGAGCAGCGCGACGGCCATGACGAGGCCGCGCTCAGACGTCTGGAGCAGGCGATCGAGCGTGACCCGGGCGCCGTGGTGGCCTGGCGTATGATGGCCACGCTGTATCTGGCCGCCGACGACCTCGATCGCGGGGAACAGGCCCTGCGCCGCGCCGAATCGATCGAGCCGACCAGCGAGACCTCGCGACTGCTGGCCGACATCGAGACCCGGCGTCGCGAGGCCAGTCGTCCGCCGGAGTATCGGCGGGTCGAGGCGTCGGAAGCCGTGACCCGGGGAGAGCTCGCGGCCCTGGTCGGCAGTCGCTTTGAAGCCTTGATGTCCGAGCGCGCGGGAGCCCGGGCGACCATCATCACCGATGCCCGGGACCACTGGGGCTACGGGTGGGTGATTGCGGTGGCCCAGGCCGGCGTCATGGAGGCGGACACCAACTATCGCTTCCAGCCCGATCGTGAGGTCACTCGGGCTGAGTTGGCCGACGTGCTGATCCGCGTCCGACGGCTCGCCGACGGACCGGACACGGCGCCGGTGGGGACGCGACCCAGCTTCTCTGACCTGGCCCCGAGTCACTTGAGATATGTGGCGGCATCTGAGGCCGTGGCGCTGGGGATCCTGGTCCCGCTCGAGCGCAACACGTTTCAACCGGGTCGGGGTGTCCAGGGGACCGAAGCCGTGGACGCCGTCGAACGACTGACCCGATTGCTCGACGAGAACCCGTAACGAACCATGTCGGCTCTAACCGTCGCCAACCAGCTGACCTTGCTGCGGATGTTCATGATCCCGGGCCTGGTCCTGCTGGTGCTGTACGGGCTCAACGGGTGGGCCTTGATCGTCTTCATCGTGGCGGGCATCACTGATGCGCTCGATGGGCTCCTGGCCCGACGGTGGAGCGAGCGGACCGCGCTGGGCGCCTTGTTGGACCCGATGGCCGACAAGCTGCTCTTGACGTCCATTTTTGTCGTCTTGACGCTGACGAATCTGGACCTCCCGAACCACTTGCCCGTGTGGTTGACGGTCTGTGTGATCAGCCGCGACGTCATCATCGTCGTCACGGTAGCCATTGCGAATCTGTCGGTCGGACGCTTGGCGTTCCCGCCCTCCGTCCTGGGCAAGCTGGCGACCTTGGTGTACATCCTGACGGCCGCGGTGACCTTGTACTTCAACTGGCTGGGCCGTCCGTCGATGTTCGTCGATGTGGCGGTCTACACGTCGCTCGCGGTGACGCTGGCCTCCGGCCTGCACTACATCGCCCACGCGACCCGTGTGTTGAGCGATGTAACCTAGCCCGCATTACTTGTGAACCCACGGCTGCAACGACGAATCTTCGTCGGAAGACGAACGTCATCGTTCATCTCTTTGAGGACGTGCGGGTGAACCTGGAAATGGTCAGCGAGCAGAAAGCGGTCATCGACCATGTGGTCGAGAATGCCGCGACGCTCGACGAGACCCTGCGGGCGGCTCAGGCGACCCAGCGGTCGTTGCGTGTCGAGCGGGAGCTGGCCGAACGGATCGAGCGCGGCATCAAGAGCCTCCGAACGAAGTTCGGCAGCACCACCGCGACCGACGCGGAAAAGCAAACAGCCTGATGCGGACCGCGTCGGCGTCGCCGGGCCGTTACTCGTCGCGATCCGCCAGCTTCTGTCTGAAGTATTGGATCGTACGCTCGAGCCCCTCGGTCAGCGCCACCCGGGGTTCCCAGTCGAGCCGTGTCCGGGCACGCGTAATGTCCGGCTGGCGGACTTTGGGATCGTCCTCCGGGAGCTCCCGATACACGATCTGGCTCGTGGCCCCGGTCAAGGCAATGATCTCCTTGGCGATCTGGGTGATCGTCATCTCCTGGGGATTCCCGATGTTCACCGGGGCGTTCTCGCCCGACTCCATCAACCGCAACACGCCGTCGACCAGATCGGTGACATAGCAGAAGCTGCGCGTCTGGTTCCCGTCACCGTAGACGGTCAGGTCCTCGTTCCGGATCGCCTGGGCAATGAAGTTCGGGACGGCGCGACCGTCGCGAATTCGCATACGCGGTCCATAGGTGTTGAAGATACGCACGATCTTCGCGTCCAGACCGTGATAGCGGTGATACGCCATGGTCATCGCCTCGGCGAACCGCTTCGCCTCGTCGTAGACGCCCCGCGGACCGACCGGGTTGACGTTGCCCCAATACTGCTCGGTTTGAGGGTGCTCCAGCGGGTCGCCATACACTTCGGAGGTCGAAGCGATCACGAATCTGGCTTGCTTGGCTTTGGCCAGCCCCAGGGCATTGTGGGTGCCGAGGGCGCCCACTTTCAGGGTCTGGATGGGCCACTCCAGATAGTCGATAGGGCTGGCGGGGCTGGCCCAGTGCAGGACGACATCGACCGGACCGTCGACATCGATGTGTTTCGTGACGTCGTGTTCGATGAATTGAAAATCTCGAGTCGACAGATGCGCGATGTTCGCCCGGTCGCCGGTCAGCAGGTTGTCGATGCCGACGACCTGATGTCCACGGTCGAGCAAGGTTTCGGCCAGATGGGAGCCAATGAAGCCCGCCGCGCCGGTAATGACGATGCGTGTGCTCATGATGCGTGAATCCAGGGGCGTCGCGTCATGCGATGGTCGCAGAGGACACGAGCAGCCGATGGCGCCAGTCCCGCGTGGCATCGCAAGCGGCGCCGAAGCGGCTGAACACTTCCATGGCTGCTAGTGTCCTGTAACCGTGATTCGCTGCATAAGTCGGTTGCGCGGCGCGCGCGGGAACAACGCATTCAGGCGTGATGCCCCGCTGGCGACTTATGTTGCGAATCATGGTTAGGCAGTGTAAATAAATAAAGGTATCAACGATGAATGATCGCTGCTGTGCTGCCTGCCCATGGACCGTCTTGCGGAGCTGACGGCGAAGTTCGTGGCCGTGTGGCCCCCTGCTCGACGAACGCACCCGGCGAGTCATGGCGGCCAGTGAAGCGATCGCGTTGGGGTATGGCGGCGTCAGTGTCGTCCAGCGGGCCTGCGGCCTCTCGCGCAAGGCGATTGCCAACGGGATCCGTGAGATCGAAGACGGAACCGCGTCGGCGTCGGGCCGCATCCGTCGCCTCGGGGCCGGGCGCAAGGTCATTTACGGTGGTGGACCCGCGGTTGGTGGAGACCTTGGAAGCGATGATCGATGCCCAAACGCGCGGCGATCCGGAATCGCCGCTGCGGTGGATTTGTCAGAGTACGCGGACCCTGGCCAAGGCGCTGGGTGCACGACATCATCCGGTGAGCCATACGCAAGGTGGCGCAGATCCTGCATCGCCTCGACTACAGCCTGCAGAGCAACCGGAAGACGGGAGAAGGGCGGGACCATCCGGACCGCGACGCGCAGTTTCGGCATATCAACGCGACGGTGACCCGCTGCCTCGCGCGCCGGATTCCGGTGATCTCGGTCGATACCAAGAAGAAGGAACTGGTCGGCAACTTTCACAATGCTGGCCAACAATGGCGTCCCGCGAAGCGGCCCCGGACGGTGCGCACGCACGACTTCCCGACGCCCGACGTGCCCCGGGCCTATCCGTATGGCATCTACGACATTGGCCGCAACACCGGCTTTGTCAATGTCGGGACCGATCACGATACGGGCGCCTTTGCGGTCGCGTCGATTCGCGGCTGGTGGCGGCACGAAGGCCGACGCCTCTATTTGGCCGCGCCCAAGATCTTGATCACGGCGGACGGCGGCGTGAGCAACGGCTGGCGCCTGTGGAAGCTGGAATTGCAAACCTTGGCGGATGACATCGGCGTGCCCATTGCGGTCTGCCACTTCTCTCCCGGGACCAGCAAATGGGACAAGATTGAACATCGCCTCTTTTCCTTTATTTCCTCGAACTGGCGTGGCGAACCTTTGCGGGATTACGAGACCGTGGTCAAACTGATTGCGAAGAAGACGACGGCCAAAGGCCTCACCGTGACATGCCGGTTGGATCGACGCACGTACGCCGTCGGCCGGAAGGTCACACCAGACGACATGTAACACATCAACCTGCACCGGCCTACGTTTCATGGCGAATGGAACTACGTTATCCGTCCACGCGCCGTCAAAGACACTTAAGTTGATACCTTTAGTTATTTACACATCTTTACAGGGCATTAGTAAGCGTGACGGTGGAAGAACCCGCGGACGAGGGTCAGCCAGAGAATCTTGAAGTCCAGGGCGACCGACCAGTGCTGGATGTAATAGAGGTCGTACTCGATCCGTTTCTCAATCGACGTATCGCCCCGCCAGCCATGCACCTGCGCCCAGCCGGTCATCCCGGACTTGACCTTGTGGCGCAGCATGTACTGCGGGACGTGTTGTTTGAACTGTTCTACGAAGAACGGGCGCTCCGGCCGGGGACCGACGAGGGACATGTCGCCGCGCAGCACGTTCCAGAGCTGCGGGAATTCATCCAAACTGAAGCGGCGCAGCACCCGGCCGACCGGGGTGCGTCGGGGGTCATCCTTCCGGGTCCAGACTGGTCCGGTATCGCGTTCGGCGTCGACGAACATCGACCGGAATTTGTAGACACTGAAGGGGCGCCCGTCGAGTCCCATCCGTTCCTGCCGGTAGAACACCGGCCCCGGGGACGTGCTCTTAATCAATGCCGCGATGATGGCGAACGGCGCCGTCATCCCCAACAAGGCGACCGCCGCGATACCGATGTCGATGACCCGCTTGACGAGGCTGTTGAGGCCCTGGAGCGGCACATCGTTGATGTTGATGATCGGCACCCCATCGAGCTCTTCGAGCCGTGCGCGGAGCGCGATGACCTGCAGCAGGTCTGGTACCACCTTGACGTCGACGAACTCCCGGTTGGCCACTTCAATCAGCTGCAGCATTTTGATGTGTTCCTCGAGCGGCAGCGCGATATAGAGCTGGTCGACCTGCTCCCGACCAAGAATCTCACCGATCTCATCCAGCGTCCCCAGCAGGGGAAGCCCGCGATAGCCGAGGTGGTCACCGCCGGCACGGTCGTCGACGAATCCGACAATCCGATAGCCCAACTCGCCATGCTGCAGCATCTTGTCCACGACGTGCCGAGCGACGTCGCTGGTCCCGGCAATCAGGATGCGCTTCAAGCCCACCCCGTTCCGCGAGCGGCGCTCGAGCACGGCGCGCACGGTGGCACGCGACGCATAGCACAGCCCGACCGTGAGCGTGAGAAACAGCGCCCAGACCCACCGAGACACTTCGTAGGCCCCGACTTCCTTCAACTCCGGCGGCACGATGTAGGCCTGGTAGGACAACGTGCCGACCAAACCGATGACCACCGCGATGATGGCGCCAACGAGCACCGCGAAGAAATCGTCCACCCGCGAGCGCACCCGGCCCAGACGATAGGCCCCCTGCACCCAGAGCCCGAACGGCAGCAACAGCCCGAGGAACGGGGCCATCTGCAGGTAGTAGACCAGGGCCGGCTGCCCTTTGGGGGTCGCGATGAGGCCGGTTTCGAAGCGGAGCAGGTAGGCCAGGACGAACAGGCCGGCACCGATGGCCGCGTCGACCAGTGCCTGCGCCACCATCCGCTCACGTGCGCGTGGATTCATGACGCGACCGACTCCGTCGGCGGGGCCATTAGCTCGCCAATCTGTGCGCGGAGCTCGTCTTGAAACCGTTCGCGGGAGAACCCGAGCGCGTGCCGCCGGATGGTGTCCGGATCGAACGACCCATGCACGACCTGGTGCACGGCGTCGGCGAACGCCGCGTCGGTCGCCTCCGGCACGAGGACCCCGGTGACTCCGTCGACGACCGTCTCGCAGGCCCCGCCGCGTCGCAGCGCCACCACGGGCCGGCCGCAGGCTTGTCCCTCGACCGGCGCGATGCCAAAATCCTCGGTCCCGGGCAGCAGCACGGCCGCCGCACCCTGATAGGCCGTGCGGACCCGCTCATCCGACAGCGCCCCCAGGAACTCGACCCCTGGTTGAGCCGCTTCCCGGAGTCGGTCGGCATCCGGGCCGGTGCCGACCACGCGCAATGGCACACCGGCCCGCGCGCAGGCACGCATGGCCAGATCGACGTGTTTGTAGGGGACCAGCGCTGACACGATCAAGGCATACCCATCGGACGGCCGGCCACTCGGGTGGAAGAACGTGGTGTCCACCGGCGGATGGACCACACTGGCCGCTCGATTATAGTATCGGCGTATTCTCCCCGCAACATATTGCGAAATGGCGACATAGCGGTCTACGCGGCCTGCCGTTGAGACATCCCACCGGGCCATCCCGCTCAGCCCCCATCTGAACCAGCGGCTCGCGAACGGGCCCACTCGCGCTGGACCGAAGTAGGCGTCGAACTGATCCCAGGCGTAGCGCATCGGGGTAAAGCAGTAGCTGAGATGACGGGCCCGACCGGTCCGAATCACGGACTTGGCGGCACAATGACTGGAACTGATGACCACGTCGAATGCGTCGAGGTCGAACTGTTCGATCGCGGCTGGGAACAGAGGGAGCAACGGTCGGTAATACCGAGCCACCAGCGGCAACCGTTGGATGAACGAGGTGTGCATCGGTCCGGCTTCGATGGTCGGAGAGACAGACCCCGGCACGTGCAAGAGGGTAAAGCGGTGCGCGTCTGGAAACAACTCACAGATCGCTTCTAACGTGCGCTCTCCGCCCCGCATTCCGGTGAGCCAGTCGTGCACGAGGGCGACCCGCAGGCCTGGTCGAAGACCCGGCGCCGTGGCGGGCGGCCGTGGTGGCTGAGAGGACTCTCGTGGAGACTCCATCGCGGTCATGGCGCGGCGCTCACCTCCCGATAGATGCGCAACACGCGTTCGACCGACGTTTTCCACGAAAAACTGGCGGCACGGATACGCCCCCGCGCGATGAGACGCTGCCGCGTCGGTTCGTTGGACAGAATCTGGTGCATGCCTTCGGCGATCGCCTCCGGGTCGCATGGATCGACGAGCAGTGCCGCGTCGTCGACGACCTCCGGGAGTGACGAGACGTTCGAAGTCAGCACCGGTGTTCCGCTCGCCATGGCCTCCAGCGGGGGGAGACCGAAGCCCTCGTACAGCGAGGGAAAGACAAACGCGTCCGCCAGGTGATACAGCGTCGCCAGCGTCTCGGCGGTCAGGAACCCCAAGAACCTAACGTGCTTGTGCAAGTTGTAGCGGTGTACGGCTCGTCGGATCGTCGCATGCCGAGAAATCTCACTGCCCGTAATTAGCAATTTGATGTCATCGGTCCCGTTGCTGCGGAGGCGCGCGAACGCGTCGATGAGGCGCTCCAGGTTCTTGTGCGGCTTGACGTTCCCCGAGTAGAGCAGAAATCGGTCGTGGAGCTGATACCGTTCGCGCACGCGCTCCAACTGGGCCGGGTCCGGTGGTTCACTGAACCGGTCGTCAATGGCGTTGTAGATGACGTCCACTTTCTCGGGCGGCATCGGGAAGAAGCGCAAGATGTCCCGCTTAGAGGCGTCCGACACCGTCAGCACACGCGCCGAGCGGGTCGTGGCGACGCGGAAACAGACCTGCGCATACATGTGGGCCAGCTTGCTGGGCAGATACTCTGGAAACATCAGGTGGATGCAGTCGTGAATCGTGACGATGGATCGGCATGGCGTCAGGGCCGGGAGGACGTAGTGTGGCGCATGGAAGAGGTCGGCCCGCGCCCGCAGTAGATCGAACGGCACCGTCACCTGTTCGGCGAGTGAGTAGTTGCCGGACCGGTCTGGCATCGGGCGGAAGTTGGGACCCAGCTGTTCGACGCGCTCGCAGTCTTGCGGACGGCACACCAGCACGTACTCCGACTCGCGATCCAGACGCGCCAGCCACTCCACGAGGTTCCGTACGTACGTGCCAATCCCGAAATCCTCGAACTTTCGGATGTCGATCGCGATTCGCATCTCTCACGATCCTACCTGTTGCGCGCGCCCGCCGCTGACACGAGGAGGTTGATGAAGAACGCTTCGCCTGGAAAACCCAGAGA
>CAUZAY010000193.1:0-8205 GCA_963577695.1 Vicinamibacteria bacterium | reverse complement strand
CAGCGTGTCCCGGAGACCTGTATCGCCCTGGGCTATCCGAAGGCCGAACGAGAACAACCTGAGCCCCTGGGCACTCGAGCGGGCCGTCGCACGCTTCGTCGAGTACTACCACCATCGGCGCCTGCACGAGGCGCTCGACAACGTAACCCCGGATGACGTCTACGCCGGGCGACGACCGGCGATCCTCGCACGACGGGAACAGGTCAAACGGAGGACACTGGCGCAACGCAAACGTGAGAAGCTATGCACACCGCGCAGGACGGTGAACCGGCAGGACGTCTCTCTTACGAAACAGACCCATTGGTCCGGATTGATTTGACGCCGTACAGTGTGGCGCAGGCCTTCAGGCCTGCGAGGCAAGGCTAAAGCCTTGCCCTACGGGTCCGGACCGTGGCTAGGAGATTCCTAAACCTAGGTCCTCGGGCGGGGCATCGCGTCTGGCGTTGTTGCGTCCTCGGTCACAGGCCGCCGGTATGTGCACTCCTCACGCCTTGCCGGACGGGCGCCTCGACGTCCAGAATGATCAAGTTATTCCTGAGCGGGTCCTTAGTGTCCAGGGACTACGGCAGCGCGTAGACGAAGATCGCGTTCCCTGCCCGTGGATTTTTCATTTCTGGCAACAGATCGGCCGGGAGCAAGCTGGTCCAGCTCGATCCGCCGAGCGGGCTCCCGGCCCCAAACGCTACGTATTGCTTGCCATCGACGGCGAACGTGATCGGGTAGCCGTTGGCCATGGTCGAGAGCCGGCTCCGCCACAGCTCCTCGCCGCTGGCGGCGTCGTACGCGAATACGTAGCGCTCCCAGTCCCCGATGAAAACCAGGCCACTCGCGGTGGTCAAGGCGGACGTGTTGTAGGGCGCTCGACGCCGTTGTTTCCACAACGTCTCACCGGTCCGGATGTCCAGAGCCTGTAGCTCCCCGAGTTGATCGGGAGCGTCCGGATGGAAGTGATTCTGGCGATCACGCACGCCACCGGTGCCGCCGCCCCCCAAGCGCCGCTCGACCGGCAGAAACGCGGCGGTTTCGCAGTTCAGATTCAATGGGATGTACAGCGCAGTGGTGTCCGGATGATAGGCCATCGCGCGGAGGCTCTTGAAGCCGCCGGTGCTGGGGCAGAAGTAGAGTTCCTCGCCGACGTCGGAAATCATGTCTTCGCGATGCGTAACGACGCCGGTGTCGGTATCGACGTCGACGATGTTCTGATACCCAAGGTCGATAGCATTCTGATACTGGCCAGTGACCCGATCGAGCTCCCACAAGACTCCAAGCTTGCCCATACTGAACACGGACTGCTTCCCGTCGTAGTCGATCAGGATCCGCTCGAACGTCTCATCCATGTCGTGGCTGTCACCGGGGATGTGCTGAAAGTACCACTTCATCTCGCCGGTAGCCGGGTCAAGCGCCAGCGTCGAATTACTGTAGAGGGCGTCGCCGTCGGTGCCGCGGGCGTCGCGCGACCACGGTTTGGCCTGTGACGTACCGTAGTAGACGAGTCCGGTGACCGGGTCGTAGCTGCCGGGAATCCACGCGTCGCTGCCGGCGCGCATGAGCAGCGGTAGATCACCCCACGTATCACCGCCACGCTCGCCTGGACGCGCAACCGTCGATGTGCGCCACAGCACCTGACCGCTGCGGCCATCCACGCCGATGATGTAACACGTGTCCTCTCGGAACCGCTCGCAGCCGCGAAGCCCAGCCACGACGACGCCATCGGCGATGACCGGACCGCTGGAGAAGCCATAGCCTTCCTGGTTCGGGGGAGCCGCCGCGGTGTCGTATCGCACCTCGCCGGTCCGGGCATCGAGACCCACGACATGGGCATCGACCGTATTCAGGATGACCAGATCCTCGTAGATCGCGAGGCTCCGCATCTGCGCGCCGGCGCGCCGTCGTTCGTCCATCTCATAGCGAAATTCCCAGATAAAGTCGCCGTTCCGCGCGTCGAGCGCCTGCACCACGTTGCCCGGATTCGCGATATACAGGGTGCCGTCGTGGACCACCGGCGTCGTTTGCGACACCCCCGCCTCAAGGCCCCACGCCCAGGCCAGTTGCAGATCTCCGACATTGCCCTTGTCGATCTCATCGAGCGGGCTGTAGCCCCAGCCGTCCAGCGTGCGCCGCCAACTCAACCAATCGCCATCGGCAGGGTCCTGGAGTACCGCATCGGTAACAGGGGTGAAGTTTTCGACCTGCGCCCGGGCGGACACGGAGGTCGCGAATACGAACGTGGCACAAGCAAGCAGCGTGCGAGTCTTGGACGACATGTGGACCTCCCTGGAACCTAGCAATCCGTCTGACCTGAGATCTGCGACACGACCCGGATTGTAACGCGTCCGGCCAGTCCAGAGCAGTGGCCGCGCGCTGTGGGCCAGAGCTGACCGCGCGGCCCTGGACGGGCGCCGCTCGAAAAAAAACGGCGCGCTCACCTCTGGCAAGCACGCCGTCATATCTGGTGCGACCGTATCGGCCGCCGACTACTGGCCGGCCTCTTCCTGCCGGGCGCCGCCGAGCGCGTTCGGCACCGAATAGTTGCCCTCGTGGCACGCATACTCGAACTGCAGATACTCGTCGTCGCGGTTGAACGGGAACGCCGCGGTCCAGGGCGCGGTGTAGGTGTCTTCGTCGTTCATCGTGACCGAGTACCGAATTTCATCGGGACCGACAACCGTGAACCGCTCGACCATGTGCTGCTTCTCAGACTGTCTCGACCGTGTCCCCGCCGTCGGGCCACGGATGTTCTTGACCGCCTTGAAGTTGGTCGACTCGACGATCAGCGTATTGCCTTCCCAGCGCCCGCGCGGATCGCCTTCCCACTGCTTCACCCTGGTGTTGGCATGCGGGACGTCGATCGGAATGATCCGGACGTTGTGAATCATTTCGCTGTGAATCGTGACGTAACCGGGCGACTGCAGAATGAGGGTGCCGTTGTTGTATTCGGTGGGCATCATCATGCCGAGCACGCCCCGAGAGATACAACGGTCGCCCGACTCCATGTTCCCCGCCGCGTCGTGCAGCTCGGCCAGGTTCATCGCCACCGACTCCCGGGCGTTGGCCGTCCGTTGGGGAATGCGACCGTTGGGCGGGTCGACGATGATCGACGCTTGACCGATGTCGTCCGGAGTCTCCCAATACCAGTCGAACCAATACGTGCCGTAACCGCCAACCCCGCGCGAGTTCTCATGGCCCTTCCACTCGGACCCGACAATCCGCCCCTCGCCGCGCGCCTGGGCGCGAGCCAGCAGTTCTTCTGCCGACAGTTCCTTCCCGGCCAGTTCCTCCGGTAGTTCGAGCGGCGTGAACATCGCCCTCGAGTTGTTCCACATACCGGTGATGTTGGGTTGGCCGTCGGCCAGCCGCGTCGGTGTGTAATCCGCCGCATTCTGCGCCGCGGACGGCGTCGCGAGGGCGACCACGAGGACAACGGCTCTGAGGACTGAACGAATCATGACGTCTCTCCTTGGTTCACCGCAGGACCACGTTCGGAGCCCGGTGGTAAGGCGCGTACGGATGCGACAATAGCATGGTCGGGACCTGACTATTCGGGAGGCAGGCGATACGCCAGAAGCTGACCGGACTCGCCGCTCCCGCTGACGGCGACCACGATGTATTGAACGCCATCGAGCACATAGGTCATCGGGGATCCCGTTTGCGGCGCGGGCATGTAGACCTCGCCGACCTCCGACCCGGTCATCTTGTCGTAGGCCCGCAACATCGCGCCTCGCTCCCCGGACGGCGTCGTAAACATCCCGCCCTCGCCGGCGATGACGAGCGTCTTTGTGTTGAGCGTGCCGATGCGCCCGACCCGACCCGTGCGCGGCACCTCCACACCCTGGAGCCGCGGGTGGTTGCGAATGTTGTCCGGCGTCTCCCCGTGCGGTACCTGCCAGAGAATCTCCCCACGGTTCAGGTCGATGGCCGTGATCCGTCCCCACGGCGGCTTGATGATCGGGATCCCGTCAATCGTGAGCGCGGCGTCCCGGGCGGTGACCTCGGACGTCCGACCGCGGATGAAATCCATGTCCGACCGCGCAGGGTCGTTGATCAGCCCAAGCGACACCACCTGTGTGTAGGTATACAAGTAGATGATGCCGGTCTCTGGATCCAACGACCCGCCGGGCCAGTTGGTTCCTCCTGCCTGGGACGGCAGCATCAGGGTGCCCCAGGGGCCCTCCGGTACCGAGACCGTGGGCGGCGTAAAGATCGGACCGACCCGATAGTTCGACGCTATCTGCTCCGCCTCGGCCCGAAGCTCAGGGGTGAAATCGATCAGGTCGTCGACACCCACGCCCTGGCGGTCGTAGGCCGGCGGCTTGGTCGGAAACGGCTGCGTGAGCGCGAGCAACTCGCCGGGCACGGTTGACGCTTCGACCGCCCGTTCCTCGATCGGCCAGACCGGCTCGCCGGTCTCGCGGTCAAACACATACAGCCAGGTCTGCTTGCTCGGCTGCGCAATCGCCTTGATCTCCCGCCCGTCGACGGTGATGTCGACCAGGATCGGTGCGCACGGCAGGTCCCAGTCCCAGACGTCGTGGTGGATGAACTGGTAGTACCAGAGGCGCTCGCCGGTCTCGATGTCCACCGCCACCAGGCTGTCGGAGAACAGGTTGTCGCCATGCCGATGGCCCCCGTAGTAGTCGTTGGTCGGCATCTCGGTCGCGAAGTAGGCGATGCCCAGTTCCGCGTCCACCGTCATCTGCCCCCAGACGCCGGTGTTGCCCGTGTAGCGCCAGGACCCATTGAGCCAGGTGTCATTGCCGAACTCGTCACCACCCGGAATGGTGTGAAAAATCCACTTGCGTTCGCCAGTAGCGGCATCAAAACCGCGCACGTAACCCTTCACATTCTCCATCGACTCGGGCGCGCTCCCCGGCAAGTGCGCGGCGCCGATCAGAATCGTGTCGCCCACGACGAGGGGCGCGGCGTGGAGACCGACCTCCCCGGTGACCAGGTCGATATCCTGGTCCATGTTCAGTTTCAGATCGACGATACCGTCAGTGCCGAAACCCGCAATCCGTTGCCCGGTGGCCGCGCTGAGCGCGAGCAGCTGGTATCCTGGCGTGACATAGAGGATCTGGCCGGCATCGCCGTCGTCCCGGTAGGCTAGGCCACGCCCCGACAGACGGCGCGGCGCCGCCGAGCCGCGCTCGCCCTCATCCAGACGATGCATCCAGAGCAACTCGCCGGTCGCGGCGTCGGCCGCAATCACCGTCCGCCGGGAACCTACCGTGGAATACAGCACGCCGCCGACCATCAACGGTGTCGACTGGAGATTGAATTCCGGCTCTGGGCCGAAATTGTCTGTCCGCAGGCTCCAGGCCAGCTCGAGGTCGCTGAAGTTGTCGGCCGTGATCTGGTCGGCGGGGGAATACCGGGTACTGGCCAGATCGCCACCATAGGTCCGCCACTCGAGGTCACCGCTCGGCTGCGCGTGGGCGGGCGCAACGGCGATGACGGCAACGCACAGGAGCCAACCGATCCGTTTGCCTGACATAGATTCCCCTTCTCGCAACCCCTGGCAGAATCACACCGCCCGCGGGCTGCCCTTGATGTGAAGACCCTCGTCCTGAATCGTCCGGTTCAACAGACTGGCGCACGCATACACCGTACGCAGCGTCGGCACCTCGACCCCGGTGATGTCGGCGAGCTCCACCACCACGCCCAGCATGCCGTCGATCTCGAGCGGCTTCCCAGCCTCGACGTCCTGGAGCATCGAGGTCTTGTGCTTCCCGACGCTCTCGGCGCCGGCAATTCGCCGCTCCATCGGCACGCGAAAGCTGGCGCCCAGGCGCTCGGCAATCACCTGTGCCTCGGTCATCATAGTCGCCGCCAGTGCTCGTGACAGCGGAAACTGACAGATGTCAACGAGCGTCGAGTGGGTCAACGCGCTGATGGGGTTGAAGCTCAGATTGCCCCACAGCTTCAGCCAGATCTCGGACCGTATGTCGTCCAGCACGCGGGCCTTAAACCCGCCGCCCTCGAACAGGGCAGACACCATGGCCACCCGCTCGGACGCACTGCCGTCGAGCTCACCGACCGGAAACCGGTTGCCTTCGATGTGCTTAATCACGCCGGGCTCGGCGATGGTCGCGGCCGGATAGGCGATGCAGCCCACCACCTGATTGGGGTCGATGGCGTTGAACAGCACGCCACCCGGATCGACGGTCTCCACGACGCGGTCGGCGTAGGGACCGCCCAGCTTCTGGAAGTACCACCAGGGAATCCCGTTCTGTAGCGTCACGAGCACCGTCTCGGGCCCCACGATCGCCGGCAGATCCTCGACGACCGCCGCAATCTGGTGCGCCTTGAGAGTCAGCAAGACCACGTCCTGCCGCCCCAGATCGGGAATCCAGTCGGTCGCGGTCAGATTGGTCGCGACCAGTTCCTGCTCCGCCTCCACCAACGTCAACCCGTGGGCCCGAATGGCGGCCAGATGCGGACCGCGGGCGATCGCCGACACGTCGTGCCCGGCGTGCGCCAGCCGCACTGCCATATACCCACCGATGGCTCCCGCCCCTACGACACAGACTTTCATAGACCTTCCTGGGCGGGTCTGAAGACCCGCGGCTACGAAACCCAACGGTATTCAGCGTGGTCCTACACCGCGCCGTCGGCCTTCGCGGCGGCTATCGCGGCCGCATCCATGCCCAACACGCTGCCGAGAATTTCATCCGTGTGTTCGCCGAGCAGGGGCGAGCGCTGGACGTCGGCGGGGGAATCTGACAGTTTGATCGGGTTGCCGACGCTCAAGTACGACCCGCGGGTCGGGTGCTCGACCTCGACGACGGTCCCCGTGTCACGCAACGACGCTTCCTGCGACAGTTCCTTCATCGAGAGCACCGGCCCACAAGGCACGTTGAGTGGATTCAAGATCGCCATGACTTCGAATTTGTCCTTGGTCTGGGTCCACTTCTCGATCTCGGCGAACATCACATCGATCTTCGACAACCGTGCCTTCGGCGTATTCCACTCCGGGTCGTCCAGCCATTCCGCGCGTCCGACCGCCTTGGCGAGTCCCGCGAACGCGGCGGCCTGCGCAATGACATAGATGTAGGCGTCGGGGTCGTTCTCCCATCCCTTGCACTTGACGATCCATCCCGGCTGGCCGCCCCCGGACGCGTTGCCGGCCCGTGGCGTCGCCGCACCGAATGTCCCGTTCGGATACTGGGGATATTCGGTCAGCGGCCCGTGCGCCAGACGCTGCTGGTCTCGCAGTTTCACTCGGCACAAATTCAGCACCCCATCCTGCATGGCACACACGACCTTCTGGCCTCGACCGCTCTTCTCGCGGTGAAACAGCGCCGTCACGATACCAAGCGCCAGATGCAGGCCGGTCCCGCTGTCGCCGATCTGGGCGCCGGACACCACCGGCGGGCCGTCAGGAAACCCGGTGGTGCTGGCGCCCCCACCCGTGCATTGGGCCACGTTCTCGTAGACCTTGCAGTCTTCGTACGGACCAGGTCCGAACCCTTTGATCGAGGCATAGATGATCCGCGGATTGATCTCTTGAATTCGCTCCCAGGAAAACCCCATCCGGTCGAGAGCGCCGGGAGCGAAGTTCTCCGCCAGCACATCGCACTCTTGTATCAGTCTGGTGAAGATCGCCTTGCCGCTCTCGTGCTTCGTATTCAGAGTGATGCTGCGCTTGTTGTGATTCAGCATCGTGAAGTACAGGCTGTCGACGTCCGGGATATCCCGTAGCTGACTCCGGGTCGCGTCGCCCTTGCCCGGGCGCTCGACCTTGATGACGTCGGCGCCGAACCAGGCGAGTAACTGCGTGCAGGTTGGGCCCGACTGCACGTGGGTCATGTCGAGTATCCGTACTCCCTCAAGGGCTTTCATCGCGTTCTCCGTAAAATGGCCGTCGTCGTGTGCGCAGGACAGCCACACATTATCGCACCGGAGCGGTGGGATACGACACTCACGCGCGACAGGTAGAATGGGGCCGATCCGTCATCGTCGGTTGGTGTTGGAGCCTAGTGCCTGTAACCATGATTCGCAACATCAGTCGCCAGCGGGGCATCGCGCCTGAATGCGTTGTTCCGCGGCCACAAATACCAAATTTGCTCCCTTGTCACGCCTTTTCAGCCGCGCGCCCCGCGGCCACGGAGTGGGGCTTGCGGGGTCCTCGCGGAGTGGCCGCGTGGGGTTCGGGGCGCAGCCCCGTCTGATTACTAGGAGGCACCATGACATCCATCCGCGCAACGA
>CAUZAY010000192.1:0-8319 GCA_963577695.1 Vicinamibacteria bacterium | reverse complement strand
CCTCGCGGGGACCCCCTTCGCCCCACTCCGGGCCGGCGGGGCGGGCATTGTCGCCCGCCCGTGCCTGCCGGCGAGTCACACTGGGGCGGGTGGTGGGAGCGGGCGTCTCGATCCGCGAACCGTCGGAGACGAGCCGAGGGATCGCGCCGCCGCCGGCGAGGACCGTGCGCGGGCGCGGAGTTTTAGCGCCGGGTCTGGGATCACCCACGCGTCCGCTTTTCCCCGGGTGCCGGGAGCAGGCACTCCGCTAGCCCGCGCGAAGCGCCCCGAAAGCCAAGGCGAGGAGGGTTCGCTCGCCGACCGGTTCGCGGATCGAGATGCCCGCTCCCGCCGAACGAGCCCTGGCGCGTGTGACCATCCCGCCACCTGCCGGGCGGCGACTCACGACAGAACGTCGCCGCGGCCGAGACGTTTCCTCAGGAGACGAACGCCTCGCCAGAAAACTCCTCGGGCGTTTTTCATCAACCTAGCCTAGTGTCCTGTCAGTGCGGTCGTATACTCTGAGCGCATGGCCATCAAGCAGTCGCCGTCGACCACTCTCTCGAGCTACGGGCGCATGGTCAGGTGGTGTCTCGTCGCAGTGTTCGTCCTCGCGGGCGCTGGCGCTTGGCCCCCCGACGCAACGGCACAAGTGCAGGCCACGGCTCGGCCCGGCGCGACGCCGCCCTGGACCAAGGGAATCTTGCCGATCTCGCCGGAGAGCTACTACCACGCCATCGAGTGCGGCACGCAGGGTGGAGACGACCCGCCGTGCGTATTCTGGGACACGGGGCTCTGCCAGAACGACGACTTCACCCTAGCCGCCTACAGTGCCTACAAGCAGGTGGCGTACGAAGTGTGGGTCGCGGTGCAGAAGGGGCAGCCGGCGCCTCAGCCCGACTTCCAGGCGGCCCGGCGCACGCGCGTGACCATCAGCGCCACTCCGGTCGCGGGGGCGGAGAATCCGCTGACCGATCTCGTCCTCATCCGAGGCGGCGAGCCCGTCCTCTCCGTCGATCGGTCCGTGAGGGACGGCAGCGGCCGTGCCACCTTTAACTACCCCGCCTGGGCCCCCACGGCTGCCGTCACGCTCGAGCTGGTCGGCGAAGCCCGCACGATCTCCTGCGTGATAGAGCCCGCGGTGCTGCAGCAGTTTCGATGAGCTTAGGACCTGATCAGGAATAGGTTGATCATTCTGGACGTCGAGGCGCCCGTGCGGCAAGGCGTGAGGAGTGCACATACCGGGAGTATGTAAGCGACGAACAACGCAGCCGGACTGGATGCATCGGTGGTCAGAATGGTCAAGTTATTCCTGACCGGGTCCTAACTAAGATCGTTTACCGACAGGGTATGAGCACGTTGCGCGACACGGCCGCGGTGACCGGTGTCGGGGAAACCCGCTACACACGCGGGACCGAGAAGAGCGCGCTCCGACTCACCCTGGAAGCGTCGCTCGCCGCCGTTACGGATGCGGGACTGACGCCGCGCGACATCGACGGCATCGTCGCCTACGCCAGTGGCGCCGTCGTCGCTGAAGACCTGCTGACCAACTTCGGCAGCGAAGATTTTCGCTTCTCGGCCACCGCCCCCATGGGTGGAGCGAGTGCAGTGGCGGCGCTGCAGTGCGCGGCGATGGCGGTCAACACCGGCGTCGCCACGCACGTGCTGGTCCCGCTGGGACGAGACGGCTATTCAGGGACTCGAATCAACCGGCGCGTGGGACAGATGCGGCAGTTCCGGGTCGTGTCGGAGTTCGAAGCCCCCGTGGGCGCCAACGCGCCGGCGCAGTACTACGCGCCGATGGCCCGACGCCACATGGAGCTCTACGGCACGACCAGCGAGCAGTTCGCCGAGGTCGCGCTGACGATGCGCCGCCACGCCGCGCTGAACGACAATGCGTTGATGCGAACGCCGATCACCGTGGCCGACCACCACGCGTCGCGGATGATCGCCGACCCGTTCCGGTTGCTGGACTGTTGCCTTGAGAGCGACGGCGGCGCCGCGGTCGTGGTCAGCGGGACCGAACGGGCTGCGGACATGGCGCAACCACCAATCCTTCTGTCGGGAATGGGTGTGGGCCACCCCGATTCCCCGAGCGCGATCACCCAGCGCCCGGACATGACCCGCCTCGGTCTCGCCAAGGCCGCCCCCCGCGTGTTCGAGATGGCGGGCGTCACCCACGACGACATCGACGTGGCCGAGATCTACGACTGCTTCACCTACACGGTCATCTGCCAGCTTGAGGACCTCGGGTTTTGCGCGAAGGGCGAGGGCGGAGCGTTTGTCGAGGAGGGCCGGATCGGCCTCGGGGGCGCATTGCCGACCAACACCCATGGCGGGCTGTTGTCGCAGGCGCATGTGGCCGGCCTCAACCACGTCGTCGAACTGGTTCGCCAGCTTCGGGGCGACACCGGGGCCCGCCAAGTCGACGGGGCCGACGTCGGACTCGTGACGGGGTATGGCGATCTGGGTGACGGCTCGATCGCGATCATGCGGCGCCAATGACCCAACGCGACTGCGAGGCGCCCCTACCCGTGCCGGTGCCGACCGCCGAGAGTCGCCCCTACTGGGATGGCCTCAGGGCGCATCGGCTCGTCCTCCAGCGTTGCGCCGCCTGCAAGCGGCCGCGTCACTATCCGCGACCGATGTGCGCCGACTGCTTCTCGCTCGATCACGAGTGGTTCGAGGCCTCCGAGCACGGCCTGGTGCACAGTTGGACCGTGTGTCACCACGCATTCCACCGTGGCTTCAAGTCCGATACGCCCTACGTGCTGCTGACGGTCGACCTCGCGGACGGCGTCCGCATGGTGGCACCACTGGTCGAGCCTGACGCAAGTCAGCTCTCACTCGGGCTTGAAGTCATACTCGACTACCTGGATGTGAGCGACGACGTCACCGTACCGAGGTTTCGTATTCATGACTGAGACAACTGGACCACACGAAACGGCTGGGTTGATCACCCCAGAGATTCGGCAGTGGATCGGGCGTTCGGATGCCCCGCAACGGCTCGAGGTGACCCGACGCGACATCGTGAAGTACGCGATCGCCACCCAACAACGGCTGGACAAGTACCGGCGGGGCGACGAGGCACCGCCCATGTTCCTCTTCAACGCGCATCAGCCGCTGGTCGACCTCGAGGCGCTCCGTCCGGACGGCCTGACGGTGGACCCTTTGCTCCCAGCACTGCCGTTGACGCGGGTGATGGCCGGCGGGGTCACGAACAGATACCACCGCCCGGTCAGGGCCGGAGACGTCCTGGTCTTGACCCGGACGCTCACGGACATCTACGAGAAGCAGGGGGCCTCCGGACCCCTCATTTTCGTGACCTACGCCGTGCGGGTCGAAACCGAGGCCGGCGAGCTGGTGATGGAAGAGACACGACGTAGAATTTTTCGATAGCGGAGCAGGACAGGGAGTCACCGATGCCTACACTCAGCACCGTCACGGTCGGCACCCACCTCGACGAACGGACGCACGAACCGTCGATGGTGTCGCTGTTCCTCTACAACGCCGCGATCTGGAATCCACATCGCATTCATTTCGACGCGGACTATACAACCCGGATCGAGAAGCACCCCGGCATTGTGGTGGACGGGCCACTGCAAGGCGACTGGCTGTCGCAAGCTGTGACGGAGTGGCTCGGCGACGACGGTGAGCTCGTCGAGTTCGAGTACTCGAACCGCCGGGCTGCGTATCTGGGCGAGCCTCTGCGCGCCGGGGGCGAGGTGGTCGAAGTAGACCGGCACACCGGAACCGTCACGCTGCAGATCTACGTCAAGAACGCGGACGACACCGTGATTTCGCCCGGACGTGCCGTGGTACGGCTAGCGCGCTAGCGACGCGGGCGGGGGGCCGACGCGCTCTTGCGCTGGGGTCGGTAGCCGGTCCCAGATGCGTGGCGCGATTGCCGCTTGGCCGGCTTCTCCGGCGCCACGCTCGGGACGGTGTGGACGTACTCTCCGGCCAACTGCTGATTGGCGTGCTGGCGCCGCCGGACGACCGCCTCGCGGGGCGGCGTGGCGGGAATCAAGGCGTCGCAACCGCTCCCGATCAGGTCGCCCCGCCCGGCCTTAAGCAGCGCTCGCCGAACCTCCACGTAGTTCTCGGGCTTGAAGAACTGCATCAGCGCCCGTTGTAGCTTGCGGTCGCGCAGATGCTTGGCGATGAAGACCGGCTTTTTGGTGAACGGATCGATACCCGTGTGATACATCGCCGTGGCGACGTCAAACGGGGCCGGAATAAAGTCCTGGACCTGGTCCGGTCGGTAGCCTCCGCGCTTGAGGAAGACGGCGAGGTCGATCATCGCGTTGAGATCGCTGCCCGGATGGCTCGCGATGAAGTAGGGCACGATGTACTGCTTCTTCCCAGCCTTCTTCGACTCGGTCACGAACCTCTCGGCGAACCGCTCGAAGTCGTCGCCCGAGGGCTTGCGCATCCGCGCCAGCACCTCCGGGTCGGTGTGCTCCGGCGCCACCTTCAGATGACCACCCACGTGATGACGCGTGAGTTCCTGGATGTAGCGTGGTGAGCGTTGCGCCAGGTCCATCCGGAGCCCGCTCGCCACGAGCACCTTCTTCACGCCTGGTGTCTGCCGGGCCTCCGTCATCACCTCGATGAGCGGGTCGTGGTTCGTCCCGAGCAGCTTACAGATGGTCGGATGCACACAGGACTGGCGGCGGCAGATCGCCTCGACCTCCGGTTTGGTGCATTTCATCTCGTACATGTTCGCGGTGGGGCCGCCGATGTCGCTGACCGTCCCCTTGAACTCCGGGTCGCGCGCCAGCTCGCGGACCTCGTCGAGAATCGATTGCTTGCTCCGTGACTGGATGATTCGTCCCTGGTGCGTGGTAATCGAGCAGAACGTGCACCCGCCGAAACAACCGCGCATGATCGTGACCGAGTCCTTGATCATCTCGAAAGCCGGGATCGGCTCCGTATAGGTTGGGTGTGGCCGCCGGGTGTAGGGCAGCCCGTAGACCCGGTCCATGGCGGGCTGCGAGATCGGCAGTGCCGGACGGTTACAGACGATCGTCCGGCGGCCGTGACGCTGCACCAACCGCCGCGCGTTGTAGGGGTTGGTCTCGTTGTGAATGATCTTGGTTGCTTCGGCAAAGGCGAGCGTGTCGTCGCGGACGTTTTCGAACGACGGGAGCGTCAGGGCGTCATCAGGCGCCGCCTCAGACGCGCCCAGCGCAAAGGCGACGCCGCGCATGTCACGAAGGTCGCACACCGTCTCCCCCGCGTCGAGCCGGCGGGCAATCTCGACAATGCCTTCCTCGCCCATGCCAAAAACGAGCAGGTCCGCTTTGCAATCCAGCAGAATCGAGCGACGCACCGTGTCGCTCCAATAGTCGTAATGGGCCAGACGCCGGAGCGAGGCTTCGACGCCACCCGCAATCACCGGAACGTGGCGGTACGCCTCCCGCGCCCGCTGACAATACGACAGCGTCGCGCGATCCGGACGCGACCCAATCCGACCGCCCGCCGTGTACGCGTCGTCGTTGCGGACCTTCCGGTTGGCCGTGTAGTGATTGATCATCGAGTCCATGTTGCCGGCGCTGATCGCGAAGAACAGCCGTGGCCGGCCGAACCGCGTCCAATCTTCGGCGGAGTGCCAGTCTGGTTGGGACACGATGCCAACCCGGAAGCCGGCCGCCTCGAGCACCCGGCCCAGGATCGCCATGGCGAAGCTCGGGTGGTCGATGTAGGCGTCGCCGGTGACGAACACCACGTCGACCCCGTCCCAGCCCCGCTGCCGCATCTCGTCGGCGGTCATCGGAAGCGCGGCCCGGGCGGCACGACGCGACGGTGCGGGCAACGTCGCCAGCACGTTGCCAGTCGAGCCGGGCGGATCGAGCGCGCGAACCCTGTGCATGAGATGTCGGTGGGTGGTCAAAGATTCGCGTATTGTACGCCTGTTCATGAAAAACGACACCCTGGTCCGTTGCCCCCACAGCGAGGACTGCGGCGCCTGCGCCCTGCTCGGGGTCGAGTATGCGGATCAGCTCCAGCGCAAGCGCCATCTGTTGGCGCACGCCCTCGGGAAGCACCCGAGTCTGCGTCGCGTCCGACCGCTGGCGTGTGTGCCATCGCCGGGGGTGGAGGGCTACCGTAACCGGGCCAAGATGGCGATCGGGCTGTCCCGGCGCGGCCTGCGGATGGGTTACTTCCGCACCGGCAGCCGAGAGATCGTCGACGCGCCGGATTGTCGCGTGCTGGTCCCGGACCTGCTCGACACCACTCGCCGGATCCGTCGTTTCCTCGAGACATCGCGACAGATTCCGTCTACCTTGCGGCACATCGACGTGCGGTGCGGTACCGATCCGACCCGGCAGCATCTCACGCTCGTCTTCCGCGCCACCGAACGCCAGTCCTTCCCGGTCGACGGACTCCGGAGACACTGCCCCGCGGTCACCGGCATCTCGGTGAACCTCAACCCGGCCACGGACGCACAGGTCATTCGCGGCGCCGTCCGCCCGCTGTGGGGCGACCGCGAGGTTTGGATCGACCACGCGGGATATCGGCTCCGGGTGTCTCCGGCCGCCTTTTTTCAAGTAAACCTGGCGCTGCTGCCGACCATCCACACCCTCATGGAGCAGTTCTTCGGGCGCGGCGATGTTCTGGCGGACCTCTATGCCGGTGTCGGCACCCACGGGTTGGCACTAAGACGACAGTTCCGTCGCGTGCTGTTTTCGGAAGGCAACCGCAGCGCCGTCGCCGACCTGAAGTCGACGATCCGCGCGCGGCGGATCGGAGACATCCGGATCGCTCCGGTCGCCGTGGAGCGTGGGCTCGACCAACTGCGTGAGGAGGCGCCGGACGCGGTGGTGTTGAACCCGTCCCGCGCCGGCGCGCGGGAGACCGTACTCGACGCCATTGCCCAGTGTCCAGTAACCAAGTTGGTCTACTTGTCGTGTAATCCGGCGACGTTGTGCCGCGACCTCGACCTGCTCTGCCGCCTCGGATTCAAGGTCCGCTCGGTGCAGCCGATCGACATGATGCCGCAAACCAGACAGGTCGAAGCACTGGCGCTTCTGACCCGACCGCGTCTACCCACCCCCCAGACGGAGCGGACAAGATAGATGACCAGATGAGACCCTGGCTCGCGGTGATCTTTTTTCTGTCCGGCGCGGCGACATTGATCTACCAGATCGCCTGGCAGCGGGCGCTGTTCGTGATCTACGGCCTCGACGCGGTGTCCTCCACCATCGTGGTGACAGCGTTCATGCTCGGATTGGGGTGGACAGCCTTGCCGGGGGTGTGCTGTCACGAACCTACCCTGCGGCGACCGTCCCGCTGTTTGCCGGCTCGGAGATCGGGATCGACCTGTTCGGCTTCTTCAGCCTCGACCTCTTCAACGTGGTCGCGGGATGGCCGGTGGGGATCGGGTACCTGGCCACGGGCATCGTGGCGTTCCTGCTCGTGGTCATTCCAACAACGTTGATGGGCGCGACGCTCCCGCTGCTGGTCGGGCATCTGGCGACGCTCTCAGGCAATGTCGGACGCTCGGTCGGCACATTGTATTTCGCCAATACGCTCGGCGCGGCGGCCGGCGCCTACTTTGCCGCCACCGTGCTTCTGCGGGCGCTCGGACTCGTCGGCACAGTCCAGGCCGCCGCCGGGCTCAGCGCCTGGCTGGGCATCGTGGTGTTTGGCCTGGCCGCGGTGGAGCGCCGAATCGCGTGAAACTGCGGATCGCGCTCGTCGTGGGCGGGCTGAGCGGCTTCATTCCCCTGTCGTACGAAATCCTGTGGATTCGGGTCTACGGTTTTGCCACCGAGGGCGAACCGCAGTCGTTCGGCTTCCTGCTGAGCGCGTATCTGACAGGGCTCGCACTCGGGGCACTATTCGCACGCAACTACTGCGACCTGACGGACACCGAGGAAGACGCCGACCCCCTGTTCTTCGTCGGGCTGTTCTTCCTGGTCGGCAACATCGCGGCTTTCCTGGTCGTGCCGCTCACGGCCGAACTGATCAGCGCCCGCGACCTCGACCCAGAACGGATGTTGCCATTCTTCGCCCTCGCCGCGGCGGGTCTCGGCACCGGATTTCCTCTGCTCTCGCACTACGCGATTCCGGCCGACAGGGATGCCGGTACGCGATTGTCCTACCTCTATGTCGCCAACATCGTCGGGTCAACGATCGGGAGCTTGGCCACGGGACTGTGGCTGCTCGACGTGGTCTCGCTTCGGGTGCTGACTTTAGGGCTGGTGTTGGTTGGCACGGCCATGAGTTGCCTGCTGATGGCCACCTCCGCCACGCAACCCTCGACACGAAGAGGGATCGGCGCCAGCTTTGCGCTGATCTCGGCCGTGGTGCTCTGGTCGTCTCCGACCTTGT
>CAUZAY010000191.1:0-8363 GCA_963577695.1 Vicinamibacteria bacterium | reverse complement strand
TATATAAGGATGTCGTAAGACTGTGTCGATACTCCTTAAACTCTTTCAGGAAATGGTGTTATGGGCAAGGTAATCGGAATCGATCTAGGAACGACAAACTCTGTGGTAGCGGTCATGGAAGCCGGGGAACCGGTCGTCGTGACGAACCCGGAGGGGAACCGAATCACCCCGTCCATCGTGGCGTTTGCCAAGAACGGCGAGCGTCTGGTTGGGCAAGTCGCCAAGCGACAAGCGGTGACCAACCCGGAGAACACGCTGTTCTCCATTAAGCGCTTCATGGGCCGCAAGTACACCGAGGTCAATGAGGAAATGAAGATGGTGCCGTATCAGGTCGTCAAGGCCTCGAACGGCGACGCGCGGGTCAGCGCGGGCGGCAAGGAATCGTCACCACCGGAGATCGCCGCGATGATTCTGCAAAAGCTGAAGGAAGCGGCCGAAGAGTATCTCGGCCAATCAGTGGAGCAGGTCGTCATCACGGTGCCCGCGTACTTCAACGACGCGCAGCGTCAGGCAACCAAGGACGCCGGCCAGATCGCGGGTCTCGAGGTGCTGCGGATCGTCAATGAACCGACCGCCGCCGCCCTCGCCTACGGACTCGACAAGAAGAAGGACGAGACCATCGCCGTGTATGACTTTGGCGGCGGCACC
Organism: Vicinamibacteria bacterium; assembly: GCA_963577695.1. Taxonomy (GTDB): domain Bacteria; phylum Acidobacteriota; class Vicinamibacteria; order Vicinamibacterales; family UBA8438; genus UBA8438. Next base: position 7,715 of record CAUZAY010000191.1, on the reverse strand, counting down.
TTCGACATCTCCATTCTCGAGGTCGGCGAGGGCGTGGTGGAGGTCAAGGCGACCCACGGCGACACCCACCTGGGTGGCGACAACCTCGACCAGCGCATCATGGACTGGATCGCCGACGAGTTCCAGAAGAGCGACGGTATCGATCTGCGGAACGACCGCATGGCGCTCCAGCGGCTCAAGGAAGCGGCCGAGAAGGCGAAGATGGAGCTGTCGACCCTGGTCGAGACCGAGATCAATCTCCCGTTCGTGACCGCCGATCAGTCTGGGCCGAAGCACCTGGCCATGAAGCTGAGCCGGGCCAAGTTCGAGCAGCTCGTCGAGGAACTGCTGCAGCGGACGGTGGAGCCGGTCAAGCGGGCGCTGGCGGACGCCGGGATCGAGCCGTCGCAGATCGACGAAGTCGTGATGGTGGGCGGTTCCACCCGGGTGCCTCGGGTCCAGGCGATCGTCAAGGAGCTGTTCGGGAAGGAGCCCCACAAGGGGGTCAATCCGGACGAGGTTGTGGCGGTCGGCGCGGCGTTGCAGGCCGGCGTGCTCGCCGGTGAAGTCAAGGACCTCTTGCTGCTCGATGTGACCCCGTTGTCGCTCGGGATCGAGACGCTGGGTGGGGTGATGACCACGCTCATCGAGCGCAACACCACGATTCCCAGCAAGAAGAGCGAGACGTTCTCCACCGCCGCCGATAGTCAGACCAGTGTCGAGGTGCACGTGCTGCAGGGCGAACGTCCGATGGCCAAGGACAATCGCACCCTCGGCCGATTCCATCTGGTGGGTTTGCCGCCGGCGCCTCGCGGCGTGCCGCAGATCGAGGTGACGTTCGACATCGATGCGAATGGCATCGTCAATGTCTTCGCCAAGGACCAGGGAACGGGCAAGGAGCAGCGGATTACCATCACGGCATCGAGTGGCCTCTCGAAAGAAGAAGTCGAGAAAATGATGCGAGAGGCGGAGACCCACTCCGAAGAAGATAAGAAGCGGAAGGAAGCGATCGAGGCGCGGAACCAGGCCGACCAGGCCGTGTATGGCGCCGAGGGGATGTTGAAGGACGCCGGCGACAAGCTGTCTGATGCCGACAAAGCCCCGGTCGAGAGCGCCATCGCCGATTTGAAGAAGGCGCTCGAGTCCGACGAGGCCGAAGGGATTGCCAAGGCGCTGGAAGCGTTGACGGCAGTGCAGCACAAAGCGGCCGAGCAGATGTATAAACAGGGAGCCGCCGCGGCGGCGCCGGACGGTGAGGCCACCGGAGGGCCCGGGGAGTCCGGTGGGCCCGGGGGGGACAGCGCGGGCGATGCCCCCCCGGTCGACGCCACGGAGGGCGAAGTCATCGACGCAGAAGTGGTCGAGGAGAAGAAGTAACGACCTGAGCCGCCGGCGGAGTGGGTTGGCCGACAGCGGTCCGGCCCGACCGCCGGCGTCCCGGGTGAGAAGTCATGGACTTCTATGTCATTCTCGGCGTCGACCGTGCCGCGTCGTTGAACGACGTGAAACGCGCGTATCGCCGGCTGGCCCGGAAACACCATCCCGACATCAATCCGGGAGACCCGGAGTCCGAGGCGTTCTTCATTCGCGTCACCGAGGCATACGACACGTTGGTCGACCACGACCGACGGCAGGAATACGATGAGCACGGGGGTCGGCGACCGGGCGCCTCTGTGGCCACGGTCGGCGAGGTTGAGTTCGAGGGCTTCGATTTTTCGGGACCGGCGGTGAGGGGGGAGTCCGCCTCGACGTTTGGCGATCTGTTCGCGGACGTTTTCGCTCAGTCCGCCGCCGGCCGGCCCCGCGAGGCGAGTGCTGACGGCGTCGATCTCCACGCCAAGTTGGTCGTGCCGTTCGAGTACGCCATGCGCGGAGGCACGCGCGAGGTCACGGTGACCCGGGTGGTGCGGTGTGACGCGTGCCGTGGCACGGGAGCCAGGCTGGTGGCCGAGGGCCGATGTCCCGGGTGCGCCGGGAGCGGCCAGTCGCGGTGGACACGAGGGCATATGGTGTTCTCGCGTCCCTGCGCCCAGTGTGGCGGAAGTGGTCGCCGGCGTCACCGCCCGTGCGGTGTCTGTCGGGCGGAAGGGATGGTGTCGCGCACTGAGGCGGTAGACGTGCCGGTACCCCCTGGTATCACCGACGGAACTCGGCTTCGGCTGGCGGGGCAGGGGAGCACGGCGCGGCGTGGCGGTCCGGCCGGTGATCTCACCATCACCGTGGGGGTCGATCCGCATCCCCTCTTTCGGCGCGATGGCGACGATCTCCACCTCACGGTGCCCGTAGCGGTCCACGAAGCCGCACTCGGCGTCCGGGCCGAGGTGCCAACGGTGAGTGGTCGCGCCAAAGTCCGTATTCCGCCAGGTACCCAATCCGGTCAACGCTTCCGGTTGCGCGGCCGGGGAGCGCCGTCGCCCCTGGGCGGCGAGCCCGGGGATCTGGTGATCAGCGTCCAGATCGTGTTGCCACCCGTCATCGATGAGCGGTCGAAGGAACTGATGAGGGAGCTCGGTCGAATCAACACCGAGGATGTTCGCGCGGAGTTGCTGCGGTGAGCGGCCGCGCGGGGGCCGTGGGGTAGCCCCGTCCAAGGAACACACCCGCGGAAAGCGAGCCAACATGCCAGGGAGGGGAACGGGTCAGGGCTATTTCATGATCAGTGCCGTAGCCCGGCGTTACGATATTCACCCCCAGACGCTCCGGATGTATGAGCGCGAGGGACTGCTCAAGCCGTCGAGAACCGAGGGCAACACCCGGCTCTACTCCGATGCGGACCTGGAGCAACTGGAGACGATTCTGTCCCTGACACGGGAACTGGGTGTGAATTTGGCCGGCGTCGAGATCATTCTCAATATGCGGCGCAAGATGGACCGGATGCAAGAGGAAGTGAACGAGTTCATGTCGTACGCCAAGCACGAACTGGCGCGTGGTCTCGGCGATTGGGAGCAGCGATTGGGCACCGCCCTGGTAAAATCATCGCCGACCGATCTGGTACGCACGGACCAGCGCCAGTCGATCGAGAAGGCAGCTCGACCCGCTGCCGACGACGCATCGTCGGACCCGGTCTAGCTGCTCGCCCAGCATCATGCCTTGCGAGTACTGTCACGATACCGGCTGGCGCGTGGCGCCCGACCAGGACGCCGGCCGAGTGGAGCGTTGTGCCTGCTGGCGGCAGAGCCTCGCCCAGACTCTCCTGTCCGGGGCGCTGATTCCCCCGCGCTACCGCAATTGCGAACTCGATACGTTCGTGACCTATCCCAATCCGCAACTCTTGCAAGCGCTCAAGCGGGCGCGCCGCTTTATCGACACGTTTCCGGAGGTGGACAAGGGACTCCTGCTCATTGGCCCCCCCGGTATCGGGAAGACGCATGTCGCGGTCGCCGTGCTGCGGCAGGTGATGCTCGAGAAAAGCGCGCGTGGCTTGTACTACGACACACGCCATCTGTTGAGCACCATCCGAAGCACCTACAACCCGGTGACCCGGACATCCGAGGTCGACATTCTGCGCCCGGTCATGGAGGCCGAACTGCTGGTGCTGGACGACCTGGGGGCTGAACGTCCCACCGATTGGGTGGAGGAGACGATGAACCTCATCGTCAATACGCGGTACAACGATCGCCGGCCGACGATTTTTACGTCGAACTATGAAGACATTCCGGACGCGGAGAATCTGGACTCGTTGCTGGTGCGCGTCGGGTTCCGGATGCACTCGCGGCTGCGTGAGATGTGTGAGTTCCTCGAGTACAGCGGTCCCGACTACCGGGATTTCGTCGAGGGCGCGCCGACCAGTGCGCAGTTGTCCCAGAAGTGGGAAATGCAGCCCCGGCGCAAATTGCCGGCGCGTACCTCCGTCCGTGCGCGGGCGCGACTGAAATCAGGCAAGTCGGATCTCGGGTGGTCCGGCGGTCGCGCCGGCGGGTGATGAGCGAACCGCTGAGAGGGACGGATGGTTCCCCGCCGAGTGGCGATGTGGGGAGTCCCCGGGGGGGGCAGCCCGGCGACCGCGGTCCACTCGGTCTGTATCTGCACATCCCGTTCTGCGAAGCGATCTGCAACTACTGCAACTTCAACCGTGGGCTGCTCGACGTCGGACTCAAGCGGCGGTATCTCCACGCGCTGCACCAGGAGGTCGAAGGCGCTTCGACCGCCTCGAGCCAGGTCCCAGCCGACTCGTTGTTCTTCGGGGGCGGGACGCCATCGGTGCTCGACCCGGACGAGGTCAGCGCGCTGGTGGCCCACTGTCGGTCGGCCATGAACCTGGCGCCCGGCGCGGAAATCACCCTGGAAGTCAACCCGGAAACTGTCTCTCCTGCACGTCTCGACGGCTATCGCGAGGGCGGTGTGAATCGGCTCAGCCTGGGTGTCCAGTCGTTTCGCGATGAGGACCTCAGCCGGCTGGGGCGGCTTCACACGGCGGCGCGCGCGGTCGAGGCGTTCCGGGTGGCGCGGGCGGCCGGGTTCGACGACATCAGCATCGACCTCATGGTGTGGCTGCCAGAGCAAACCGTGGAGGAGTGGCTCGAGTCGGTCGAGACGTTGGTGGGGCTCGGTCCCGACCATGTGTCGTTCTATCTGCTCGAGCTGTATCCGAACGCGCCCCTCAAGGACGAGATGGCGCGCGGGGGCTGGGCCCAGGCGCCACAGGACCGTGCGGCCGACATGTATCACGCGGGAGTGGACCGGCTCGCGGCGGCTGGCTATGAACAGTACGAGATTTCGAACGCGGCGCGCGCGGGCCGACGTTCACGCCACAATCTCAAGTACTGGTCAGACGGGGCCTGGGTCGGTTTCGGCTGCGGCGCGCACTCCACCTGCGCCGGGGAGCGCTGGCAGAACGTGTCCGGTATCGGCGACTACATTGATCGCGTGGACGAGGGGCGAGCCCCGGTGGGGAACCACCGCCGGCTGTCGATGGAGGAGCGTTTGACCGATACGATGTTTCTCGGCCTCAGACTCTCAGATGGTATCGAGATGGGGGCGGTCCGCCGACAATACGGGGTGGACGTCTGGTCGCGCTGGGGCCCGGAGCTGGCCCCTTTCGTCGAGTTGGGGCTACTTGTCCGCAAGTCGGATCGGTTGCGGCTGACGAGGTCGGGGATGCTGCTGGCCAATGAAGTGATGCAGGTGTTTGTCTCGTGACTCAGTTAGACGGGGCTGCGCCCCGAGCCCCACGCGGCCGCTTCGCGGGGCCCTGGAGTGCCCCACGTCGTAGCAGGCCACTCATGCGAGGAATGACCCGCACGCCACGCCGGTATCGTGTTGCGGTACTCATGGCGATCGCCTTCGTGGGCGGTATCGGATGGGGTGCCGCCAGGACCGCCGCCCAGCCAGGGACCCGGGTGTTCACCGCCGACGTCGGTATGATGGTCAGCCACGTCAAGTCCGGCCAGGCGGTCGCGTTCGAGCGAACGATGAAACGTGTGGGCGAGGCGCTCGCCTTGAGCGAGGAGTTCGACCGGCGACGACAGGCGGTCAGCTGGAAGATCTACAAGGCGACAGATCCGCTCGAGGGGGGGGTGCTGTTGTATATTGCCCTGCTGGACCCGGTGGTATCAGGCGCCGACTACTGGGTGCCGCAAATTCTGAATGAGGCCTTCCCGACGGAGGTGCAGGAACTGTATGACACCTACGCCGGCGCGTTCGACGAGGGGCAAGGTCAACACTTGATGAACTTGACACGCGTCGATTTGGGACTCGCCGTGGCCGAGCCGTGACGACGGTCGAGGCAAGACCTGCAGAATCGTACGGTTCAGGAAGGTGTCTAATGACATTAGCGCCTTCGGAAAGTCCAGAAGCTACGAAGCAGGAGCACATGCGGACGATGGTGAACAAGGGGTCTCGGAGCAGCCATGTGTGGATTGGCGTGGCGCTCGTCGCCGTGGTGGCCTTTGGGGTATTGCTGGGGAGTTCGTTTGCTCCCGTATCGGAGGCGGCGGCTCAGCCGACCGTGAATTTCAGCAGCGCTACCGGAATAGTCTTGAACGTGGTCGACCCGACCAGGACGGCCGATTTTGAGGAGGTCATGAAAGCGTTCGGTGGGTCGTTGGTCGGGAGCAGTGACCCTCAGCGCCAGCGGATGGGCGAGGGGTTGAAATTGTACCGGGCGGCCGAGGCTGGTCCGAACAATTTCGCGCTGTACTATCTGTTCGTGGACCCCGCCGTGTCTGGTGGCAACTACGCGGTGGCCCAGGTGCTCGCGGACGAGTACATGGGAGGACCTCCCGGGAACGGCGACGAGGTACGGGCGATTTACGAGAAGTACAGCGCCGCGCTTACGGGCGGCGGGCAGCAGACCATCAACATGGATCTGATGTTGGAATTCTAGGGGGTTTCCTGGCGAGGCGCCCGCCTGGACAGCGTCGCGTCCTCGGTCACAGCCTGCCTGGCGGCTCCCTCGTCGCGCCTTGCCAGGCGAACGCCTCGCCGGGAAACCGGCGGCGCGTGCCGGAATTGTTTGGCTCAGCGCGGAGCCTAAGGTAGAGTATCGCTTTTGCGAACGCCACAGACTGATACGTTATTAAGGAGGAGTACATGCGGACGATTGTGAGCAACAGACCTCGGACGCGGCGGATGTGGTTCGGTGCCGCGCTTGTGGCGTCGGTCGCGGTGGGTGCAGTGCTGGGCAGCTCGTTTGCCGGCGGGAGCGCGTCGGCGGCCCAGGCGCCCACGCGTGCGTTCACCGGCCAGATCGGCATCATCGTGAACAACGTCAACTCGGCCAACACGGCCGACTACGAGGGCGTCATGAGGGCCTTCAGCGAGGCGCTGACCTCGAGCGATAGTGCGCAGCGGAAAGAGATGGGGGCTGGGTTCAAGCTCTACCGGCAAGCCGCGCGTGGAGCGAACAACACCGTGATTTACTACTCGATCTTCAATCCGGCGGTCTCCGGTGCCGAGTATGAGCCGATCACCGTGCTGTCGGACGACCACCTGAGCGGGCCTCCGGGGAACGGTGACGAGGTCCGGGCGCTGTACACGGACTATACGGAAGCACTGGCTCCCGGCGGCGCCCAGGTCAATCTGACGCTCGTGGCGGGGTTCTAGGTACTCCCCACCCAGTCGGGGGGGGCGGTGGCCAGGGGCACGCGTCATCCGCCGGTGCACGGGTTGCGGCCCGTGCTCGATCCCAGCAGAAGACTGTCCCCCCGCGCGCCCGGCCAGCGGTGCTTCGGCGCTCCGCAGCACGGCTTAGCCGTTCCGCCGGCATCCGAACGGAACTGCCAGGCGGGTCCTGACCGACGAAGCAACGCCGCCAGACGGACGCCTCGCCCGGAAACCTAGAATCCGATGTTTAGGCCGGCATAGAGCCGGTGATGGGTGTCGTGCTGGGGCGATCCGCGGAGCGAAAAGACGCGGTAGTCGACGCGCATCCGGATCGGTCCGGCCACGGCAATTTTGACCCCGCCACCGACATTGGTGCCACCGTTGGTGTCGCCGATCCCGCGGCCCTCCTCCTGATACAAACCCGCTCCCGCCGTCACGTAGAACTGCAGTCCAGAGATGCCGAATGGGGTCTGGACAAGCAGGTTGGCCATGCCTGTCTTGAGCCCGGGCGCATCGGCCGCCGCATCCGCTCTCGTGTCTGAGAGTTCGAATTCGACGCCAATCACGAGCAAGGAGAAGCCGACGGCCACGCCACGAACCAGGCGGTTCGATGGGCTAGCGTTGTTGCCCACAAAGGCGGTCAAATCGGCTCGGGCCGGGCGGACCACGCCCAGTGTTACGAGCAGAACGAG
>CAUZAY010000190.1:0-8391 GCA_963577695.1 Vicinamibacteria bacterium | reverse complement strand
CCTCCCCGAGCAATCCCCCGCGTTCATCCGGATTCGACAGCGGTACCCGTCGGAAGCGAGTGCCATAGATCCCGGGGATACCGTAGTGCCGGGCGAGTCGCTCGTTCACGAAGGTGTAGTCGGCGTTTAGCAACGTCGCCACTCCGCGGTCCTCGCGCAACGTGCTGCCGACGAACAGCTCTGTTTCACGCTTGAAGGCGTTGAGCAACGTCTCGTCGTAGTGCGGGTAGCGGCCGGGGTCGACCACCACCTCGCCCACCCGTCGCAGGTTCAACCACTGCGCCGCGAAGTCGTCCACGAGCGCATCACTGGCACGAGGATCCGCCAGCAGCCGGCGCGTCTGCTGCTCCAGCACGGCCGGTTCGGTCAACTGTCCAGCCTCGGCCAGCGACAACAATTCGTCGTCGGGCACGCTGCTCCACAGAAAGAACGACAGGCGGGACGCCACCTCCAGGTCGCTGAGTGCGTAGACGCTGCCCGCCTCGACCTGCGCCGGGTCACGCTCGAGCCGAAGCAGAAAATCGGGGTCGACCAGCAGCCGTTCCAGCGCGAACTGGATGCCGGCGTCGAAGCTGCGGCCATCGCGGCGACCGGCATCGAAGAACTCAAGCAGGGTGTCCGTGTCGCTCGCCGTCACCGGGCGCCGATACGCCGAGCGTGCCAACCGGGACACGATTTCCTGTGCGCACGCTCGCTCGGCGGCCTCGTCGATATCGACGGTCGCAGTGGCCGTCGGCGGTCGACAACTGAAAATCGCCCTGCGGCTGGGGGTATCGCGAGTCGAGCCCGGGTCCGTGTAGGGCCCACCGATGTCAACCGCGCCAACCGCGGCGTACCCCATGTAGACCTGGTCGTTCGTCAGCACCCGGCCACGCTGCAGCGGTTGCGGCAATCCTTCGGGCTCCCACAGTTCGCGCACAAACGAGACGCCGACGGTATGCGGGCCGGCCTCGACCGGCACGCGCACCTCAAGGCCGTCGTCACCGGTGACCTGCATGAAGGTTTCCCAGTCGGGATCCCCGGCGAACCCGGGCTCGCCGTCTCCCGCGTAGCTGGCTGCCGCCGGCACGCCCTGTGCGTTGCCACCGACGGTGAACCGCTCGAGCAGTCGGCCGTCGAGACGCACTTCGAGTTGCTGGGCCCAGCCCATCCCCATCAGGTAGCGCTGGTATTGTCGACGGAGACGCACCTTGAACTGATACTCGCCGTCGACCGGGAACTGATAGGGAATCGCCAACCCGCCGCGAGACCCGAGCGGCAGCTCTTCGCTCTGTCGCTCGTCCTGGACCACGTGAAGCGGAATCTCGAACGTGTCGAAGCCTGGACTCGGCGGCGCCAGACCGACCGCGAGGCGCGTCACCTGGCGTGCCACCGACAGGTAACGTTCGAGCTGCGACCGCGAGATGGTCAGCACGTCGGCGAAGTTGTCGAAACTGCCGTCGGCTGTTTCGTCGCCCGGCAGGATCTCGGTCACGTCGATGTCGAGGGCAAACAGATCGCGCACGGCATTGCCATACTCCGTGCGGTTGATCCTATGGACGGCGCTGCCTCGGCCGGGGTTTGGTGAAGCCACCCAGGCCTGGTCGAGTGCTTCCTCGAGCTGGGTAGCCAGCACTTGGTAGGTGGCCGCGTCCGGTCGCGGGCGGCGCGGCGGCGGCATGGATCCGGCCCGCAGCTTTGCGACCACCCGTTCCCACAGCTCGGGATCGGTCTCGGGATGACTCGCATCCACGGTGTCCAGCGCCAGCTCCGCGGTGTTGAGCCGCTGGTTGTGGCACGCGATGCAATACTGATCCAGCGCTTCTCGGAGTGTCGGCGAGGCGGCGGGCGCCGGCTGCGCGGTCGAGGCCTCGACCGCGGTCAACGCGGCCCAGCCGACGCCCACGCATAGCAGCACCAAGGCCGTGAACGGCCACGCACCCGACCGCCGATGCTGCCCGCCCAGGCGCATGCCTCTCCTCTCCTCGGTGACTCGCCCGACCCGGGTCAGACCCCGGTCGAACCAGACCTGATGACAAGAACCCAGGCCAATTGTGACCGATCCTTAGCGCACCGGTAAAGCCACGAACCGACGACTGGCCACGGCGCTCGACAACTGTGTGATGATGCTGCCGTGGTTCGGCGCTGGTTCTACGGGTGCTCGGCACTCCTACTCACCGGTATTCTGGCGGCGGCGACCGTGGCCCCCGGCGTGCTCTGGGCGCTGGCGGTCGTCGGTCCGCTCGTGCTCGTCGGTGTCTACGACGTGACGCAGCGCCAGCACACCATCCTGCGGAACTTCCCGATCATCGGGCACGTTCGGTATCTGTTCGAGCTGGTTCGACCGGAGATCCAGCAGTATTTCATCGAGTCGAACACCGACGCCTTTCCGATTGAACGGGAGTTTCGCGACCTCGTCTATCAGCGAGCCAAAGGCGACCTTGAGACCCAGCCGTTCGGCACCCAGCGCGACGTCTACCGCCTGGGGTACGAATGGGCCGCGCACTCGCTCGCGCCGGTCGCCCCTCTCGAGACGCCGCCGCGGATTCCGATTGGCGGCGCCGACTGCCGCCAACCCTATGACAGCGCGCTGCTGAACATTTCCGCCATGAGCTTCGGCGCCCTGTCCAGCCGGGCGATACTGGCCCTCAACGCTGGCGCCAGGGCAGGCGGGTTCGCGCACAACACGGGCGAGGGCGGTGTCTCGCCGTATCACCTGGAGCGGGGCGGCGCCCTCATCTGGCAGATCGGCACCGGCTACTTCGGATGCCGGACGGCTGAGGGAGGGTTCGACCCCGATCGTTTCGCGGATCAGGCGGCGCTCGATGCCGTACGGATGATTGAACTCAAGCTCTCGCAAGGCGCGAAACCGGGGCACGGCGGGGTGCTCCCGGGTCGGAAGGTGTCCCGGGAGATCGCCGCGATCCGGGGGGTACCGGCTGGGCAGACGGTGCTCTCACCGCCTGCACACTCGACCTTCAGCACCCCGACCGGCCTGCTCGAATTCCTGGCGCGACTGCGCGAATTGTCCGGCGGGAAGCCGGTCGGCTTCAAGCTCTGTGTCGGTCAACGGACCGAGTTCCTCAGGCTCTGCAAGGCGATGCTCGACAGTGGCATTCTCCCGGACTTCATCACCGTCGATGGAGGCGAGGGCGGCACCGGTGCGGCGCCGCTCGAGTTCGCGAATTCGGTGGGGATGCCGGCGCGCGACGGGTGGATGCTGGTTCACAACGCACTGAGGGGCGTGCGGCTCCGTCATCGGATCACGATCATCGCATCCGGGAAGATTCTGACCGGTTTCGATATGGCGCGCGCCCTGGCGCTCGGGGCCGACCTGTGCGTCTCGGCGCGCGGGATGATGCTGGCACTGGGCTGTATTCAAGCCCTCCGCTGCAATTCAGACCATTGCCCCACCGGGGTCGCCACGCAGAACCCGGCATTGGCGCACGGTCTGCATGTCGACGACAAGGCCCCCCGCGTCGCGAGGTTTCAGGCCGCGACGGTCGAGAGCCTGTTGGAGCTGCTGGCCGCGATGGGCCTCTCGCACCCCGATGCCTTGGGCCCCCAACACATCTTTCGTCGTATCAGCGATAGCCGGGTGCGCACGCTGCAGGAACTACACGAGTTTCTGCCTGAGGGTGCGCTACTCGACGGCCACGAGGGTGGGGCGTGGCACGACGACTGGCGGGCAGCCTGCAACGGCTCCCTCTGGCGAGAGGCGGAGCGACGATGAGCGGCCTGATCGAACGTCTGGACATGATCCAGCTTCTGACCCGCGTCGTCGAGTATCTGCCGAAGGTGTTCGCGGCCCTCGTGGTCTTGGTGCTCTTCTGGCTAGTCTACCGACTGACACGGCTGCCGCTCTCGGGGCTGCTGGAGCGAGCCGGTCTCCATCGTACGTTGGTGAACCTGCTCGTCAGGAATCTCTACCGAGCCACCGTGCTGGTCTTCGCGGTCGTGATGGCCGCCTGATGGCGCCGGGCCAGTTCGCCGTCGGAGAGCGCTTCGATCCGCTCCACCAGCGCGCGCGCCTCCGGCCGAGGCGAACCGTCTGCGAGGAACAGTTCGTCGTGGAAGCCGTCAGTGGTGTACCCGTCGAATCTCATTGTTCTTTTTTCTGACGGGGCTGCGCCCCGAACCCCACGCAGCCGCTCCGCGGCGACCCCGAGTGCCCCACACCGCGGCCGCGGGGCGCGCAGTGTCGCGCGCCCCGCGCCGGGCCATCTTCCCTAAACCGGCGCTTCAATTCGGCGGGTCTGCGCCCCGGACGCCACGCGGGCGCTCATGGGACTGTCGCTATCGCCCCTCGCGCACGTCCGCTTCGAGCACCCTGGCCCCTCGCAGGATGCCGCCGAAGGAATAGTTCGCCTCGTGGCAGGCGTACTCGTAGACCTTGTTGTCGGTGGCCGGCCAGACGTATTCACCGCTCCAGGGCGCCTCCCAGACCGTCGGGTCATCAACGGTGAAGTTGTAGAGGAGCGTGTCAGCGTCGATCCGAGTAAACCGCTCCACTACGTGCAGGTTGCGGGAGGCCTGCCCCAGGGACGGTGAGTCAGCAAAGTTGGTGGTGTCCACCACCAGCGTGTCACCGTCCCACTGCCCGACCGAGTCGCCCAGCCAGGTCCGGATCTCTGGTGAGACATGCTCCTGATTCATCCGCACGATCCGAGCGTCGTGCACCATCTCGACGAGGATCATGACCGTGTCATCGCTCTGTACGATCCGCTTCAGATTGTTGTAGAGCACGGGCAACATCGGCGGCCCGGCCGTCGAGCCGAACCCCATGAGACAGCGCTCGGCGTGGGGACGCTGCTCCGGGTGGTCGTAGGGACCCGGGGCGCTCAGGTCGTCCTCGAGCCACCACGCGGTGCCGGTGTTGGGACGTGCACGCGCGGCGACGCCGGCCATCCGTTCACGTGCCGAGGCCATGAGCGGCGGACGTCGCCCGTTCGGCGGGTCGACGATGATAGAGGTCCGATACTCTCCGTCGATGCGGAACCCCGCCTGCCCGAAGTCCATCCAGAACGAGTTGTAGCCGCCGACGTTCCCCGCCGCACCACTTGAGCCGTCACCACCGACCGGCGGCGCCTCTCTCGGCGCCTCAGACTCCACGTTCCGTTCATCGGGAATGTTGAAGATGCGCTCCAGTGAACTCGCCCCGGATGCCAGTTCAGCCGCCGCCTCCTCGGTCAGGACGCGCTGATCGCCCAACTCGGTGGGTCGCTGTAGTGGGGTCAGGGTGGCGATGTCATAGGTGCCAGACAGGTCCGGTCGGCCGTCCGGGCGACGAGGAATATCGGACCCGGGCGCCTGTGCGTAGGCACCGGGCACGGAGACGCCCAGCGTGACCAGCCACAACCCCAACCGCAACCCTCGTCGACTCCCCATGAACACCTCCATGTGCGACCGGCCGGGATGGATCCCCTAGCGGCCCACCCCCACCGCAGTGTATCGCGGGATCGACGTGCCTGGCTGACATCTCGGTGTATGTCTCGAGTGGGCTTCTGCGATAATCTGTAGACGGGGGCTGGAACAACACCGCTGGAGCGTGACATGAATCTTCGACCGCGAACACTCGTCGCCACTCTCATCATCGCGCTGGCCGCGGCTGGAGCCGTATCCGCGCACATGGCCTACTCCAAGAGCATGCCGGCCCAGGACGCGACACTGAACGCATCGCCGGAACACCTGCAGGTGTGGTTCACCCAGGACCCGGAGCCGGCCCTGAGTCAGCTGTCATTGGAAGGACCCAACGGAGAGGTCACGCTGGGCAAGACCACGGTGGGCGACGAGAAGTCACTTGTCGCCGAAGTGCCCGCGACCCTGGCCGCTGGCAGCTACACCGTCAAGTGGCGCTCGGCCGGCGACGACGGCCATGTGCTGCGCGGCGACTTCGCGTTCTCGATCGCCACTGCCGAGTAGGTCGGCCTCGCCGCCCACATGTCGTAGCGGCTGGGGTCCAGCGTCAGCGTCGGGGCGGACGCTGCACGCTGAACGTGATGGTGCCGGTCTGTTCCTCGCCATCGGCGCCAACGGTCTTCCAGGTCATCGTCCACTCGCCATTGGGCATCGGTCCGGTTACTCGGCCCATGAGATCGTTCTCACCCATGGTGTGGAGTCCCTCGATCTTGGCGCGATTCCCCGGCCCGGAGATCTCCAACGTGCTCCCCTCGACCGGCGGCGCGGTGTCGAACCAGACGCGCACCGTGCGCACCGGCCCGTCGAGCGCTGCGCCATCGGGCGGCGTGCTGCCCTCGAGCGTGATCTGCGCCGAGGCCTGACCCGCCAGCAGGGCCAACGCCAGCCCCACCAGAACAAGGGCCCCGGCGGAACCGGCATTTCGGATCGTCATTCGGCGTCCTTTCTCGAACGCTACGGCACGCGTTCTCTCAGCTCGTCGAAGTCATTCAGCACGACCGTGATCTCGGGTCACGGCTCGCGCGACTCGTCCGATTGTATCGGCCGTCACGTGAAGTGAACCAGTACCGACCTACCGCTCGCCCATGTGCGGATAGCGATAGTCACGGACCGGGGTGAACGTCTCCTTCGTCGTCCGGGTGCTGACCCAGCGCAACAGGTTGAGCGAACTCCCGGCCTTGTCGTTGGTGCCGGAGGCGCGTGACCCGCCGAACGGCTGCTGGCCGACGACGGCGCCCGTCGGCTTGTCGTTGATGTAGAAATTTCCGGCAGCGTGACGCAGTGTGTTCGACGCCAGGTTGATGGCGGCGCGGTCGCGCCCGAAAATGGCGCCCGTCAGCGCGTAGGGCGACGTCCGGTCGCAGGTCTCAAGGGTCTGCTCATACTGATCGTCCTTGTAGACATGGATGGTCAGGACCGGACCGAACAGCTCCGTCTCCATCGTGGCGTAGTGCGGGTCGTGGGCTTGGATGATGGTCGGTGAGATGAAGTACCCGGTGCTGTCATCGCAGACACCGCCGCACACGACATCGGCATCGGTGTCGGTCTTCGCTCGCTCGATGTAGCCCTGCAGCTTGTCAAAGGTCTTCTTGTCGATGACCGCGCCCATGAAGTTGGTGAAATCGGCGACATCGCCATACGGAATCGTCTCGACCTCGCTCACCAGACGGTCGCGCATGGCGTTCCACAGACTCTCCGGGATGTAGGCACGGCTGGCGGCGCTGCATTTCTGTCCCTGATACTCGAACGCCCCGCGAATCAGGGCTGCGGCCAGTTCCTCGGGGTCCGCCGACACATGCGCGAAGACGAAGTCCTTCCCGCCGGTCTCGCCGACGATTCGCGGATAGCTCTTGTAGCCGGCGATGTTGGCACCGACGGTGCGCCACATGCCTTGAAACACTTCGGTACTACCAGTGAAGTGGACCCCGCCCAGATCGGGGTGCGCCATGGCCGGGTTGCCGATCTGCCCACCGCTGCCAGGCACGAGGTTGATAACACCCGGCGGGAGCCCGGCTTCCTCGAACAGCTTCATGAGCCAGTAGGCGGAAAAGACGGACGTCGAGGCCGGCTTCCAGACCACGGTGTTGCCCATCAGCGCCGGGCTGGTCGGCAGGTTGCCCGCGATCGAGGTGAAGTTGAATGGCGTCACCGCGAAGATGAACCCTTCGAGCGCACGATATTCGACGAAGTTCCACATCCCAGGCGCACTCTGCGGCTGCTGCTCGTAGACCTCCGGCAAGTAGGACGCGTTGAACCGCCAGAAATCAATCAGCTCACAGGCGGCATCGATCTCCGCCTGAAACACAGTCTTGCTCTGATTCAGCATCGTGGCGGCGTTGAGCACCTGCCGATACCGACCCGCGAGCAGTTCGGCTGCCTTGAGGAAGATCGCCGCGCGAGACTCCCATGGCATGGCGCTCCAGTCGGCGCGCGCCGCGGCCGCGGCCGCGATGGCCTGATTGACCGTGTCCACGTTGCCGCGATGGTAGGTCGCCACCCGCCGCTGGTGGTCATGGGGCAGGATGCAATCGCCCAGGTCACCTGTCGTCACCTCGCGGCCGCCGATGAGGAGCGGGATCTCGACTGAGCCGGTGGTGAATTCCTCCAGCTGCGCTTTCACCGCCGTTTTCTCCGCGGAACCGGGCGCGTACCCGAGGATAGGCTCGTTCCGAGGCGGTGGGACCGCCACACGCGCGTTGTTCATGGGGAAGCTCCTGACTGCTCCTGGATGACGCTCGGCCCAACAGGGTTGTATTCTCCCACACGCCACCGAACGGCGACCCTAAGCCACGATGACGTCCCGTCCGGCCAAGTCAATCGGTCGGACTCTGTTGACCGACAAAATTGGTCCGATATAGACTGAATTCCGAAACTGAGATCCAGTCTCACTTTTTTGAATCCGCGCGGTGGCTGGCCTCGCCACCGACGCGAGGAGCGCTGCCTCCCGTGCATCAGGGTCTCCGAACCCTCGACAAGCTTCCGATCGGCACCAGC
>CAUZAY010000189.1:0-8396 GCA_963577695.1 Vicinamibacteria bacterium | reverse complement strand
CTCGACACCGAACAGGCCACTACACTGAGGGCCAGAACCGCGGGCCAGGATCGAAGCAGAGTGCCGACTAGTTGCATCGCCATCCTCCAGCGAGACGCCGGATAGTAGAGTTCCTACAAATCGTCCTGCATAGCATAGCAAAATACCGGTCCTCCGGTACGCGCCGCAGCATGGTAGGGGGCTCCGGCGCGGACGACAAGCCCCGGCCAGGCAGCCGGCCAGGTTCAATCGGGAACGCGCGAGCGCGGCAGACGTGCCCCTGAGAACGATACCGGACATAATCGTCCAGCCAGGTCGGTACGACGCCGACATATTTCTTCCGAGGGCCCTGACCCGCCGGAGACATCATCATGCGCACACTGATCTTTGCACTGCTCGCTCTGCTGTTGACCGGTCCGTCCGCAGCCCAGGAGGCCCCGGAAGCGACCGACGTTACGTCGGCAGACATCCGTGCATTCATCGACGCCCTGCCCCGAGACCGCGTCAGCGACCGTCCCATCAGAGTCGTCGACGTGACTGGCGACTATCGAGTGGGAGTCTATGCCGTGTTCCGCCCCAAGACGTTGGCCGGCGGCGCCAACAAGCACGAGGTCAATACCACCGAGATCTATTACATGTTGGAGGGCGCCGCCACGCTGGTCACGGGGGGGACGATGCGGCCACCAGGCCCACCAATTCCAGGCACCTCGGCACGCAGTGCCGGAATCGACGGCGGAGTCACGCGGAGGCTCACGGCGGGTGACGTCGTGATCATCCCGGGCCACACGCCACACTGGTGGAGCGACCTCGAGACCGACATCGAGTATCTGATCTTTCGACCAGACCCAGACAACCGTCTGCCGTTGAAATGATTGACACGAGGTAATGATGCCGACAGACTGTCGTACTTCTAGTAGTCTGCCGGCTCCCGACTCGAACGGGACACCAGGAGGCTACGTATCCTGAACGGCCTCCCTATGCGTACCTTTACCGCACCCATCCCGGTTTGGCTTACCGCTCTTGGCGGGGTTTCTGTGGCGCTCCTGCTCGTGACGACCGTCGTCCCGGAGGCCGCGGCCCAGAACCACGTCGGTCAGTACGAACAGGCCGACATCGAGTTTGGCGCGAGGCTCTACAGCGCCAACTGCGTCCGGTGTCATGGAGACAACGGCGACGAGGTGGCCGGCGTCGACCTGCGCGGCGGCACTTACGCCAGGGCCGAATCCGACTTCGAACTGATGCGACTGATCAGGACCGGCATTCAAGGCACGGCGATGCCGCCGAACGACTTCTCGGGGACCGAGTTGACCGGCCTCGTCTCCTACTTGCGCACCATGCGCGACTTTGACATGAGCGCCGTCACGCTGGGCGACGAGGCGCGTGGCCGGGGCCTGTTTGCCGGCAAGGGCGCCTGCGACTCCTGTCACCGCGTGCGCGGCGAGGGGCCGCGCACCGCCCCTGACTTGACCGACATCGGCGCGGTACGCACCGCCGCCAACCTGCAGGCGTCGTTGCTGGACCCTACCGCTTCGATGTTGCCGGTCAACCGCCCGGTGCGAGCGGTGATGGCCGACGGCACGGTGCTCAATGGACGTCGGCTCAACGAAGACACGTACACGATTCAACTCATCGACGAGAACGAGCGGCTGCGGTCGCTGGACAAAGCTGACTTACGGGAGTTGGCGGCCGGGACGACGTCACCGATGCCCCCGGCCACTGACGTGCTCGACGAGCAGGAGGTCGCCGACGTGCTCGCCTATCTGCTTTCACTCAAAGGTTTGGACTGACCGCCATGACCCGACAGACTCTCATCGCCTTCATGCTCGTCGCGCTGCTCCCGAGCGGGGCCACCGCGCAGGTCACGTTCGAGCGCCTGCTCAACGCCGACGAGGAACCGGAGAACTGGCTGACATATTCCGGCTCGTACTCGAGCAACCGTCACACCAAGCTCGATCAGATCACGCCTGACAACGTCGAGGACCTCGAGTTGTCGTGGGTGTTCCAGGCCGGTTCCCTTGAAGCGTTCCAGGCCACGCCGTTGGTGGTCGACGGCATCATGTATCTGACGGAGCCGGTCAACAACGTGGTGGCGCTCGACGCCAAACGTGGGAGTGTGTTCTGGAAATTCGAGTACACGCCCTCGTCCGACTCGCGTCCCTGCTGCGGAGCGGTCAATCGTGGTCTCGCGATTCTGGACGATACGCTGTTTCTGGCGACGCTCGACGGGAACCTCATTGCTCTGGACGCCGTCGCGGGTAAGCCCCTGTGGCAAACAACGGTCGCCGACCCGACCGAGGGCTACGCCTTGACGTTGGCACCGCTCGTCATCAAGGACAAGGTGATGGTCGGCGTCGCGGGCGGCGAGTACGGCATTCGCGGCTACATCGACGCCTACGACGCCAAGACCGGCGAACTGGCGTGGCGGTTTCACACCATTCCCGGTCCCGGCCAGCCGGGGCACGAGACCTGGGAAAACGACGCCTGGAAAACTGGGGGCGCGTCGGCGTGGCTGACCGGCTCGTATGACCCGGACCTGGACCTGACCTACTGGGGCATCGGCAACCCCGGACCGGACCTGAACCCGGCTCAGCGCCCGGGCGACAACCTCTACTCGGACTCGGTGGTTGCGCTCGACCCCGACACCGGCGAACTCGAGTGGTATTTCCAGTTCACACCGAACGACCCGTATGACTACGACTCGGTCCAGATTCCGGTGCTGATCGATTTCCCGGACGGCAACGGCAATACCCAGAAACTGATGCTCTGGGGGAACCGGAACGGCTTCTTCTACGTGCTCGACCGGGAGAGCGGTCAGTTCCTCAGCGGCACCAGCTTCGTGCCGGTGAACTGGGCCAGCGGTCTCGACGACTTCGGTCGGCCGGTGCAGACACCGCAGCCGCCGGGTGCGACCACCTTTCCTGGGATTCAGGGTGGCACCAACTGGTATTCGCCCTCCTATAGCCCGGAGACCGGTCTGTTCTACGTGTCAGCCTGGGAGGCGTACGGGTCGAACTTCGAGCCCCAGGAACAAACACATGTGCCAGGTCGCGTGTTCCTCGGCGGCCGCCCCGCCAACCCGTTCGGCGCCGGCGCCAACGTGCCGGGGCTGCGGCGCGGGCACATCAACAACTGGACCGACGCGGCCGGCGGCGGCGCCGTGATCGCCATTGATCCGCGCACCGGCCAGCAACGCTGGCGGGTGCCGATGACCGATGTCACAAGCAGCGGCATTCTCACCTCCGCCTCCAACCTGCTCTTCACCGGTAACCGTGAGGGTCATTTTCACGTCATGCACGCCGAGACTGGCGAGCTGCTGTTGCGCAAGACGCTCGGCGGCATGATCGCCAACGGCCCGATGAGCTACATGGTCGACGGCAAGCAGTATGTCGCACTGGCCGCGGGACACTCGATGTTCGTGTACTCACTCGGCGACTGACGTTCGAAGACACGACACCTGACATCGTGCGATGGGGACGCGGGGCCTGTCGGCGTCAGCGCTCTCGACGGTCCTGACAACTCAAACAGAACGGGGCTTCCGGCCGCGCGCGCAACCGAGGGTAACCGATCGGCTCCTCACACGACCGACACTGGCCATACACGCCCTTCGTGTGGCCGTCGAGCGACGCCTCGACCTGCCGCCGCTTAAGCTCGAGGGTGGATCGGCCGGCCCGGGTCATCTCCTGCTGCTGGATGGCATCCATGCGGGACAGGCGTCCGATCGGAGTGCCGAGCTGCACCGGCTTGGACCCTTCTTCGCTGAGCCGCAGATGGGCCTCTAGACGATCGCGCTCGGTCAGCAGCAGCTGACGCAGCTCTTCAAGCTGCTCCGCGGTGAGCTCAGCGATCTCCATGGTGACCTGCGAAGCTACGGAAGCGCCAACGCGATCCACTCGCCAGGGAACTCGAGTGACCCGATCGGCAGCACGATGTACTGCTTGCCGTCGTGCAGGTAGGTGATCGGCGCCCCGACATTGCCGGCCCGGAACGAGGTTTCCCAGACAACCTCGCCCGTCACCTTGTCGAACGCGCGGAACCCCTTACCCGCCTCGGGGCCTGCCCCCGGCGGTGTCCGAACCATGATGGGGTCGCCTTCACTGACGAACAGCAGGCTCTTGGTCAGCAGTGTCATCGCGCGACCCGGCTGTCCCAACGGTGGCAGGTTCAGGTGGGCGATGTCGGGGTGGTTCCGTGGACCATCACCGTTGGGCACCATCCACACATGCTCGCCGGTATTCATGTCGATCGCCGTGATCCGGCCATAGGGGGGCTTCAACAGGGGGAGCCCCCGCGGCCCAGCGGGAAAGGCCCGGTTGCCCCGGGTATATCGCACATTCATCCGATCCGGATTCCCGGGGGTCAGGTCCGCGACGAACGTGCCGGTCACCGACGGCACGTAGAGCATCCCCGTCTCCGGGTCGAACCCGGCCCCGCCCCACTCGGCGCCGCCGACCGAGCCGGGCAGTTGGAGCGTGCCCTTCTGGTCTCCGTCACCGTCGCCCCGAATCGACGGCGGGGTAAAGATCTGGCCGAGCATGTAGGGCGCCGCGATCTCGACCCCTTCGTCACGCAGTTCCGGCGTGAAATCGATCAAGGTGTCGGTCGACATCCCGTGCACGTCGAACGGCGCCGGCTTGGTCGGGAATGGCTGGGTCGGTGAAATCCACTCCCCGGGTGTCTCCGAGGTCGGGACAGGTCGCTCGACAATCGGCCACACCGGCTCCCCCGTCACTCGGTCGAACGTGTAGGCCATCGCCTGTTTGGTGAGCTGCACCACCGCTTTGATCTCGCGACCATCCACCGTGATGTCCATCAGGATCGGGGCCACGTTGTTGTCGTAGTCCCACAGATCGTGATGCACGGTCTGGAAGTGCCAGACCATCTCACCGGTGTCGGCGCGCACACACACCAGGCTGTTCGCGTAGAGGTTGTTCCCAGGGCGATGCCCGCCATACATGTCGTTGCTGGGCGCCCCGGTCGGCAGATAGACGAGCCCGAGCTCCTCATCGGCGCTCATCATGGTCCAGACGTTGGCCATGCCCGAGTACTGCCAGGAGTCGTCGAGCCAGGTCTCGACCCCCGCTTCGCCTTCCTGAGGAATCGGATTCCACGTCCACTGCAGGTCGCCGGTGCGGACGTTGTAGGCGCGGACATATCCGGGACGCTGTTCTTTGGTTCGTGGATGGTCCTCCATCGCCTGCCCCACCACGACGACGTCGCGCACGACGAGCGGCGGCGACGTGTAGCTGTAGGGGATCAACTCGGTCGTGTCGGCGTACACCCGGAGGTCGACCTTGCCCCCGTCTCCGAAGTCGGAGACCAGACGACCGGTCTCGACGTCCGTGGCCAGCAGATACGGGGGGCGCACCGACAGAATACGTCGCCCGCCACCGTCGTCATCTTCCCAGAACCCGACACCACGATTGGCAGCGCCACGCGGCGTCTCCTCGTCGGTCAGGAATGGAAGATCCTGCACCCAGCGTGTCTCGCCGGTCGCGGAATCGAAGGCTTCCACGATCCCGAGACCGTTCGAGCCGTAGAGGACGCCGTCCACCATGACCGGCGTTGACCGCAGCTGATTGGAATACTGGAGGTCCGGCCACCGGTCGTGAAGACTGCGGTCGACGGCCGGCCGTCGCCAGACGATCTCCAGGTCGTTCACCGTGTCGGCGTTGATCTGGTCGAGCGGCGCGT
Source organism: Vicinamibacteria bacterium (assembly GCA_963577695.1). Lineage (GTDB taxonomy): Bacteria > Acidobacteriota > Vicinamibacteria > Vicinamibacterales > UBA8438 > UBA8438. The sequence continues at coordinate 2,726 of CAUZAY010000189.1, read as the reverse complement.
ACCGGGTATACCCGCTATCCCCACCGTGCACGCGCCACTCACCGGTGGTACCGTCCTGCGCCGCCGCCGTCGACGTCAAGCCCGCGGCGAGCATCATCGCCCCGAAGACCGACGTCACACCGCACCATCTTGTCGTCTGGTCCATTGCCTGGTCCGTGGTCTGGTCCCGTCCTGGTTCGGCTATCCCTGGCGTCATCTGGCGCTGTTCCACGTTCCCGACCGCCCGTTCGGCCGGCGTGAAGGCCGAGCAGGCTACTTCAGGGCCGAGTACGAGGTCGGCACGAGCATCCGCGCGTTGATTTCGGCGGCCAGTTTTCGGTTCGGATCCTGCTCGGCCGCCACGATGATTCGCTGGAACTCCTCATTCTGACCCAGCGTCCTCCACATCTCGTCACGCGCTTCGAGCGAGGGGTAGCCCAACATGTACACGAAAGTATCGTCCACGTCGGGACCGGTCGCGGCGGTCCAGTACGCCACATTCTCGATGCCGGCCTGCTCGAACATCACCGCCGTATGGTCGCGGAACCGGTCCGACAGCTCCGCGCGCTTCCCGGCGGTGGCCTTGTAGATCCGCAACTCAAACACCTTGGAGGCTGGCTGCTGCGCCGAGAGCCCCCACCCGGTCCCCAACACCCCAAACGTGAACCCAGCGATCGCAAGAATCTTCCATTTCATTGTCGTATCTCCAGATGAGGCCCTACCGTCGCTATCGCCGGTGGCGTTCACCACAGTGTACGCGCATTGCAAACGGTTCACCCGCCCGTGTCAAGCCACCCAGCCCGGAACGAGGCCAGGCCGCGCGATCACGCGCGCCCCGCGGGCCCGGAGTGCCCGCGGGGGGTTCGGGGCGCAGCCCCGTCTAAGTTAAGATCGCGCGGCATGAGCAGCGGCCCCGTCATCCGTGTGTCCGGAATTCGAAAGACCTATGGCGACACCGTCGCGGTCGACGAGGTGTCGTTCGAGGTCCCGGGTGGACAGATCTTCGGGTTGACCGGGCCCAATGGCGCCGGCAAGACCACCACGATGGAATGCGTCGAGGGCTTGCGAAAACCGGACCACGGCCAGATCGAGGTGTTCGGGCTAGACCCCATCAAGCACGCACACGCGCTGCAGCGACGTATCGGCGTGCAGCTACAAGAGGCGCAGCTCCAGAAACGTATCAAGGTCTGGGAAGCGGTCGACCTCTGGGCCTCGCTGTTCGACGCCACCGTCGATGCCGAGGGCGTCCTCGACCAGCTCGGTCTCAGCGACAAGCGCAACGCCTGGTTCATGACGCTGTCGGGTGGCCAGAAACAACGGCTGTTCATCGCCCTCGCGCTCCTGCTCAGCACCTGGAGCATTCTGTCGATCGGATTCATCATCGCAAGCCTCGTGCGCACGGCACGATTCGCGCCGCCGTTGGGCGGTCTGGTTCTCTACAGCACGCTGCCGTTCTGCGGGCTCTTTCGACCGATCGACACCTTCCCGGACGGGTGGCAGATAGTCGCCCGGGCGCTGCCGCTGACACCCACGGTCTCGCTCCTCTCCGGTATCTGGCAAGGCAACCCGTGGTCGGCCCACCTGGGTGACGTGGCGGCGCTGGTCGTCGTCTTCGCCGTCTGCACGCTTATCGCATCACGCGTGTTTCGGTGGGAATAGGATCAGGCGTGAACACACCGCCGTGGCGGGCCCGCGGCCTGCTATTCGAAAACTGCAATTGCGATCTCCTGTGCCCCGGCCACGTATCCTTCAAACAGCCGTGTTCTCATGACCGCTGCCAGGGCAACTGGGCGATGCATCTCGACGACGCACGATACGGCCAAATCGACCTCTCCGGCATCAACGCGGCGATCGTCTTCGACGCACCCCAACGCATGTACGACGGAGGCTGGACTCAAGGCTGCTTCATCGATGACCGTGCGAACGCGGCGCAACGCGCCGCCCTCGACAACATCCTGTCCGGCCGCGCGGGGGGACCGTGGGGCGTCCTCACACGCTTCGTCGAAACTCGCCTCGACACCCGATTCGTCCCGATACGGTTCGAGGACGACGGCCGTGAGAAGCGGATGACGATTCCGGACCTGTTCGACAGCACCGTGACCGCCATCCGCGGCGCCGACGGTCAGTCGGACGCGCGCATCGAGAACTTCCACAACGTGGTCCACGGTCCCACACATACGCTGGCCCGCGGTCGTACCCGGTGCACCCATCCCAGTTTCGATTTTCTCAATGAACAGACGCACGGGTTGTACTCGCACTTTTCCTGGGAGGGAAAAGGCTAACCAGGACAGGTCATGGGCGCCCGCTACCGGCCGGCGTCTCGCAGGGTAGCGTCCCTAGACCATTACGAATGGGCGTGTCCCAGAAACCTCCTCTTGGATTACGGGCTTTCGCTTCGAACTGCGGCCGTTCTCCGCGTCCACGGTTGCATCGATCCGTTGAACCCACCCTCCATTCAGGGATCTCGAGAAAAGCGATGTGGCGGTGGTCAGCCCGACACCTCTAACAACTCAGATGCCCCGGCGACGAGCGCTGCCCGCTCCATGAGCACCGCGGCTCACCCGGACGTTCCCGCGGGAACGTCCTTGGGCGACAGACTCGCGGGCCCCGGGTTGAGCACGGCGATGGCCCAGGGGAGGTCCAGGCGCTCGCCGTGCCAATCGGGGGTGGCGGTGCCTGGGCCAATCTCGATGCCATCGGCCTGCAGATGCGTGTCGGTCGACACCAGGGCGGGGCCGGTCCATTGC
>CAUZAY010000188.1:0-8436 GCA_963577695.1 Vicinamibacteria bacterium | reverse complement strand
GAGGCCAGGCGACCAGGCTGGCGTGTAATCGTCACGCGGACCATGAGCCGCGAGGGTCTTGCCCGGCGGTTCTGGGCCTGACTTCGCGATTGGTCGCTTGCTCGCCCGAGGTGGCCAGGATAAAATACAAGATTGCGCGGGTGGCCAGGAGACCTGCTGGGGCACAGGTGGTCCGTGTCGAGGGGTGCCCTCAGCGATACAGGCGCGCAGCCGCGCATCGGGGACCCGATTATTGGGGCGTGGCCAAGCGGTAAGGCGCGGGACTTTGGCTCCCGTATGCGAAGGTTCGAATCCTTCCGCCCCAGCCAACACAGACGCGCACGAGAGCCCCGGGGCAAAGGGGGCCGGCGAGGGGTACACAGCGGCGACGAACGGCCATGCAAAACGGGCAACTGAAGTTTTTTTCCGGATCGGCGCACGCCGAGTTGGCGCGGGAGATCGCTACCTATATCGGCGTACCGTTGGGGCGGTCGAAGCTCAGACGGTTTACCGACACGGAAGTGGCGTTTCAGATCGATGAGAACATCCGCGGCACCGACGTTTTCATCTTGCAGCCGACCTGCACGCCGGTCGACCCCAATCTGGTTGAACTCTGCGTGATGATCGACGCATTTCGTCGGTCGTCCGCGGCCCGGATCACGGCGGTCATGCCCTACTACGGCTATGCCCGTCAGGATCGGAAAGACAAGCCGCGCGTGCCGATTTCGGCCAAGCTCGTCGCTAATCTGGTGAGCGCCGCGGGAGCGAATCGCATTTTGACCATGGATCTGCACAAGGCGCAGATCCAGGCGTTCTTCGATATCCCCGTCGACCACCTCTTCGCCGCGCCGGTCTTCATCGACTATCTCGCCGGTCGCAAAGAGTCCGAAGTGACAATCGTGTCGCCCGACGCAGGGGGGGTGGAGCGAGCACGGGCGTACGCGAGGCGGATGGATGCCGACCTTGCCATTATCGACAAACGACGTTCGGACGACGGTACCGCCGAGGTGATGCATGTCGTTGGCGAGGTGGAGGGCCGAGTCTGTATCATCGTGGATGACATCGTGGACACCGCGGGCACGCTCACTCAGGCGGCGGCCGCCTTGCGGGACAACGGGGCTTCGCGGGTCATGGCCTGCGCGGTGCACGGTGTGCTCTCCGGCCCGGCGTTCGATCGTATCCAGGCGTCGGCGCTCGAGAAGCTCGTCGTCACCAACACCATTCCGCCCAAGCCTGAGTTCGCGGCGTCGGACGAGGTCGAAATCTTGTCCGTGGCCCCACTGTTGGGGAAAGCGATCCAGAGCATTCATCAGGAGACGTCCGTGTCCTCGTTGTTCATCTGACGACGGCCCGGTTGTGTGACCGCACAGGTTTTGCCATGAACACCACTCTGAATCTTGAGACCCGAACGGGTCGCGGAAAAAACAGCGCGCGTGAGCTTCGTCGCAACGGGCGGCTCCCGGGCGTCGTGTACGGCAGCAGTGGCGCCGATTCGACCGCCGAGTCGGTCGCCGTCAGTGTTGATCCCGGCGAACTGACACAGATTCTGCGGTCCGACACCGGCGTGAATACGCTGATCGGGCTGAGCGTCGACGGAGGGGCCCCAAGTCAGGTCCTGATCAAGGACTTCCAGGTGGGCCCGATGAGCCGTGCGCTGCTGCACGTGGACTTCTATCGGGTGGCCATGGACAAGGTCCTCACGGTCACGATACCCATCGTGCTCACCGGCGAAGCCGAGGGGGTCAAGGTGCAGGGTGGTCTCATCGATTTCGTCCAGCGCGAGGTTGCCGTCGCGTGTCTGCCATCAGAGATCCCGGAGCACCTCACGATCGACGTCTCCGCGTTGACCATTGGTCAGGGCGTGCGTCTCGGCGATCTGATCGAGGGGGTCACGTGGCAGCCGGTCACCGACACCGACACGCTGCTGGTCCACGTCATCGCGTCGAAGCTCGAGGAAGAGGAGCCCACGGACGAAGAGGAAGACGGCGAAGGCGAGGCTGCCGAGGCCGCCGATGGCGAGAAAGCGGACGACGAGGGTACCAAGTCCGGCGACTGAGCGACGCCGGCGGTCCACGGGATGCCTGCCTTGGGAACCATTCCGCGAACCACGCGAACAGGGCGCGACGTGTGAAGCTGATTGTCGGACTCGGCAACCCTGGCCCTGAGTATCACGGCACGCGCCACAATGTCGGCTTCGAGGTGGTGGACGAGGTAGCGCGCCGATGGGGTCTGGAGTTTCAGTCGGCCCCGGCCGATGCGGTGCTGGCCAGGTCGCATGGGCTGCCCGGTGGCCCTCCTGCGGCGCTGCTCCTGAAGCCGCTCACCTTCATGAACCGCAGTGGTCAAGCGGTGGGCACCGTGCAGCGGTACTATCGGGTCGAATTTTCAGACCTGTTTGTCGTGACGGAAGACGTCAACCTGTCGCTCGGCCGCCTTCGTGCGCGGCGCCAAGGGTCAGCCGGGGGGCACAACGGGCTCCGGTCCGTGATCGAGTGTTTGGGCACCGAGACGTTTCCGCGTCTTCGGATCGGCGTGGGACGGGGTGATCCGAGGCGTGGTCTGGCTGGTCGGGTGTTGTCCCGTTTCGACGCCGAGGAGCGACCGGCGATGGACGACGCGGTGGACCGAGCGGTCGACGCCGTTGGTCTCTTCGTCGAACTTGGGATCGAGCCGGTGATGAATCGGTTCAACCGGCAGGAGACGGCCGAGGGCGAGGCTGATGAGGAGGCCGGTGAGTAAAGGACCTTGACCGACCGCCGGTCCTCAGATACGCTCTGCTGTTCTAGCGCGGCGCGCTCGACGCGCCGTCTATTCAACTCCTTGCCGCCAACGGCGGCCGCCAGTCCAGAAGGAGCCTCATGGCAAACGCAGTAACCGAACGACAATACGAACTCATCTATATCGTGACCCCGGTGGCCACCGACGCCGAGGTGGAGGCACTACAGGCCGAGATAGATGGCCACATTGGTTCTTTCGGCGGGTCGGTGGAGAACACTGACCTCTGGGGCCGGCGGAAGCTCGCCTATCAGATCAGCAACTACGGTGAAGGCATCTACGTCTCTCAGTTGATCAGCGGTCCAGGTGAGATGATCCGCGAACTCGAGCGCCGGCTGAGGGTTCGCGATCAAGTTCTGCGTCATCTCACGGTTCGGGTCGACGAGGACCTGCGGAAGGCCCGCAGACTGAAGGAGAAGCGTAAAGCGACCGTAGACCGACGGCGAGCAGCCCGCGGTCTGCCGCCTCTGGGCGTGGCCGATGCGGCGCCCGTCCCATCGGCGGCCGCGGCTGCGGCGGCTCCGGCCGCGCCTGTCGACACGCCGTCGGCCGATGCGGCGGCCGGCCCTGCCGAGGGCGGTCAGGCCCCTGAGACTGAGGCGGCCACACCGACTGCGCCTGCGGCGTCGACTGACGCGGTCGCACAGACACCGGAGGTGAAGGAATGAGGGGCGCTGGCTCAAGCAGAGGCAAACCGAAGACTGACCGGCCGCGGCGCGGCATGTTTAGGCGCAAGCGGGTCTGTCGTTTCTGCGTCGACAAGATCGAGTTCATCGACTACAAGGAAGTCCGAATGCTGATTGCCAGCATTCCTGAGCGCGGCAAAATCCAGCCTCGACGATTGTCCGGCACCTGCGCGAAGCATCAGCGCAAGTTGCAAACGGCGATCAAGCGGGCCCGGCAACTGGCCCTGATCCCGTATGTGACCGATTGAGGGACTGGCAGCGTGTTGACGGCGTGTTTCGGCCGCGCGGGCGAGTAAGGCTCGCGGTATCTCTTCCGACTGACTCGTGGGGAACGTGTCAGTTCACTAGCGGCGACAGCGGACCGGTCCCGAGTTAGCGGGCCCGTGCACCGCCAGTCGCGAGCGGAGCAAGACAGATGTCTGTGCAGGTCATTCTCAGGGAACCGGTTGACAACCTCGGTGGCCGTGGCGACGTGGTGAAGGTAGCCAACGGGTATGCGCGCAATTATTTGCTGCCGCGCAAGCTGGCGTTGCCGGTCACCGAGTCCAACCGACACCGAATCTCCCGCGAACGGGTCGTGTCAGACGCGCGCGACGCCGCGGAGAAAGAAGCCGCGGAGGCGTTCGCGGCCCGACTCGGTCAGGCGGTCTGCATCATTGGTCGGAGGGTCGGTCAGACGAACACGATGTACGGCTCTGTGACCAATGTGGACGTAGCGGACAGCTTGGCCGCACAGTCGTTCGAAGTGGACCGCCGCAAGATCTTGCTCGGCGAGCCGATCAAACAGCTTGGCAAACATACCGTGCGCGTCAGGGTCCACCGCGAGGTGACCACCGAAGTCACCGTCCATGTGGTCCAAGAGGGGACCGAGAACGAGCCCCTGGTCGAAGAGGTCGACGCGCCGAGCACCGAGCCCGGCGACGCGCCGTCGACCGCTGCTCCCGAGTCGACTGACGAGTAGCACGCGGAGCGGGCTGGGACGATGAGGCCGCCCCTCCGCTGCGCCGTCCCGGACGGACGCCATGTCCGAGCCTGATTCTTCCGCCCCTTCCGAGCGCTCGCTGCCGCACAATCTTGAAGCGGAGCGCGGCGTGCTTGGCGCGATTCTCATCCACAACGACGCCTTCAACCAGGCGGCGGAGCTGCTCGACTCCGAAGATTTCTTTCGGGACGCGCACCGGCGCGTCTTCGACAAGATGGTCAATCTCAACGAGCGAGGCGACGCGATCGACCTCGTGACCTTGAAAGACGAGCTTGGGCGGTCTGGGGATCTGGACGGTGTCGGCGGACCGGCGTATATCGCCGGGCTGGTCGATGGGGTGCCACGGTCTACGCATGTTGAGTACTACGCTCGGATCGTCAAGGAGAAGGCGACCCTCCGGAATCTCATCTTCTCGGCCAACCGAATTCTGGACACGGCCTACAACGCGCAAGAGGACGCCGACACCCTGCTCGACACCGCGGAGCAGGAAATCTTCTCTATCGCCGACGAGAACATCCACACCGGCTTCGTGCCACTCCGAGCCCTGGTGCAGGACAGCTTCGAGACCATCGAGAAGCTGCAGCAGCACAAGGGCGTCGTCACCGGAGTGCCAAGCGGGTTCGAAGACCTCGACAAGTTGACGGCTGGGTTCCAGCCGTCGGATCTCATCATCGTCGCGGCGCGGCCATCGATGGGCAAGACGGCGTTCGTCCTGAACATCGCGCAGTATCTCGGCGTGAAAACCGACAAATCGATCGGTGTCTTCAGCCTGGAGATGTCGAAAGAGCAGCTGTTCATGCGGATGCTCACCACCGAGGCGCAGATCGATTCGCAGAAGTTCCGCGGCGCCTTCCTGAGCGAGCGCGAATACGGCGAGCTCTCGGCAGCCCTCGGCCGCCTCGGAGACGCGAAAGTGTTCATCGACGACAGCGCCTCGATCAGCGTGCTTGAGATGCGCGCCAAATCGCGTCGACTCAAGTCGGAACATGGTCTGGACTTGATCGTCGTCGACTACATCCAGTTGATGCAGGGGCGAGGGCGGTTCGAGAACCGAACGTTGGAGCTGGCCGCGATCTCGCGTTCCCTGAAGGGGCTGGCCAAAGAGCTCAGCGTGCCGGTCATCGTGCTCTCGCAGCTGAGTCGTGCCACGGAGTCTCGGTCAGACCGCCGGCCCCAGCTGTCGGACCTGCGTGAGTCTGGCGCACTTGAGCAGGACGCGGACCTGGTGATGTTCATCTACCGCGCAGAGATGTACGAACGGACTCCGGAAGAGAAGAAGCCGGAAAACGAGAACATGGCCGAGATCATCATCGGCAAGCAACGGAACGGGCCGACTGGCGTCGTGAAACTCGCCTTTCTCAAGCAACAAACCCGCTTCGCGAATCTGACCACGTCCTACGAATGAGGGTGGGACCCGTCCCGCCTTGGAGGTCTCCAGCCGTCGTGGTCCGACCGACCTACGCCCATATCGATCTCGACGCGATACGCGCCAATTTTCAGGCTGTGTTGGCGCATGTTGGTGGACCTTCGGGTGGCGTCGATGTCATCGCGGTCGTCAAGGCGAACGGCTACGGACACGGCGCGGTGCCCGTGGCCCGTGCGCTGGAGGCGGCCGGGGCCCGCATGCTGGCGTGTGCGGACATCGAAGAAGGCGTAGAACTTCGTCGCGGGGGCGTGCGCGTGCCGATTCTGGTGTTTGGCGCGCTCAGCGTCAGCGACCTCGGCGGGGTGTTCAGGCACGACTTGACCCCGACGATTTCGTCCCCGTTCGCGGCTCGGGCGTTGCATGACGCGGCGGCGCGGCGGGGGGTGCGCGTTCGCTGTCATCTGAAGGTCGACACCGGCATGAATCGCCTGGGGTTCCGCTACGACAACCTCGCGAGTACGGTACCGGAGGCGCTGGCGGGGGAAGGTCTGGAAATCGACGCCGTCTATACGCATTTCGCAACCGCTGAGGACCCGGCCCACCCGCTGTTTGACCAGCAGCGCGGGCGATTCGACCAGGCCCTGAAGACGCTCTCGGAGCTGGGCGTACGTCCCCGCGTGCGGCACGCGGGGAACAGCGGCGCGCTGTTGCGCGACCGCGCCACGTGGTTCGATGCGGTCCGGCCGGGGCTGCTGCTGTACGGCGTGGCGCCGCTCGCGTGGGCCGGACGGTTGCCGCTGAAACCGGTGATGACGCTACACAGCCGGGTGGTGGCGGTGAAGGGCATGCGCGTTGGGGAGACCGCCGGGTACGGGGCGCGTGAAGCCGTGACCCGCGCCACCACGGTCGCCATTGTTCCTGCCGGATACGCGGACGGGCTCGACGTGCGTCTGGCCGGGCGCGGCTCGGTGCTCGTGGGGGGGCGCCGGGCGTCAGTCGTGGGCTCGGTGTGCATGGACTCCATTACGGTCGACGTGACCGGTCTTGACGTGACGCCCGGTGACAAGGTCGTCTTGCTCGGGTCCCAGTCGGGGGCCGTCATCGGGGCCGCCGAGGTCGCGACGACCATCGGCACCGTGCCGCATGAGATTCTCTGTCGCACCGGCGCCCGGATCGTCCGAACCTACGACGCTGAGCCGAGCCCGGTGACCAGTCGAGCCACACCATGAAGGGGCCGAACACCGTTTTCGTTTGCCAGAACTGTGGAGCCCAATCACGCAAGTGGCTGGGGCGATGCGGCGACTGTGGTCAGTGGAACTCACTCGTCGAGGAACGGGCGACGCCCGCGTCGGCCGGTAAGGCGGGTAGGTCGCCGCTGACGACCGAGCGGGCCACACTGTTTGCCGAGATCGACACCAGCGATGCGGAGCGCCTGTCCACGGGGGTGAGCGAGCTCGACCGGGTGCTCGGCGGTGGGCTGGTGCCCGGCTCGCTGGTGCTCCTGGGGGGGGAGCCGGGTATCGGGAAGTCCACACTGCTGTTGCAAGCGGCGGGACGCATGGCCGAGATGGGCCGGCCGGTGCTGTACTGCTCCGGCGAAGAATCCCCTCACCAGGTGCGAGCGCGCGGCGACCGGCTCGGCGTGTCCGACGCGCCGCTGTATCTGCTCGCGGAGACCTGTCTCGAGCGGGTCCTGGAGGAATGGGGACGCGTGTCGCCGGGAATGGTGGTCGTCGACTCGATCCAGACCATGTACTCCTCCAAGCTGGAGTCGGCACCCGGAACGATCGGCCAGGTGCGCGAGGCGGCGACGCAATTGCTCTTCATGGCGAAGGGCCGCAACGTGCCGGTCCTGATCGTGGGTCACGTGACGAAGGACGGCGGTCTGGCCGGGCCGAAGGTGCTGGAGCATATCGTCGATACGGTGCTTTACTTCGAAGGGGATCGCCATCACGCGCATCGCGTGGTTCGCGCGGTCAAGAACCGGTTCGGCGCGGCGAGCGAACTGGGGGTGTTCCGGATGACGGCCGGTGGCCTCGAGACGGTCGAGAATCCATCGAAGCTCTTTCTTGCGGAGCGGAAGGTCGATGTCGCCGGGTCGGTGGTGTTGTGCTCCGTCGAGGGCTCACGTCCGATCTTGGTCGAGGTGCAGGCGCTGGTCGGCACGGGTGCCTATGGCAACGCACAGCGCGTCACCAGCGGAGTCGACCGGCAGCGGCTGTCTTTGCTGTTGACCGTGCTCGAGAAACGCGCCGGCCTGCATCTGACCGGTGAGGACGTGTTCGTGAATATCCCGGGTGGTCTCTTCGTCAACGAACCGGCGGCAGACCTCGCGATCGCCGCAGCGGTCGCCTCGAGCATGCGCAATCAGCCAGTGTCACCACAGGTTGTGTTGTTCGGAGAAATTGGATTGGCCGGTGAAATCAGGGCAAGCACCCACGCCGGATTGCGGGTACGGGAGGCCGCGCAGCTCGGTTTCACTCGCTGCATCATGCCGTCGGGGAATCTTGGGCCGGACGTCACGGCCGATGGTTGCGACCGGCAAGGCGTGGATACCGTGCAGGACGCGCTGGAAGGGTTGTTCGCTTGACCAAGGTGGCCGCCATCATCGCTGCCGGTGGGCGTGGCATCCGGATGGACGCCGCACG
>CAUZAY010000187.1:0-8479 GCA_963577695.1 Vicinamibacteria bacterium | reverse complement strand
CCAGAAAGACCTCGCGCGGCTGAAGGCGTTGGTGGAACAAGGCAGCTAGCGAGGCTTCCCCGCGCGCCAACGCCCTCGGCGAATACCGGACCCCGCCGCACGTAGGAGACAACGAAGGGAGACCGACCATGATCGAGATCGAAGAACGCGAAGACGTCACTCCGCTCTGCCCGCACTGCAACGAACCGACGAGATCCATTCAATACCGCAGGTTGTCCGGATTCCTCGGCAAACGGTATGTCTACTTCTGCGGCCTGTGTCCAAGGTCCTCGGGGTGTCGCAGCGGAAAGGGTTCTGGATGGGGTAACGTTGGAAGATGGAGGTCGACCTCGTGCCGTTGCTGAAGGTCCAGCGCGAGCTGTATGCCATGCCCCGCAGCGGGGAGCGCTTCCAGGCCTATCTGCGGACCATGGTCGATGCCGACATCGGCGATTTGGCGTTGCCCCTGGTCACCATGAACCCCATGGGCCAGGACCATGTCCCAGCCCTGCTCGACACCCTCCTGGCTATTGACGCCGAAGCGATCGCCAGGAATGTCATAGCCACAACCACCCTGGCTGTCTCCGATGTCGACGGCCGATTCGCGGTCGGCCTGGTGGTGGTCGATGACGCCCACGGGGGGTGGACGGATCGGTACTGCAGCGAATATTCCCATCGCTTCGAAGGACGGGCGATGTACAAGCGCGGATGGATTGTCGGCCAGATCTGGACCGGCGACGCCCCCTCGGCGGACACCGTGCGGGAAGAGACAGCGACCGCCATTCATCGTCTCGCGCACATCTTGAGGCGTGGTACAGCGAGGACACTGGGCGAGATGATCGACCAGGAGGGCACCGCCATGGCCGCGACCGGCTGCTCGGGGCCGATGCTCGATGCGGAGGACCTCGCGTATACGCGCGATGTGCTCGCCCCGTCGCTGGACGCAACCGACCGGGCCACCGTGATAGCCTGCCTGTTTGGGGACGAAGCGGCGCATCGGCTGGGCTACCGGGCCCACGGCCTGAGCCCGCGGGCGGGCCTGACACTGGCGCTCCACGAAGGGCAAGCCAGGCTCGACGGCGCCAGCAGGAGACGCCGGGCATGACGACACCAACAGGGTCACCGTCACGATCGCAGTCGCCGGGTCGGCCGGTTGGACGCCGACCACGCATGACCCTGTTGAGTCCCCTGCACGTGCTTGCCGTGACGGCCATGCTATGTCTGCCCGTGGCCGCCAGCGCCCAAGGGCAGACGACGCGGGGCTTCGCGCCCACGGTGTTGCCCGCAACGATTCCGATTTTCCCGCTCCAGGACATCATGCTGTTCCCGCGCGCCACACGACCGCTGCACATCTTCGAGCAGCGATACCGGGATATGGTCGCCGACGCGCTGGAGGGCGACCGCCTGATCGGCATGGTGTTGCTCGAGCCTGGGAACGAGGCCGACTACGAGGGCCGCCCACCGGTGTACCCGGTAGGCACGGTTGGGGTCATCGCCGAGGCGGAGGAACTGCCTGATGGGCGCTACAACATCGTGCTGGGCGGCCTGAGCAAGTTCCGGATTACTGGCGAAGATGACAGCCGGTCGTACCGTTTGGCGCACATCGAGCTGATTCCCGAGGCGATGACCCCCTCGGAACAAGCGATGCTGGGCGACCTGCGTGAAGAACTGGCCGGGTTGGTACCGATCGGACTCCCTGGGATTCAGGTGCCCTCCGGACTGGCGGACGAAGATCTGGTCAACGGGATCGCGCAGCTCATCGAGGTAGACCCAGTCGACCGGCTGGGCCTGCTCGAACAGCCCGGCTCGCTCGCGCGGGCCCAGGCGCTCATCAACCTGATGTATATCCGCGCGGCACTCCCCCGCTGATCGGTCGCCCGGTCCACGGTCCGTCTAAGACATGTTGATGAAGATGGCGGTGCTACGTCGAATCAAGGGCGGCGAGATCTCGGTCGTCTTCCGCCGCTGGCGCCGACCCACCGTCAAGTCTGGCGGCACCCTCAGAACGGCGGTGGGCCTGCTGAAGATCGTGAGCGTGGAGGATGTGTCCGAATCGGCAATCACGACCCGTCATGTCAGCCGGGCCGGCTACGCCACGAGGTCGGACCTCATCGGGGACTTGGGTACCCGGGGCGATCGACTGTCCCGTGTCACGCTGGCTTACGCGGGAGCCGATCCCCGCATCGCGCTGCGCGAGGCAGACGCCCTATCGGAGACGGAGCGCGAAGCGCTCCTCGCACGTCTTGTGCGTCTCGACGCCCGCTCAGCCTCGGGCCCCTGGACGGAACGGGTGCTGGCCGTGATCGGGCAATATCCCGATGTGGCGGCCAGGGTACTCGCCGAGCATCTCGCGTGCGAGAGGGACTGGCTGAAACCGAACGTGCGCAAGCTGAAAAACCTGGGGCTGACCATCAGCCACGACCCCGGCTACAGCCTGTCTCCGCGTGGGCGGGTGATCCTGGCGCACCTGGGCGCGCAGGCCCCGAGTGTCCGCAAGGCGGCCGAGCACGAGTCGTGAGACTCCTGCTCGTCTATCTCTGGGCGCCATTCGCCAACCTCCTCTGGTACACCCACACCGTACTCATGGGCAGCCTCTCGCTGCTGGTGTGGCCATTCGATCGCTCCGGACACAAGCAGTTCTGGTGCGCCCGATGGTGGTGCCGCCTGGTGGCGTGGTCCATCTTCGCGCGCATCCGGGTGCACGGCGTCCAGCATGTGCGACCGGACCAGCCTTACGTCTACATGGCCAACCATTCGAGTCTGATCGACACCCCGGCGTTGTTCGCCTACCTTCCGCACCCGTTCCGGATCATGGCCAAGCGCGAGCTGTTCTACGTGCCGTTCATGGGGTGGCACCTCTGGACCGCCGGCCACTTCCCCATCGACCGGCGGAACGCCCGCAAGACGGTCGCCAGCCTACGTCGGGTCATCGAGGGTGTGCGCAACGGCCGCTCACTCGCGGTTTTTCCCGAGGGCACCCGCACGCCAGACGGCCGCCTCCAGGCGTTTCAATCGGGCGTGTTCAAGATCGCCGTCAAGGCCGGCGTCCCGATTGTCCCGGTCACGATCCGGGGCACCTTCGAGTTGCTGCCAAAGACCACGCTCGCACCGAGGCCGGGACGCGTTGACGTCATGCTCGGCGAACCGATCGACACCACCGACTACAACGACAAACGTCTCGACGATCTGATCGCGCGCACGAAGGCGGTCATCCAGCAGACCCTGGACGCCGATCCGCCAGCGCGGTGACCGACATGACGACACGACAAGGACGGAGCACGTCGGGCACAGGCACCCACGTCGCGTTGCTACGCGCCATCAACGTAGGCGGACGCAACCGGCTACCGATGGCCCGTCTGGTCGCCATATTTGACGAGGCGGGATGCCACCGGGTTCGCACCTACATACAGAGTGGCAACGTCGTGTTCGACGCGACCCCAGCGTTGGCCTCCCGTGTCCCGTCGCTCGTCTCGTCGCTCATCGCGGAACAGCTTGGACTTCAGGTTCCGGTCGTGATGCGAACGGCCGCTGACGTTGCCCGAATCGTCTCGGCGAACCCGTTTGTCGACACTGGCGCCGACCGGGCCACGGTGCATGTCGGATTTCTGGCTGACGCGCCGACCCCCGCCCAGATCGCCTCGCTCGACCCGGAGCGGTCACCACCCGACGAGTGTGTCGTCCACGACTGTGAGCTGTATCTGCGTTGCCCGAACGGGGTCGCTCGTACCAAGTTCACCACCGCTTATCTCGACCGCACGTTCGGCACCACGACCACGGTGCGCAACTGGCGCACCACCTTGGCCCTGCTGGACCTGACTCGCACTTGACCCGCTGGAACCAGCGATGGGCCACCGGCTCGACCTCTTCTCTCCCGACTACAAGGTGGCGGCGGCGCGCTTTCGCGAGGCGGGCGCGAGCGTGGGGGCGCAGCTCGAGCGCCACCCGATCCACGAGGACGGCACCGAGCCGACGCTGAGCATCGACGTGGCTTCGTTCGGCGCGACCGCGCCTCGGCTCACCGTCCTCGTCAGCTCGGGTCTGCACGGCGTCGAGGGGTTCTTCGGGTCGGCGATTCAGCTCGGATGGCTGACGAGCCTGGCCGCCGACCTGTCGGTTCCCGACGGCATACGGGTGGTCCTGGTCCACGCGGTGAATCCGTTTGGCTTCGCGCACCGGCGCCGCGTCAACGAGAACAACGTCGACCTGAACCGGAACTTCCTGAACCCACCCCAGCACTACGAGGGCTCCCCCGCCGGCTACGCTGCGCTCGACCCGCTGCTCAACCCAGCGTCGCCGCCACGTCGTCTTGAACCGTTCCGCCTCAAGGCATCGTGGTACATCCGCCGGTTCGGGATGCCGACGCTGAAAGCGGCCGTCGCGGGCGGACAATATCAGTTCGCTCGCGGGCTGTTCTTCGGCGGTCACGCGGCGTCCCCGTCGACGCGTCTCGTGTGCAGCCGGCTACACCACTGGACGCGCGACGCAGCCCGCGTCATTCATATCGATCTACACAGTGGCCTGGGCGCGTGGGCGAGTCATCGGCTCCTGCTGCTGGAGCCCGCGCAGTCCCCGGAGGTCCGGTGGTATCGTGAGACCTTCGGACGCGAGACGGTCGAGCCCTCGGCGGCTGGAGAGCCCTCCGCGGACGCCGAGCCCACCGCATACGATGCGTCCGGCACGCTGGGCGGATGGGCGATGTCGAGCCTCCGCTCGGGACGGTACCGTTTCGTCACCGCCGAGTTCGGGACCTACCCGATCGTCCGCGTGCTCGGTGCACTGCGGGCAGAGAACCGGGCCCACCACTTTGCCCGGCCGGGCACACCCGCGGTCGAGCGCGCCAAGACGGAGTTGATGGAGTGCTTTTGTCCCGTCAGCGAACAGTGGCGGACTCGAGTCGTCGAGCAGGGACTGACGATCATCGAGCGCGCCATCGGTGCCGCGCCAGGCGCATGACGAACGAGTGCGACGGACGGCACATGGGAGAGAGCCGATGCAATCAGACGCGAAGACGGTCACGGAGTATCTCGCTGGACTACCCGACGATCGGCGCAAGGCGATCAAGACGGTGCGGGCGCTGATCCGCAAACATCTGCCCAAGGGCTACGAAGAGGCGATGAACTGGGGCATGATCAGCTACCAGGTCCCGCTCAAGACCTGTCCCCAGACCTACAACGGGCAGCCACTCGTGTACGCGGCACTCGCTTCGCAAAAGAACCACATAGCGGTGCATCTGACCGGCATCTACAGCTCGGAACGGGCTCGGGCCGAGTTCGAGCAGGCCTATCGAGCGACCGGGAAGCGGTTCGACGTGGGCAAGTCGTGTGTGCGATTCAAGCAGGTCGACGACCTCCCGCTTCCGTTGATCGGTGAAACCGTCGGTTCGATGTCGGTGTCCGAGCTGATAGCGCTCGTGCAGGGTGTCGCCTCGGTCCGGAAGGCGCGCACCAAGACGGCAACAGGGGCCGCAACGCAAACCGGCGCCAAGAAGCGGTGACCGAAGGGGCGGGCGGGTCGCTGGGTTGCCAATCAGCCGGACAGCGAGTAGCCTGATGGTGGGTGCCAAGAGGGCCCGCCGACAGATTTCCAAGGAGCTTTCATGCGCACGCTGCTGACCGCCATGTTCGCGTTGCTCGTCGGTCTCGGTTCGATGACCGTGACGAGGGCGCAAGACCCGGTGATCGAGGTCTACAAGTCACCCACTTGAGGGTGTTGCATGGGATGGGTCAAACATCTCAAAGACGCCGGATTCACGGTGAACACGACCGACGTGCCGAACGTGACGCCAATCAAGACCGAGAGGGGCGTGCCTGAGCAGCTGTTCTCTTGCCACACGGCCATCGTCGATGGGTATGTGCTCGAGGGTCATGTGCCAGCTGAGGACGTGAAGAGGCTGCTGGCTGAGCGCCCGGACGTAGCTGGTATCTCGGTGCCCGGCATGCCACAGGGCTCGCCCGGCATGGAAGGCCCCAATCCGGTTGAGTTCCCCGTCGTCTCGTTCGGCAAGGACGGCGAGACGGAAGTGATCAACGTTCACAAGCCCTAGTCTCGCGCCCGGGGGTCATCAGCGACCCTCGGGCGGCTCGACGTCGTGCCCCGAGCGACGTCGCGACCAACTGCTCGCCCCTCGACGCTCCCGGCTACAATGGGAGCCATGCCGACCGCCCAGACCGCCGGCCGGGCCCTCACGCTGCTGCTACGCGTGATGGGGTGCTCCTCGCTTCTGGCTCTCATCTTCGTGGTGGCGCCGGAGTCGTGGATGGTGGTCATTCACGCGGAACTGGACATGGGCCCCCTGCCGACCGCACCCGTGGTGGGCTATCTGGCTCGGTCGACGTCCGCGTTTTACGCCATCACCGGCGGGCTGTTTCTCGTCGTCTCGAACGATCTCGTTCGACATCGTGCGGTCCTGCTATACCTTGGCCGGGTCGTGGGCCTATTCGGCATCGTGCTGCTGGCGGTCGACTGGCTCGAAGTCATGCCCCTCTCGTGGACCCTCTGGGAGGGTCCCTTCGTCATCCTGTTCGGCATCGCTATCGTGTGGCTCACGGGGAAACTCGATGTAGACCACGGCCCCGCGACCTCGTGAACAAGTGGGACTCGCTTGCCGGAACGTTCCCACCCCATCCGGCACCGGAGACGGCGCCGCAGGCAGCCGCCATACCGTTCAGATATGTGGACGGCGAACTGAACATCTGTCTGATCACCACTATGACCGCCCGCCGATGGTCGATTCCAAAGGGTTTCATCGAGACCGGCCACACCGCGGCCGGAACGGCACGAAAGAAAGCCCGCGGAGAAGCCGGCGTCCACGGACGCGTGGTGGGCGCCCCCGTCGGCTACTATGGCATCACCAAGGCCGGCATCCGGTACACTGTGGCGGTCTATCTGCTGCAGGTCGAGCAGAGTGACGCCGAGTGGGAAGAACAAGACGTCCGCGATCGGCAGTGGGTCACCGCCGATGTCGCGACAACACTCCTCGAGGGGCGACCAGTCGCCGCGGTGTTCCGTCGGGGCCTGCAACAGATCGCAATATGACGGATGCGCCCCATGGAGAACACACAATGACCATCAATAAGCACTATCTCGTAGCCATCAGCCTGACACTCGTGGCCCTCGGTTTCACCGCCAGCACAATCTTGCCGGCCACCCTCCAGGCGCAATCCAGCGACAAAGTCTTCGAGCTGCGGACCTACACCACCGCAGAAGGGAAACTTCCGAACCTGCTGGCCCGATTTCGCGACCATACGATGCGAATCTTTGAGCGACACGGTATGGAGAACGTGGCGTATTGGGTACCGAAGGACACACCGAACACGCTGATCTACATCATCTCGCACGACAGCAGCCAGGCCGCCACCGAGAACTGGCAGGGGTTTCGAAGCGACCCGGAATGGCCGGGCGTGGCCGAGGCCTCAGGAGTGGGGCGGGTCCAGGTAGAGAGCGTGTTCATGGACGCGACCGATTTTTCCCCAATGAAGTAGCTGTGCCCCCACGCGAACACAAGGAGACCGTATGCGCCCCACGCGAATCGCCCTGACCGTTGCCGTTTCCGCCTTCGTCGCCCTCGGGACCGCCTCGAACGCCGATGCACAGCGGATGTACAACACCGCCAAGCAGAAAATGATGTCTGGCCAGCAGATTATCGGCGGTACCGTCGACACGCCGGACCCAGCCATCTATTGCGCGATGGCCAATTCAGGCTTCGACTTCATCTGGATCGAGATGCAGCACAGCCCGCTGAACTACCAGGACGTGGCCCGGATGATCTGGGCCTGCAAGGATGCTCCGGCCATCCCGTTCATCCGCATACCGGACGCGACTGAAGGTGACATCCAGAAAGCGACCGACATCGGCGCCCTGGGCATCATCGTGCCGATGGTCATCGACCCGCAAGAGATGAAGAACGCGGTGCAATGGGCGAAGTATCCGCCGATGGGTATTCGGAGCCAGGGCGGCGGCCAGTACGGGGCACTCTGGGGTCGAGACTATCGCCAGACCGCGAACGACAACATCATGATCATCGCCATGATCGAGCAGCTCGAGGGTGTGGCGGCCGCCGACCAGATCGCGGCGGTCGAAGGCGTCGACGCGATTTTTGCCGCGAGCAGCGACCTGAGCAGCTTCTCCGGCAAGCGGCAGGGTGAACCCGAATACGAACAGATGATCACGAAGATCAAAACGGACACGCTCGCCGCCGGCAAGGGCCTGGGCGGTCCGTCGGCGTGGCGCGATCGCGAAGGGTTCTTGTTCTTCCAGGCGCCCGGCACGACAACGTTCATCCGTCAGGGCGTGCGAGCGATGCTCGCTGATGCGCCGGAGGGCGTGGCGACAATCGAAGGCACCGAGCCGCGCGACTAGCGGCGACCTGTCGACATGTCAGATCTCAACACGTCAGATTTCAACAAAGCTCTGGTCCGGCGTTTTCTCGACGAGGTGTACAACAACGCCAGACCAGCGGTGATCGACGAAGTGTTCGCCGACGACTATGTGGACCATACGG
>CAUZAY010000186.1:0-8510 GCA_963577695.1 Vicinamibacteria bacterium | reverse complement strand
CGGCGCGGTGAAACAGCGACACTTCTCCGCCGCTGAACCTGGCGAGCAGGTTGGGCAATCGGCCCTCGGCCGTCGTGTAGGTGCGGAGCTCATACACCATGTTGCTCTGCGCCTTGACGACGGAGTACTGGTTCACGGCGATCCCGGCCGCGAACGCGAGGACCACCAGGCCGATCGTCTTTGCGTGCGTGCGAATCATTTCCACTCCTATGGTTTTCGACGACGCGCCCGCCTAGCGGTGTTGCTTCGTCGGTCACAGCCCGCCTGGCTGCTCCCTCCTCGCGCCTAGCCAGACAGACGCCTCGTCAGAAAACCGCTGCGGTCGCGTCTCCGGAGGCTACTTGAGATTCGAGTAGTCCGTGGGACTCATGAAGTAGACCTCGGCGCTGATCGGCACCGGGTACTTGGCGAGAAGGGTCTCCCAGGCGGGATCGGCACCGAACTTTTGCCAGACGTCCTGGCGATGCGCGAGATCGCGATACGCCAGCATCCACACCAGAGTGTTCGGATCATCGAGACGCTGCCAGACGGCGATCACTTCCGCCCCATGCTTCTCGAAGATGGACACTTCTTCCTCACGGAAGCGCTGATGCAGCGTGTTGATGTCGCCGCCTTCATCCGCATTCGCGGTATACATGCGAATTTCAAAACAGCGGGCGGTGGGCGCCACGTTCTTGGAGAAGTCGGCCGGCAGCTGGCTCTGGGGTCCGCACGGCGGCGGCCCGGGGCGCTGGGCCTGCGCCGTCCCCGCGAACGTGAAACCGAGGACAATGGCGGCGAGAATCGCTCTCTTCATGCTTTGTCTCCCTCTGAAATGGTTGGCGGTCCTCGGCGACATATCCGCCGTCGCGACGGGGACCGGTTCTAGATATACGTCGACACGGCATTATAGGGAAGTTATCGGCGTCCCGGAAGCGGGCTCTCTGGTCGGTTCGGCTCGAAGTATGACCGGACGGGGCCCGTCGACATCTCGGCAGACATCTCCGCGAGTCCCGGGTCCAAGCCACTCGAGTTCTTCAGCGGAGGCTCGACGACGGTGTGTCATGGGATGCAGCCCGCATCGCAGCTGCCAGCCTCAACCGTAGACGAGGTCGAGTCGGCCTGGGCAGTCGACAACCGAGCAGGCGTCCCCCAGCCGGTCGGCGGCCGACAATGTCTGTTCGAAAGAGGTTGGGGTCACGACGGTCTCGGTGTCCATATGCGCGCCTTTGATGCGGCTGGGTCAGGGCATCATAACGTGACCCGGCGGCGCGCCTGAAGCAACCGTTGTTCTGCGAGCGTCCGCAATCGTTCCGTCAAGTCCTCGATCCCCTCGACCCTGGGGCAGGTCTCGGTGACATACCGGGCCCAGTTCCCTACGTACTGCTCGAGCCAGCGCTCATATTCGTGCCAAGCGTCCTGGGTGGATACGACCGCGAGCCCCCGCTCGGTCCAGATGCCAAAACGTCCTACCGCCAGATCGAACAACTGGGCGCGATACACGGTGGGGTCGAGTGTGACCTCCGCCGTGGTTGCGATCCGAGCGTCCATCTCCTGCAGCCGGTTGTGAGCGGTTCGGGTGGCCGCCGCCCAGGCCGAATGCTCCGGTGAGTCCGGGAGAAACAGATTGTCGCCCTCGACCGGGTCGCGATGCGACCAGCGCGGTTGGGCGGAATGGAGCGTCGTGGATGGAAACTCCTCGGCCACTCGAAGAGTATAATTGGCAGATTGTCTTTCCTGTCGTGGCTTCGCCGACCACAACATCTGGCGCACCTTTGGTTTACAATTTGCGCTCAGTAGCAGTGATCGGCGAAACGGGCGTCTGGAGTCGCCCCTTGTGCCTATGAGAAACCTTACGGTCCTCCTCGGGCTCGTACCGGCGCTTGCGCTCGTGCTCTCGTCGTCGCCCGCGTCGCTTCCCTTTGCCTCGGCGCGTGCACAGACACAGCCTCCACTGCCGCAGGTGGAGGCCCCACCTCGGTCGGCGCTGCTCCCGGCTCAAGAGCATGTGCATGCGCGGTATCAGGCCGATATCGCCGCCGTGCAACGCTTCCGGCCCACCCACCACTTTTGGCGGCACATCTTCATCATTCCTGACGGAAGCATCATTTTCGGGAGCGCCGAGGACGGGCGGCTGCTGGCGACGTTTCCCACGCAGGGCAACTGGGCCCGCGAGGGCGTCTGGGAGGATGCGGCGCTCGAAGATACGCTGGAAGGCGTCCGGCTGCAGTCACGGTTGACCCGCCGTCGCGACCAGGTGGAGGCACTCCTCACTCCGATCGTCGGTGAGGTCGTCCACAATCCGACCCGGGGGCGGTTCCTCTCGCCGAATGCGGCACGCTACGGCGGGTTCTTGGAACAATGGGGTCTGATTTACGAACGGTTCGGGGTGCCGGCCGAGATCGGGTTGGCGCAGGCGGTGGTCGAGTCCGGTTTGAATGGACGAGCCCAGTCGGGGGCGGGGGCTCGGGGGTTCTGCCAGTTTCTGCGTCGGAACTGGAATCACCTGGACCGCCTGGCGCCGAACGTGATCGAAGTCTTCAATCAGACCACGCAGGCACCGTATTGCGGGGCGTATCTCAGTATTCTGGCGACGATGTATGGCAGCTTCATTCCCGCGTTGTCAGAGCATCACGCGGGCGGCGTGAACGTCGGGCGGACCGTTATCAACGGTGAGCGGCTCGGCGGGGCCGACACCCGTGAGCAATATCTGATGGGGTCGGAATTTGCGCGCGACCTTCGCAACATTTCGATTCCGCGGTACAGGGAGCTGTTTCGGTCCTACGGTCCACGTTCGTTCCGGTATGCCGAGATGGTGTTCGGCAATACCGTCAACGTGCAGCAACTGAGCATGGGGGCGACTCAAGTACCGATTTTCGCCATGCGCACGTCGCGCAACCTGTCCTTGAGTGAGCTTCGTCGAACCACCGGGCTCTCCGCCAACGAGCTCAAACGGTTCAATCCGGCCCTGGTCAAACAGGTGCCGGCTCGCGCGAACGTGTATCTGCCCGAGTATGTGGAGGAATTCGGTGAAGACGTGTCGTTTTGGCATCGGCCGGCGACACCGTCGTTCGCTGCTGCCCTCGACGATTTTGTGCGCCTGGAAGCGAAGGTGGAACGCTGGCACGAGCCGTCGTTTGAAGCGACCCTGCGCGGGTTCCAGGAGCGGTTTCAGGAGACCGGGACCGAAGAGGGCACCGTGATGGCCACCACGCTGCGGTACGTCATCGGTGATCTTCGTACGAGTCGGCGCGCCGCAATTCTGTCGGAGTTCAGGACCGACGGACGTATCCTGGACCTGTTTCGCCGAGGGCTCCAGGAACTGCGCGCGACGACGTCTGGGGACTAGCGCAAGACCTCGGAGATCTTGATGGAGAGAGTCATGGCCAATCGAATGCAGACGTTGCTTAGGGTTCTCGGTGTGTGCGTCGGCGTCCTGGTTGCCTACTCGAGCGCCTTTGCCCAGGGTGGCGCGGAGATCCCTCGCACGTCGTCCGGCCATCCCGATCTCTCGGGCTCGTATGACACGGCCACCGTGACCCCGCTGCAGCGGCCGCGTGCCTTCGGTGATCGCCTCACCCTGACGGCGGAAGAGGCGGCGATCGTTGCCTCCGACCCGGACGGGTTGGCCAGTACCTTCAATCTGGCTCCAGCCGGGTCTGACGAGCGACAGGCCGCGCGAGAAGAGGAGCAGCGGGCGGGGTTCGAAACCGGGGACGGCAATCGGGAAGCGCCGCCGGCGGGTGGCGACGGGTCCGGCGGTGCCGCGGGTAACGTCGGCGGATACAATACCTTCTGGATCGATCGCGGCGATGCCGCATTCCAGTTGGACGGCCTGATTCGTACCTCGATCATCACGGACCCGCCAAACGGTCGTCAGCCGCCTCGGACCGAAGCGTTCCGGGCGGCCGCGGCGGCCAGGTCCGGTTTCTTTCGGCCGAACTCGGGAACCGCGTGGTGGCTCGAAGACGATTTGAACGCGGCCGGGCCCTACGACCACCCCGAGCAGCGCCCGCACGCTGAGCGGTGTCTGATGGGGTTTGGGTCGACGGCCGGTCCGCCGATGTTGTCGGTGCTGTACAACAACATGAAGCGGATCGTGCAGAGCGACGACACGGTGGTGATTCTGGTGGAGATGGTGCACGACGCCCGTATCGTCAGGATGAACGCCGAACACAACCCACCGGAGATTCGCAGTTGGCTGGGTGACTCGGTCGGGCACTGGGAGGGCGACACCCTCGTCGTCGACACCACGAACTTCACCGATAGCCCCTCGCTGAGCGGTGCGTCACGCAATCTGCACGTGGTGGAGCGCTTCTCCCGGCTTGACGCCGACACGCTGCTGTACGGGTTCACCGTCGATGACCCGACCGTGTGGACTGCGCCGTGGAGCGGTGAGTACCCCTGGCCGGCGTCGGACAACCGGGCATACGAGTACGCCTGCCACGAGGCGAACTACTCGTTTGGTGGGATTCTGAGGGGCGCCCGGGTGCTCGAGCAGGACGCTCGGGACGCCGCCGGAGCCCGCGACTGACGGCTGGTCGGGACCACGGTCCCCTGCATCCGACGGGCGCTGAATTCACCGAATGACTGGCTGCCGGCACCCGCCTGACGGAGCCGCGGGACCGCCGCACGAGGTGGTCACATGTCCTTCCGCACGTAGACGACGCCAGGTTCCCTGAGTACTGCGCCCAGTTCTTCCTCGGTCAAGTCGTCACGCACCGCGGATTCGAACGGGTCGCCTCGAAACAGCTTCGCGTTGAGTGTCTCCGTCGCCTCGTTGACCCGCACGTAGACGCGGGCCTCGGCCCGGTCGACGACGATCGTGATGCGGGTGTCGCGGACGAGGATGGCCCGTACGTCAGCAGGCTGCGGATACGTCTCACAAAACGTTTGAGCAACCGGCGGCGCCGGTTGCGCACCCAGCGAAAGAGCAGAAGACCGACGACGGCCCAGATCGTCGGCGAGCGCGGTGGCGGTGGCGTAGCGGTCCGCGGGCTGTTTCCGGAGCAACCGCGAGACGATCCGGTGCAGATCCGGTGGCAAGGTCTTCCGGATCTGGGTGACGGCTGGCACCTCGTCGAAGGCGATGGCATGCATCGTATCCAGCGGCGACTCGCCCTTGAACGGCAGCTCGCCGGTGACCAGGTCATAGATGACGACGCCGAGCGAGAACAGGTCGCTGGCGTGGTCCACGGTCCGGCCGCGCGCCTGCTCTGGGCTCATGTAGGCGATGGTCCCCATCACAACCCAGAACTGGGTCTGGGCCGTGGTGTCGGCGATCGTGGTCGCCGCGGCCGAATCCCCCGCCCCGTCCGCCGGGTGCAGCGCCTTGGCGAGACCAAAGTCGAGGATCTTGGCCTGACCGTCAGGCGTCACCATGATGTTGTCGGACTTGATGTCGCGGTGGACGATGCCCTTTGCGTGCGCCTTGGCCAGCCCCTCCGCCACCTGAGTGGCGATCTCGATCGAACGCTGCAGATCGAGTTCCTTCTCCTTAGGTCAGGGCACGCAGCGTGCGGCCCTCAACGAACTCCATTGCGATGCAGACCGTCCCGTCCTGTTCGTCGACATCGTAGGTCTGCGCAATGGCGGCGTGCGTGGTCGCCGCCGCGACGCCCAAAGATGGCGAGCTGTTCTGACCAGTGTCCTCAGTCGACCGAGATAACCACCCGAAATCCCATGAACGGTCGTCTGGCCCCGGGGTCGGCGCCGCCCCTGACCGCGGCGCGCACGTTCCGTTCGGTGTCCGAGAACGAGCCGCCGCGGATGACCCAGAGCGCGTCGTCTGCCAGTCGATCGCGATCGTCAGCCGCCGTAAACGGATACGGCTGATAGGGGCTCCGGGTCCACTCCCAGACGTTGCCGCTCATGTCGAACAACCCGAACGGGCATTCGGGGCATGGAAACGTGCCGACCGGGGCGGTTGCCGTGCCGCCGTAGTTGGCGTAGTCGCGGCTTGGGGGTCCGTTCCAGGGAAACACGCGGCCGTCCGTCCCCCGGGCTGCCTTCTCCCACTGCGCTTCGGTCGGGAGGGTGACTCGCCAGCCCGCGTCGAAGAGCCGGGCGAGCTCTGACGGGGTCTCGGACGACTGGCGGAGGATTCGGTCGAGCCACCGGCAGTAGGCTAGTGCGTCGGGCCAGGAGACCGACGACACGGGGTGGTCGGGCGGACCCTTCAGCATCTCGACGTCGACATTAAACTCAACGCCGGCGTCTCTGACGAACGCACCGAACTGGGCCACCGTCACCTCGTAGCGAGCGATATAGAACGCCGCCAGGTCCAGTCGACCCTGAGCCTCGCTCGCAGACCAGCGCTCGTTGTCGAACGCCATCGCGTCGGTGCCCGCGTCGTTCCCCATCAGGAACGTGCCGGCGGGGACCTCCCTGAACCCGAGGCGCACGTCGTCCGGAAGAAACCAGGCGTCGGCACGGAACCCCGCCAGTTCAGCCGGCAGAGCGACGGCCGAGGACTGGGTGACGCCCGTCCGGACCTGGTCCGGCCGCTCTGCCCACAACCACCCCGCCACCCCCACGACAAGCAACGCCAACACGGAAAGCCCCGCGACCGGGATCGCCGGGGCCTCGGCGTTCGATGCCTCCGTCATCGCCACACCCCCGAGGCACCTAGCACCGCACAAGCCCCTGTACGTAGGCGCGGCTCTTCAGACCCGCCAGCGCTGGCATCGCCCCGATCACGCAGACCCTGAGTCAACATGCGAAGCTCCATCCGTGGTCGCACGCTCGTGCGAAGAGCGCCGGCTCTGACATGTCGAGGAGGTTGGGCCCAGCCTCTCGTAGCAGCAGACGGAGATCCAGCGCGCGAGGATCGGCCGAGAGCGTGTCCCCATCCCGGAGGTTCACACACCCGGCCTGGAAACGGAGCTCGCATGCCTGTCCGAAGTACCGAAGAGCCTGGTCGGTGTCGGGGGCCACGATCGCACCGTCCGTGAAATGTCGTCCCAACTCGTTGCAGGCCCAGCCCGCATTGTCGCCGCAATAGTTGGTTTCGATCTGGAGGAGCCGTTGGCATGCCAGGGGCCGCTCCTCGGCGCAGGCTTGCTGCCAGAAGGGAACGGTGTCACCCCGGTGCTGGCCATCGGTGGCGCCGAGGGACGTCATGGCGCCAAAAAACAGGACCCACACCGTGATGTGCACCAGGTTGGCTCGCGCCGGGCTCCAATTCGTGCCCCACTTCACTCGGTGGGCAGCCCCGCTCGTGCCAAGAGACGCCGCCAGGCGGTCGATCCACTGCACGCTGAAATTGAGCAATGGTACGCACAGCAATTTGTCATAGAAGGTCGGGATGCCCAGCGCCCCGAGCAACGCGTAGAGCACGAACACACCCACGCCATACAGCATCCCGAACAGCGCTTTCCCCAGTGGCGTCCGAGGCGACGTGGAGGGATCGGTGACGAGCAGATGCAGCCCGAGGAACACCGCGCTCGGAATTTCAGAGTCGATGAAGTACGGCACACCGGTGACGGCGGAGTACAACGCGCTCGAGCCGAACAACACGATCGCCGCGGACCCGGCGACCAAGGTGATCGAGAAACAGTACATGACGACCAACCCGATCACGAACAGGAACAGGTAGATGCGCGGCGCCAGCGTGAGTGTCGACGCGATGTCCTGGCCCCAGGTCAGGTCGGTGGTGCCGGTGGCAATCAGAATCAGGGAGAAGAGCCCGAGCGAGAAGGCGGAGGGATTGAAGATGTGTGCCTTCCGTCCGTCGCGTCGCCACTGGACCAGCTCTTTCCCCAGGAAGCCGGCCGCGATCATCAGGAACTGGAGGTAGAACCAGTCGTCGCGGAACCAGAGAAACAGATTGGTGCTGAAGATGATGGGAAACGGCCCGAAGCCCAAGGTATAGCGTTCGCGGCGCGACCAGGCCAGGAGCGTGTCGAACGCGTAGGCGAAGAGCAGTTGGGCCACCAGCAGCCAGGCATGGTCATAGACCGGCCGCCAGAAATAGCCCCAATAGATGAACACCGCGATTTGTACACCCGCCTGGAGGTAGTGCTGGGGACGTAGCACCAGGTGCACGGTGCGACCGGTCGCGTCGCGACGGAGTCTGACCAGAAGCAGACTAAGCCACCCCAACAGGCCGGCGCCCGCGGCCCAGACCGAGCTGACGAGGGTGAGGTTGCCGGACACGCGGGGCACGAGCGACACCGCCAGCAGAGACGATGCCAAGATGGCGGGGATCCAGAGCGGACGGAGCGAGACCGCACGCGTGGTCGCCGCGCGGGGCCGTGCCTCGCGGGGGTCGTGCTGGCGTTCCGTCTTGGGGCGCCGTCGTCGTGCTGACATCGGCCTGCTTGTACCGCACCGGTCGGCTTGGCGCAAGCCGCCGCTCCAGTCGGGCGCGCCGGAGCGGCGTATAATGCTGGCACGTCCGGCGCGAACAGGACCCCCCGGCACGTGTAATTCCCGTGGTCACCGCATTCAGCGTCTTCATCAACGGCATCAGCGGAGTGTTCACCGGTATTGCGGTGCTCTACGTGATGATGAAACTGCTTGCGATCGTC
>CAUZAY010000185.1:0-8567 GCA_963577695.1 Vicinamibacteria bacterium | reverse complement strand
GCCGCCGTCCCCGTAGCCGGGACGCCGTTGATTCGGCGCCACCTGACCCGCCTGGCGGCGCAAGGCGTGCCGGAGGCGGTGGTCAATCTGCACCATCGGCCCGAGACGATCGCCGCGGCCGCCGGCGACGGCGTCGCCCTGGGTTGTCGGGTGCGCTATTCCTGGGAACCGGTGGTCCTCGGGTCCGCGGGTGGGCCGCGCCATGCGGTGCCGCTGCTTGGGAGCCGCTTCTTCCTCATCAACGGCGACACACTGTGCGACGTCGACCTCGGCGCCCTGCTCGAAGCTCACCGGGCGCGGGGCGCCGGGGTCACACTCGCCGTCACGACGAATCCGTCACCAGAGCAATACGGGGGTGTGCGCGCTGACCCGGCAGGACGCGTAACCGGCTTCGCGTCGCGGGGCGACCCGGAGCGGCCGCCGCTGTTCGTGGGGGTTCAGATCGCCGAGGCGTCCGTGTTCGAGACGCTCCAGGATGGGGTGCCGGCGGCCTCGGTCGGGGGCCTCTACGACAGGCTGCTGACGACGCCGGGGCGGGTGCGGATTCATGAAGTTGCCGGTCGTTTCCACGACATCGGCACCCCGGCGGACTACCTGACCGCCACTCGGGCCATCGGCGCCGCCGAGGCGCAAGGGGATGTCTATGTCGGCCAGCGATGCCACCTGGACACCTCCGCCCGGGTCGCGCGGTCCGTCCTGTGGGACGATGTGGTCGTGGCCGCGAACTGCCGGGTGACAAACTGCATTCTCACCGACGGAGTGGCCCTCTCAGACGGTATGCGGCTCGACGGGCGAGTGGTCCTGCGACTCGATGCCATGACCGACCAGCGAACTGAGGCACTTGCGATGACCGGCGCGAAACAACTCGGCGAGTTGCTGACGGTGCCGATCGATGCGACGACGGCCTGAGACTGTGACTGACTCAGACAGCCACCTGCGCATGACCGCCACGACCGCACACCACGACCCGATCGACCACCGCGTCGCTGCGTACCTCCGTCGAACCGGCGTGACCGATGCCACCCGTGTGGAACGACTCCATGGCGACGCGTCGAACCGAGCCTATTTTCGTGTCACGCGGCGCCAGTCGCCGTCTCTCGTGCTCGCCGTTCACCCGGAGCCGTTCGACGCCAGCACCTTGCGGCAGCTGGTCGTCGGCGAGCTGTTTGACCGTCTCGCCATCCCCATCCCCGCCACGTGCGGCCACGCGGGCGACCTAGGCGTCCTGGCTCTGGAGGACCTCGGCCCGGACACCCTCCAAGACTGGCAGGACATCGCAGAACGCGATCCGGCCCCGCTGTACCGTGAGGCGACCGACTTCATCGTAAGGCTTCAACAGACGAGCTCTCCGGGGCGCGAGCCGGCCCCACCGCCGTTCGACATCGCCTTCGACCACGCGACACTCACCCGCGAGCTGACGTTCTTCCGAACGGAGTTCCTGGGCGCGTATCGCCGCCTGACTCTCAGTGCAATCCAGTCTCACGCGCTCGACGAGGAGTTCGCCTCCATCGCCGAGGATTTGGCCGCGGAACCGCGCGTGTTGTGCCACCGTGACTACCACAGCCGCAATCTCATGGTGCAACACCAGCGATTGGTGGTCATTGACTTCCAGGACGCACGGATGGGGCCGGACACCTACGACCTGGTGTCGCTGTTGCGTGACTGCTATGTCGATCTGGCGCCAGAGTTGGTGACAGAGATGACTAACCGATTCCTGGCGGCGAGACCGCGAGCGCGGCGCGACCGTTTTCATCCTCGGTTCGATCTCATGTCGGTCCAGCGCCACTTGAAGGCGCTTGGCACGTTCGGCCATCAGATCGCGGTCGCCGAGCGACCGGCATTCGCGTCGGCCCTTCCCCGCACGCTGGGTCACCTCCGCGGCGCACTCCATGCCCACGACCGTTTCGCTCGGCTGCTCGAGTTGCTCACGCCTCATCTGCCCGAGTTGCGCAGGTGACTATCGCGTGTCAAGAGTTCGTTGGTTCTGCACCTCGCGCATGTGTGAAAATCGGCTTCGAGTCGGCCAGGGAACACCAAGGACAGACGCATGGCTTACATCGACGAGATCGCGCAACACGACGGGCAGACCGTCACCGTGAGAGGTTGGCTGCACAACCGGCGGTCGAGCGGGAAGCTGCATTTCCTGACGGTCCGTGACGGTACCGGGTTCATCCAGGCCGTCATGTCCAAGGCGACGGTCGGCGAGACGCAGTTCGCGCAAGCAGGTCATCTGGGTCAGGAAACGGCGCTCGTGATTGAGGGTGCGGTCCGGGCGGATGCCCGAGCTCCCGGAGGCTACGAGATGGACGTTACGGACCTGGAGGTCGTGGGTCCGGCCACCGACTACCCGATCACGCCGAAATCGCACGGCGTGGACTTTCTGCTGGACCGGCGGCACCTCTGGATACGTTCGGAACGCCAGCACGCGGTGCTACGGGTCCGCCACACCGTCATCAATGCGGTACGCGACTTCTTCAACAGCCGTGGATTCATTCTGGCCGATACGCCGGTCTTCACGCCGGCGGCTTGCGAAGGCACGACGACACTGTTTCCCGTGTCGTACTTCGACACGACCGCCTACCTGACGCAGAGCGGGCAGCTCTACAACGAAGCCAACGCCATGGCGCTCGGCCGGGTCTATTGCTTTGGCCCGACGTTCCGGGCCGAAAAGTCGAAGACCCGCCGCCACCTGACCGAATTCTGGATGGTCGAGCCTGAAATGGCCTACGGGACACTCGACGACGCGATTGACCTGGCCGAGGCGCTCATCACGTCCGTCGTGGCCCGCGCGCTGGACGAACGCCGACGCGAATTGGACACCCTCGAGCGAGACCGGGCGCCGCTCGAGCGGGTGCGGGCGCCATTTCCGCGCGTGACCTACGACAAGGCGGCCCAAATCCTCACGGACCAGGGGCGCCCCTTCGAGTACGGGGGCGACTTCGGGGGTCCCGACGAAACGCTGCTGACCGAGCAGTTCGACCGGCCGGTTGCCGTCCATCGCTACCCCTCGGCCACCAAGGCCTTCTATATGAAGCCCGACCCGGAGCGGCCGGATCTGTCGCTCTCCGTCGACATTCTGGCCCCGGAGGGTTATGGGGAGATCGTCGGGGGCGGCCAACGCCTCGATGACCTTGACCTGCTCCTCCAACGGATCCGGGAGCACGAGCTGCCGCAGGAGGCCTTCGAGTGGTATCTGGACTTGCGACGCTACGGGAGCGTTCCACACTCTGGATTCGGCATGGGCATCGAGCGCGTGGTGGCCTGGATCTGCGGTCTCGAGCACGTCCGCGAAACGATTCCGTACCCACGGTTGCTCAACCGCCTGACCCCGTAACGGCTCGAGCAACCCGTGGCGAAAGTTCCGCGACGCACCGAGACGGGCTGGCCCCGGCTTCCCGTGATATAGTTCCACGGTTACGTTCCCTGTGATGAACAACGAGTGGGCGTTTTGGCCCGCTTTTTGTTTTTCGGGCGGATCTGGGCCGCTTGGTGGCTGGTCCGCTGAGGCGCCACCTGGGCAGGCCTCACGCCCTTATCGTCGTGTAATCGCGAGACAAGGCGCTGTCAGTGTCGGAGTCACCGACTGATCGTCTCAGCGCCGTTCGGCACATCGCTGAGCGGGTCGCCCGCAGTCATGGGCTCGAACTCTTCGACTTGCAGTTTCGACGGGAGTCGATTGGCTGGGTGCTGCGCATCGTGATCGACCGGGTCGGGTCGCCCGAACCGGAACACACCCGCGAGGGCGAAGAGAACGTGACGGTGAGCGACTGCGCGACCGTCAGTGTGGATGTCAGCGCAATTCTCGATGCAGAGGTCGCCTTCGAGCAACAGTACACACTCGAAGTGTCGTCGCCGGGGTTGGATCGACCACTTCGCGGCTTGGATGATTTTCAGCGGTTTGTCGGCCGGAGAGTCAAAATCGTGACGAACGAGTTGGTCGATGGACAGCGGTTCGTGTCGGGTCGCATCGCTGATGTGCACGACCGCACTATCGTGATTGAGGACGGCAAGACAACGCGCCGGGTTCCAGGCACGGCGGTGGCGCGCGCACAACTCGAGGTTGAGATTTAGCGGTCGACAGGAAGCCTCATGAACAACGCGTTACAGCAAACCATTGAGTCGCTGGCCAAGGAAAAGGGCATCGAGGCCGATGTCGTCATCACGGCCATCGAAGACGCCGTGCTGACGGCGTCGCGCAAGTACTACAAGGCAGACGAAAACCTGCGCACCAAGTTCAACCCGGACACCGGGCAGGTCGAGCTCTTTGCCGTGCGCCAGATTGTCGAGGAGGTCACGGATCCTGCCGCGGAGATCTCGCTGGCCGAGGCGCGGGAGCTGTACGGCGAAGAGGCCGAGCCGGGGATGGAAATCGAATTCCCCAAACCGACCGACGTGCTGGGCCGCATCGCGGCGCAGACGGCGAAACAAGTCATCTTTCAGAAGGTTCGAGAGGCCGAACGCGACAATGTGTTCGGCGAGTTCAGCGAACGCGTCGGCGAAGTCATCAACGGGCTGGTAAAGCGCTTCGAGAGCGGAGATATCGTCGTAGAAATCGGACGTGTCGAAGCCCTGCTCCCGCGCCGAGAGCAGTCGCGGGCCGAGAACTACACCACCGGTGACCGCGTCCGCGCCGTGATCAAAGACGTGAACAAGAACACCAAAGGGCCGCAGATCATCTTGTCGCGCACGGACCCGGTGTTGCTCATCAAGCTGTTCGAACAGGAAGTACCGGAAATATATGACGGCACCGTGGTCATTCGCGGCGCCGTCCGAGAGGCGGGCGATCGGGCCAAGGTCGCCGTGGCCTCGCGCGAACGTGAAGTCGACCCTGTGGGTGCCTGTGTCGGGATGAAGGGCACGCGGGTGCAGGCCATCATTCGCGAGCTCCGCGGCGAAAAGATCGACATCGTCGAGTGGTCGGATGACCCCGCCACGTTCGTCACCAACGGGATCAGCCCGGCGCGAGTCCAGCGCGTATCGGTGGTGGACGAGGCGGATCGGGTCATCGAAGTGGTCGTCGAGGACCGGCAGCTATCTCTGGCTATTGGCAAGAAGGGTCAAAACGTCAGGCTGGCCGCAAAGCTGACCGGTTGGAAAATCGACATCAAGAGTGAAGAGGAGAAACGCCGCGAAGTCGAGGCCCAATTCGACGACCTCGGAGCAGAGCCGGCTCCGCTGTCGGTGCCGGGGCTCGACGAGGAGATGGTCGAGAAACTCAACGCGGCCGGTATCGAAACCGTCGAGCGGATGGTGTCAGCGAGCGCATCCGAATTGAGCGAGGTACTGGGTCTGTCTGAGGGCGCGGCCGAAGCGCTGCGACAGGGCGCCGAAGCAGCCACGATGGCGGCCGGTGGCGCCGTCGGAAGCGGAACGACCGAGGCGGTACCGCAAGAGGGGATAGATCCGCTGCCTGGCACGGCACCCGCCCCCCCCGCTCTGCCGGTGATCGCACAGCCCGAATCGGCGGCTGAGACCGCCGACGATGAGATGACGGCGAGCGACTCGGAGGACGCCGGGACTCCGACGGACCCGGGAGGCCCGGGAGGCCCGGGAGGCAACGACGAGTCCGTCAGCGACGCCTCAGGTGGCCCAGGCGACGAGGCCGCACCCGAGTCGGAGCCCAACGACAGCGAACCTTCGCGAGAAGGCGACTGAACGAAACGTAGCGGCGAAACAGAGGACACAGGTTGGCCACGATCCGGATTTACAAGGTCGCGGAGGTGCTCGGCATCCCGAGTCAGGAGGTCATGGACCTTCTCAAGCGGGAGCATGGCATCGAGGTAAAGAGTGCCTCGAGCACCATCGAGGAAATCGTCGCGAGGCAGTTCGCCGAGCGTCTGGCGCGCGAACGCGACGTGAGCCTGCCGACAGGTCCCCTGTTCTCGCAGAAGGCGGCCTCGTCCAGGAAGGGCCGAAAGAGTGCGAAGAGCGCAAGAACACCTGAGCCGGCGACGCGGCCACGGCTGGGCCCGCCGCGACTGGTCAGGGCGCCGATCGTCGTACCCCCGGTGGAAACCGAGGAGGTGGGCGAGGCTGTTGTCGAACCACCCGTAGCCGAGACACCGGTTCCGGAGCCAACTCCACCGGACGAGCCGCCGCCGCCCGCGCCCCGTCCGTCGGGCGCACCGAGGCTGCGCGCACGATCGCTCAAGATCGAAGACCCGGCCGCAGTTCCGACCGCGCCGTTGCAGCCGACGGCCACGCTGCCCGACGCGGCGACGACTCCTGCTCCGACGCCCGCCGCTACGGTGCCAGACGCACCGGCGCCCGCTCCACCCACGCCGGTGCCTCCGGCCACCGACGACAGTGCGCCAGTGCCGCCGCCAGAGTCAGAGACACCGTCCGCTCCGGCGGCAGCCGCCACGTCGACGCCGACGCCGCCCATCGCGGCGACACCGGTGCCCCCCACGGGCCGAGTCGTACCACCAACGATGAGGTTGCGCGTCGAGGAAACGGCGCCCTCGCTCGAGCCGCCACAGCCGAAGACCACCATCGTGCCGACCAGGCCCACGCCGGCGGCACCGACTGGCACCGCCGCGATGCCGCGACCGGCGGGCCCACGACCCGGGTCACGTCCGATCGCGGCCGCGCCGCGACCGAGTGCGCCGGCCGGCGGGGTCAGGGCTGTCCCCCCGCGCCCCGCGATGCGCCCGAACACCCCTGCGGTCGGATACCGACCGCAGTTCAGACCACCGCCTCGCCCACCAGGCGGTCGCAAGCGGCGGCCACCACGTCCGTCCGCTCCGTACACGCCGGCGCCGCCGCCGCCGATCACGCGGACGATCACGCTCGCCGAGGGCATGACGGTAAAGGACCTCGCCGACAAGCTCGAACTTCGGGCCAAGGACGTGCTCAAGAAGCTGATCGAGCGTCGGATGATGATGAACATCAATACGACACTCGATACCGAGATCGCCACCATGGTGGCGCGCGAATTCGGCGCCGACGTCGAGATGCGATCGTACGAAGAAGAGGTGGTCGAAGTCGAATCAACGGCCACCCAAGAGGGTGACCTCGTTCCGCGGGCTCCCGTTGTCACGGTAATGGGCCACGTCGACCACGGCAAGACCACGTTGCTCGATGCCATCCGGAAGTCGCGCGTGGCCGAACGCGAGGCGGGCGGTATCACCCAGCACATCGGCGCCTACTCGGTCGAGACCAAGAACAAACGCATCGTGTTTCTTGACACCCCTGGCCACGAGGCGTTCACGTTGATGCGTGCGCGTGGCGCCCAAGTGACCGACATCGTCATCCTGGTGGTCGCGGCAGACGACGGGGTCATGCCTCAGACGAAGGAGGCCATCGAGCACGCGAAGGCGGCGGGGGTGCCACTCATCGTCGCCATCAACAAGATCGACAAGGCGAACGCGAACACCGAGCGCGTCAAGACGGAGCTCTCGGAACTCGGGTTGACCGCCGAAGACTGGGGCGGGACAACCGTCACGGTCGAAGTCTCCGCCAAGAAGGAAGAGAACCTCGATCTGTTGCTCGAAATGGTGTTGCTGGTCACGGAGCTGGCAGAGCTCAAAGCCAATCCGAAGCGAAGCGCGAGCGGCACGGTGCTCGAGGCGAAGATCGACCGCGGGCGTGGGCCCGTCGCCACCGTGCTCGTCAAGGACGGCACGTTGCATGCCGGCGACAACTTCATCGCCGGGTCGATTGTCGGCAAGGTACGGGCACTCATTGACGACCGTGGCAACAAGCAGAAAGAAGCCGGTCCGTCGAGCCCGATCGAGGTGCTGGGTCTGACGGGATTGCCGCAGCCCGGCGACACGTTCCAGGCGGTAGACGACGCGGCCAAGGCCCGCCAGATCTCCGTCCTTCGCCAGAGTCAGGAAAAGGCCAAGACACTTGGCGCCCGGCGCGGTCGCTTGACCCTGGAATCGTTGCAGCAGCAGATCGCCGAAGGCGGCACCAAGGAACTCCCGATCATCGTGAAGGCGGACGTTCAAGGCTCGGCCGAGGTACTCGCCGACGCGCTGAGCAAGCTGGGTGACGACCGGGTAAAGGTGCGGCTCCTCAGCAGTGTCGCCGGAGCCATCAATGAGGGCGATGTCGTGTTCGCGGCAGCCTCCAACGCCATCATCGTCGGGTTCAATGTCCGACCTGACCGGAACGCGCTGGCCATGGCCGCACGGGAGGAAATCGATATTCGACTCCATCGCGTCATCTACGACGTGACAGAGGAGATCAAGAAGGCGATGGCCGGGTTGCTCGATCCGACCATCAAGGAGGTCCAGGTCGGCACGGCGGAGGTTCGCGAGATTTTCAAGGTGCCCAAGTTTGGCGCCGCCGCCGGTTGTCTGGTCACGGCTGGCAAGATCAATCGAGCCGGCGACACGCAGGCTCGGCTGCTTCGAGACAACGTCGTGATCCACGAAGGCCGGCTCGGCTCGTTGCGACGATTCAAGGACGACGTGAACGAAGTCAAGAACGGCCTGGAGTGCGGTCTGGCCTTCGAACGCTACGCCGACCTGAAAATTGGTGATGCCGTCGAAATCTTCACCGTCGAGAAGGTGGCCGCGGTCGTATAGTCCGGAGTCTGGAGCATCCGAACCCCGCGCAGG
>CAUZAY010000184.1:0-8643 GCA_963577695.1 Vicinamibacteria bacterium | reverse complement strand
GGCGCGCGGCTGAACAGGCGTGACAAGGGAGCAAATTGGGTATTTGTGACCGCGGAACAACGCATTCAGGCGGGATGCCCCGCTGGCGACGTAGGCAACGAACTACGGTGGCAGGGGACTAGTGCTGACTCACGCGGTCGGACTGGCGTGTGTGCTGGCGGCCACCGTCTTCGCCGCGGCGATGACGCGCCGGTGGCAGGATGTCGGGCTCTTGGCGACCGGCTTCGTCGTCGCGGCGGTCTGGCTGCAGCCCGAACCGGGGCTGACCGGTGCGCTGGTCGCGTCGGTGGCGGCGAGCCGCCTGGTACGTCCCGGCTGGCGATCCGTTGGGGTGGCGGCTGCGGGCCTGTTGGCCGGCCTCTGGGCGGCCTGGCTCCATCGGGAGGGGTGGCCGCTTGCGCCGGCGCTCGTGATGAGCGCCGTCATCCCCGGCCTGTCCGCTTGGCTCTCGGTGCGGCGAACGTCCTTTGCGCCGCTGCGGGTCACCGAGGAAGCGCTGTTCGCCGTGTGCGCCGTTGGGCTGCTGGTGGCCGCCGGCCCGGTCGTGACGACCGGGTGGGGGTCTGCGACCACCCTGACCGCGCCTACCGGCGTCCCCGCCTCCGGGCAGACGCCGACCTGGTTGTATGTGGCCGGTGTCGGGGCGATGACGCTGGGCGGTGTCCATTCACTCTGGCGGCGTCGGTAGGGAACCAAATGTATGGTGCTGGGACTACTTGAGAACGGGCTATTCGCGCTGAGTCAGGTCCTACGGCTGCCGGTGATCGCATTGCTATGTGTGTGCGTCGCCGCGGCGGTGTTCATGGCCGGCGGGTGCGCGTTCGAGTTTCTGGAGCGGCGCCGAGAGCGACGTGGTTTCAACCTGTCACGATGGATAGATGCGGGCCTGGTCCTCGAGGCGGATCAGACACGGCTGAAGGAATTGCCGGTGCCGCTGCGCGCCCTGGTTCGCGACGTCACCGCCGAGCGGGTGAAGCAGTCGTTTCAGTTTGGCGGTCTAGAGAATGTAGTGCTCGAGCGCGAAGAACAGGTGCGCCGCACGCTCACCGGGTCACGGCTTCTGGTGCGAGTCGGACCGAGTCTGGGACTGCTCGGCACGTTGATTCCGATGGGCACGGCCTTGGCGTCGCTGACGACCGGGAATCTCGATGCGATGGCGGCGCAGATGGTGGTGGCCTTCACCACGACGATTGTGGGGTTGGCATCAGGGACGGCCGCGTTTGTGGTCCAGATGGTGCGGCACGGCTGGGTGAACGAGACGGTTCGCGAGCAGCGGTTTTTGGCGGAGCGCATCGCGGGCGAGATCGACCTGCCGATCCAGGCGTAAGACGGCGAGACCATGGCCAGATTTCTGCATCTTCCGTTGCCCGACGAGGCCGTCGACGAAGACCCGCTCGCCGGCGTCGCGAACCTGTTCGACGTGGCGGTGGTGTTCATCGTCGGGTTGATGATCACCCTGTTTTCCGTCTACCGGATCGGCGACCTCATTGACCCGAACAGCGACGTCACGCTCGTCAAGACCAACGCCGACGGTATTCAGGAAATCATTGTCAAGGAGGGGACGGAAATCACCGCGTACGAGTTGACCGGCGACACGATGGAAGGTGATGGCGAGCGTCTCGGCACCGCGTACCGCCTCGCCGACGGTCAGATCATCTACGTGCCCGATTAGCCCCCGTAGGGCCTGGGCATTTCTCATGACTCGACTGAAGCTACTCCTCATCGCACTGACCCTCGTGGTTGTGGCCATGCCGGCCAGGGCCCAGCCGGTGCGTCTCGCCTACCTGTTTTCAGACGGGAATCTTCCGGGTGTGTTGCAGGCGTTCAAGACGTTGCTCGAAGAACAGCCTGAGCTGCGAGGCCAGGTCACGCTTAGTTTCCTGACCGAGTCGATGTTTGACGAGGTGGGCGCCGAGGAGATGACGGCCGCTGACGTCCTGCTGTTCGACATCATGAACGAGCAGATGCTCGAGCGGTTCAACGACACCCACCAGGTCGACCTGCTCGGTGACGTCAGCCGCGGCGGCATGGTGCTGGCGGTTGGTGAAGGCCTGATGCCGCGCGAACACTACACCGATCAGGGGGCGGTGTGGGACGAGCGGGCCCGTGCGTTCTGGGCGAACTGGGGACTCGGCAATCAACTCGGACTTCTGAGACAAAGCCTGAGCTTCGCCGGTGTGCCGGACATGACCGTGCCCGATCCGCAACCAAGTCTCGAGGCAGGGTATTACTACCCGGCCGGTAACGGCGGTCGTGTCTTTGCGACCTGGGACGAGTTCGACCAGTTCATGCAGGCCACCGGACGGCGTCGCCCCGGCGCGGTGCGCGTGGCCGTTGGCTTCTACAAGAGCAACTACTACGCCGGTGACACGGCGTTGCTCGACGCGGTCATCACCGAGGTCGAGCGTCGGGGCGCGGAGGTGGTGCCGGTCTTCGGCTATCCGGCCGGTCTCGCTTTCGAGAACCTGCTGATGGATGCCC
The DNA here is from genome assembly GCA_963577695.1 of Vicinamibacteria bacterium. Taxonomy (GTDB): domain Bacteria; phylum Acidobacteriota; class Vicinamibacteria; order Vicinamibacterales; family UBA8438; genus UBA8438. The sequence continues at coordinate 6,162 of CAUZAY010000184.1, read as the reverse complement.
GGGGGCAACCCCGGGTCGATGCCGCGCTGGCGTTTCTGTTTCGCTTCGCCGGACTCGAGGGGTCGCCGTCGCTCGACCGACTCAACATCCCGGTGGTGAGCCTGGTGAGTCTGTACGGGCGCAGCGAGGCGGATTGGCGTGAGTCGCGGCAGGGCCTGTCGATGTTCGAGGGCACCTTTCAGGTGGCCGTGCCCGAGCTGTCCGGGTTGGTGGCGCCGACCGTGGTGGGCAGCCAGGAACGGGTGTTTGACGCCGATACGGGTCTGACCATCGTCGAGCGCCGACCGATTGCCTCGCGGGTCACCATGGCGGTCAATCGCGCCATCCGGTATGGCCGGCTGAAGACCTCGGCGAACCCAGACAAGCGTGTGGCGCTGATGTACTACAACTATCCGCCCGGGAAGGCCGGTATCGGCGCCAGTTATCTGAACGTCGCCGAGTCCCTCGCCGGGGTGTTGCGTCGGTTGCAGACGGAGGGCTACGACCTTGGTGATGTCGACCCCGCCACCGACCTGACGGCTGATCGCGTGCTCGAGGTCATCACCACGGAAGCCCGCAACGTCGGTGGCTATGCGCCGGGCGAGCTGGAGGAGATGCTGGCGGCGGGGGACGCCGAGCTGGTGAGTCTGACCGACTATCAGCAATGGCTGGATGGGTACGATCCGGCCCTCCGGGACAAGGTGCTGGCTGACTGGGGCGTCCCTGGCGAGTCGACACTGATGGCGACAGCCGGCCCGGACGGACAGGCGTTTGTGATTCCCCTGGTGCGCTTCGGACAGGTGGTGCTGTTGCCGCAGCCGGCGCGTGGCTGGGGGGAGGACGCCGACAAGCTGTATCACGCCAAGGACCTCGCCCCGCATCACCAATACGTAGCGACCTACGCCTGGCTGAAGCATCGGTTCCGCGCCGACGCGGTCGTACATGTCGGCACGCACGGCACGCTCGAGTGGCTGGACGGCAAAGACATTGGTCTGTCTGACGCCGACGCACCGGACGCGCTGATGGCAGACCTGCCGGATATCTACATCTACAACGTGGATGTGGTGGGGGAGGGGCTCGTGGCCCGTCGTCGTGGGATGGCGACACTGGTCGACCACATGGTGCCGCCGTTCACCGAAGGTGGGTTGTTGCCGGATCTGGCCGCGCTGAGCGAGAGCGTCAACGACTACCACAACAACCTGCACAAGAACGAGCAACTCGCCGCGGCCTACGCCACCCAGATTCGCGAGCAGGTCACCGCGATCGGCATCGTCAAGGATCTGGGGATCGACGTCGGCACCGGGGGCGACGAGATCGATCACGACCTGATGCACGAGATCGAGGAGTATCTGGTCGACCTGCGTGGGCAGTTCATCCCTTATGGACTCCACGCGTTCGGACGGACGCCCGATGCCGAGATGCGCGCGAGTACAGTCGGGGCGATCGTCTCCGTCGATCGCGACCTGCTTCCAAACGACGCGGAGATTCTGGCCGAGGACATGGAGCGTCGGATTGTCGAGTCGGCGCCGCGCGAGCTCGACTCCCTGGTGCGGGCGCTGGCCGGGGGGTATGTGCCCGTCGGCGGCGGGGGCGAGCCGATTCGGAACCCCGACGCCTACCCGACGGGCAAGAACTTTTACGGCATCGACCCGGACAAGGTCCCCAAGCCGGCCGCGTGGGAGCTCGGCGCCTACATGGCCGACCAGATGCTCGAGCAGCATCTGGACGAGCATGGCCGCTATCCCGAGAAGGTCTCGTTCGTCATCTGGGGCGACGAGACGATGCGTCACGAGGGCATTCTCGAGTCACAGATCTTTCACCTGTTGGGGACCCGCCCGGTGTGGGACGCGCGGGGGAAGGTCGTGGACGTCGAGGTGGTGCCGCAGCGAGTGCTGGGCCGGCCCCGTGTCGACATCGTCATCGCGTCGGCCGCCGAGGGGATGTTCAACAACGTCACGTTGTTGATGGATCGGGCGGTGCAGCTGGTGAAGATGCTGGAAGAGGCGGACAACTACGTACGACGCCACTACCTCAGCACCAAGGCGACGCTGATCGACAACGGCTACGACGAAGAGGAGGCCGATCGGCGGGCCGGGGTCAGGATCTTCGATGAGCCACCCGGGTCGTTCAACCTGAACACGGCTGGCATTGCGGCCGCCAGCGGCACCTGGGACACCGATGCCGGGATGGCGAACGAGTATCTCTCGAAGATGGGTCACGGATACGGCAACGGGTTCTGGGGCGAGCCGATGGAGGACGTGTTCCGGTTGGCGCTGTCCGGCACCGAGAAGGTCGTGCACTCGAGCTCGACGATGCTGTACGGCGCACTCGACAACGACGACTTCTTCATGTACGCCGGCGGACTGGCCGCCGCGGTGCGGAATCTCGATGGCGAGACCCCGGAGATCGTCGTGACCAACACGCGCGACCCGGGTCAGCCCGAGATGACCTCGATCGACAAGTTCATCGGGACCGAGTTCCGCTCCCGCTACGTCAACCCGACCTGGGTCGAGGGGATGCAGAAAGAGGGCTACGCCGGGGCCGGCGAGATGAAGGCGTTCGTCGAATATCTCTGGGGCTGGGACGCGACGGTCAGCGACGTGGTCGACGACGCCATGTGGCAGGAGACATTCGCCGTGTATGTCGAGGACAAGCACGACCTAGGCATGGACGCGTTCTTCGACGACAACTCGCCCTTCGCGTTCCAGGACATGACCGCCCGCATGATCGAGACGATCCGGAAGGATTACTGGGACGCCGACGACGCGACACGGTCCCGACTGCTGAGGGAGTACGTCGACAGCGTCGTCACGCACGGCGTGGGCTGCGCCGACCACACCTGTGGCAATGCGCGGCTGCTGGAGTACGTGCTGGAGGAGGGGGCACGGAACGGTGTGCCCGTGCCGGCGCTCGAACAGTTCCAAGCGGCGATGGAAGAGGCGATCGGCACGGACATCGAGAGTGCGGCGCGAGCCTTGGAGGCATTTGTCCGTCGGAACGAATCGGGGCCACGCTACACCGAGAACATCGAGGGCCTGAGGATGGCAGAGCGACGGGGCGAGACCCCGCTCGCTCCGACATCCGATGCGGTCAGGGAGGCCGGCGTGTGGGACGCCGTCTGGGTCGGGGCGCCCATACTCGGTCTGCTGGCCGTCTGGCGCCTCCGGCGACGCCGGGGATGATGCGGTCACTCTGTTGCCTTGCTTTTTCGGTGGTCGCGTTGAGCGCATGCTCCGCCCCGGTCCCCGTCCCACTGCACATTCATCACATCAGTCAGAGCGGTCAGGGCGCCTATGAGGTCAGTCTCGCGGTGTCGGATGCAGGTCTGGCTGCGGCCTGGCATGACACGCGCGACGGCAATCCCGAGATCTACGCGCGCCGACTCGACCCCGACGGGCGCCCGACCGGCCCGGAGTGGCGACTGACTGACGATCAACGGTTGTCGTATGAGGCCGACGTGGCGCTCTTGGACGACTCGCTCGTCGTGGCCTGGTACGACCGTTCGTCGGATGGACGGCTGGAGTCACGCGTGGGTCGATGGGCACGCGACGGGACGCGGACCTGGCTGCGCTCGCTGCCCGTCTCGAGCCCGGAAAACGCCACCCGAGACACCAAGGCGCGGAACCCGCTGGTGCTCGTGCGCGGCACCACGATGTTCTGCGCGTGGATCGAGCCGGCGGCTGACGGGACGAGTGCGGTGTACGGGCAGTGGCTCGACGAGGACGGTCAGGCGGTCACGGCGCCGGCACTGCTGGCTCCGGCCGGGGACACCACCTGGAACATGAACGGAGTGCTCGACGAACAGGGACGGCCGTGGTTGGTGTTCGATGCCGCCGTCGGTACCGAGCGAGAGGAGCTGTTTCTGGTGCGGTTGCTGCCATCCGGACCCGTCGTGCTCCAGTTGACCGATGACGACGGATTCGCCTCGAAGTATCCGGACCTGGCCTTGTCTGAGGGGCGTCTCGCCCTGACATGGTTCGACGAGCGGGATGGCAATCGAGAGGTCTATATGTTCGGCGGCTCGCTCGACGACCTCGCCGACGTGGGTGTTGGTGCGCGGCGGGTGACGCAGACCGTCGGCGAATCGATCGGGGCCTACGTCAACTGGAACGGGGGGCGGATCGGGCTCGCCTGGTCGGATGATCACGATGGGCAGCATGAGGTGTACTTCCAGACGTTCGACCCGAGTGGAGCGCCACTCGAGCCGGCCCGCCGCCTCACCGACAACGCCACGGCATCACTGATTCCGGCCATCGTGCCCCTGGCCGACGGCTTCGGGCTGGCCTGGAACGAAGACATCGTCGCGGAGCGGGGCGACCATGAGTCCGGTGGCCGGTCCGAAATCGTCTTTACACGCGTGGAGTAAGGGCTCTGACCAAACTAGGCTGGCCATCTTGGGGCGTCGCGGCGCCCGCCAGACACGGCGCGAGGAGCGCGCATACCGGGAGTATGCAAGCGACGAACAACGCCGGCGGGCGGGATGCCCCGGCGGCCCAGGTGGGCAGTTTATTTTGGTTGGAGCCCTAAGACCGGTGCCCGGTTCGTCTACCTTTTTGCGTCGCGTCCTCATCTACCTCCATCGCTGGCTTGGCATTGCCGGCAGCCTGCTCTTTATCTGCTGGTTCGTGTCCGGCATCGTGCTGATGTACGCCGGGATGCCCGCGCTCACGGACGATGAGCGGCTGGGCGGCGCGCCACCGCTCGACCTCTCGCGGGCGACGGTCGGGGTCAGTGAGGCCGCGGTGCAGGCCGGATTCACCCCATCGAGGATTCTGGTCGGGATGCACGGAGACCGGGCGGTGTATCGGTTCGCCGGCGGCGGCGGCTGGACACTGGCCTATGCCGACACCGGGGAGCTCGCCGATGGGTTGTCCGCCGAGGCGGCCGTGGCGCTCGTCCGTCGGTTCATGCCGGAGCATGCTCACACCGCGACCTACGACATGCTCCTGCGCGCGCCCGACCAGTGGACGTTGCAGAGCCTGGCGTTCTTTCCGCTCCACCGGGTGCGGATGCACGACGACGCCGACACCGTAGTCTACGTGTCCGACCGAACCGCCGAACCGGTCATGCGCACGACGCGTGCGTCACGCCGCTGGGCCTATGCCGGGGCCGTGCTGCACTGGCTGTATTTCACGCCGATCCGCGCCCAGGCGGCCCTGTGGTCCGACCTCGTTATCTGGCTCTCGGTCCTGGGCTGCGTACTGTGTCTCTCGGGGGTCGTGTGGGGGCTCTGGCGGCTGTCGGTGTCTGGCGTGTATCGACTGAGGGGCGGCGTGTCGCATTCGCCCTATGCCGGCCTCATGCGGTGGCACCACTACGGTGGCCTGGCGTTCGGGCTTGTCACGTTCACGTGGGTCTTCAGCGGCGGCCTGTCGATGGAGCCGTGGAGCTGGCACCCCGGCACCGCCCCGACGCGTCTCCAGCGCCAGGCGGTGACCGGCGGCGCCCCGCGGCTCGGCCCCCTCACGGTGTCGCAGTTGCGGGCCGGCGCCGCGGCCATCGCCACCGCGTTTGAGCCGAAAGAGCTCGAGGTCCTGCACTTTCTCGGGGAGCCGTATCTCCTGGCCAGGGACCCGAGGCCTCGGCCCGATCCCGCGACGCTGCCAACCACCCTGGCCACGCTGGCGACACGGTCTGCCGATCAGCGGCTGGTGTCGGTCCTCCGTCCCGAGGAGGGTGCGTTCGAGCGGTTCGAGAACGCGGCATTTGACGAGGTCGTCACGACGGCCATGCCAGGAGCGTCGGTCGTCGAGGCGACCTGGCTGCGAAGCTACGACTCGTACTACTACGACCGCCAGGACCGGCGCCGGTTGCCCGTGCTGCGCGTACGCTATGACGACCCGGCCGCCACCTGGCTCTATTTCGATCCGCACCGGGGCTCGATTGCTCGAAAGGAGGAGCGTCTCACGCGGCTGAATCGCTGGCTGTACCATGGTTTTCACAGCCTCGACTTTCCGTTCTTGTATTCCAAACGCCCGCTTTGGGACCTGGTGGTGATCGGGCTTAGCCTCGGGGGCATCCTGGTGAGTGTGACCTCACTCGCCCAAGGATGGCGCCGATTGCGCCGGCACGCGGGACGGTTCCTGTTTTCTTGACCTTCTGACTGGCTGCGAGTTACACTCCGCGCCACCGCGCTGTGGTGCGTCGTGCGTGCGGCCGGCAAGGGGGCCCTTGGGTTCGCTG
>CAUZAY010000183.1:0-8713 GCA_963577695.1 Vicinamibacteria bacterium | reverse complement strand
GCATCTCGGTCCGCGAACCGGTCGACGAGCCGCGCTCTATTCACCTTGGCCCTTGGGACGCTCCGCGCGGGCTAACGGAGTGCCTGATCCCGGCACCGGGGGAAAAGCGAGCGCAGACCTGACCCGAGAGCCGGCGGTAAAACTCCGCGCCCGCGCACGGTCCTCACCAGCGCCGGCACCGGCATTCCGGCTCGTCTCCGACGGTTCGCAGACCCAGATGCCCGCTCCCCACCGCCAGCCCCGGGGTGACCCCGAAGCCACCGCGTCTGACGGTTACGGCTCGGCGGTCAGCGCGAGGACGGCGTAGGACGTGGCGACGTCGCGCATAAACCGGCCCCGATCAGAGTCGGGGTCTCGCTCTTTGTTCAACGACGACGCGGGCCACGAGCCATCGGGGCCCTGGTGCTGGCGCAGCCAGTCGAGCCCGCGTTGCAGCGAGGCGTCATCGTGAGGCCGGCTGGCCATACCAGAGCGCTGAAGCGCCAGGGTCACTAACCCGGTGGCATAGCCGTCACTCGCCGCGTCGACCGGCGTGCCATCGCTTCGCTCGAACGGGCCTAATGACGAGAGGCTCCAACCGCCATCGGCCTGTTGGAGTCGCATCACGTCGTCCACGGTCGACCGCAGCTGGGTACCGGTACGCGTCTCGGGCAACGCGGCCGACGCCCAGAGCGCCATCAGTCGGTTGAACACATGCTGGCTGTCGGCGGTGCGGCTGAGATAGTCGCGAAGGCGGGCAACATGGGGCGCGACACCCGGACTCGACACATACCCGTCGGGGGCCGTCCCGACGGCAACGGCCGCCAAAGCGGCGCCGAAGAACGGGGCGGTCGGCGACTCCCACGGCTCGAGGCTGAAGTCGAGCCACGGCCAACCACCGGACATCGGCCCGTCGGTGCGCTGCAGGGCCCACAGGTTGTCGAACGCCTGCCGGGTGGTCGGGCTCCACGTCCCGCTCGCCGCGTCACGATTCGACAGGATCAGCGCGTTGAGAATCGCCTCCGTCCCCCGCGACTCGAGGCTCTTGCCGGCACGGTATTTTTCGTCGGTGTAGAACGGCTCGACCTCGTCCCACGCGCTGACACGGGTTTCGACGTTGGCCAGCATCCGACTTTCTACGGCCCCGGGCCCGTCGGTCTGGCGAAGCGCGGTTCTGGCCAGCGCGAACGGAGCGGTCGTGTGACAGGACACACAGGAGGTGCCGTGGTCCCTGGCGGCCGTCGGCCAGTCCATCCACCACGCCTGTCGCTCATCCAGATAGGCTGCCGCCGCCACTGGGTCCCACGAGGCCTCGGCCGGCTGTGCGAGCGTGTCGTCGGGCGCCCCGAGGACGAGCCCCACGATCAGACAGACGACACCCGCTCGAATCCAACCCTGCATGTCACATTCCGTTCGCTTCTCCGCGGTGGATGCGTCTCGCCACTTCGCGGTCGCCCAAGCCTCGTTGACGAGGGCCCAATTATAGACCTGGGAGGCAGCTGTCCGGACACCAGTTGTCGGTATCGCCAGGCGTGGTCGCGACCAGCGTTCCATGGTACGGTTCGGCCATGAACCATCCACGAGCCTGGTCGGCAACGCAGACTCTGGTCCTCGCTGTGGCCGCGGTTGTGCTGGTGGACACGGCTGGTCTGACCCTGGGCCAGCGCGACATCGCCCCACAGAACGACGCACCCAACCCGTACGCGACGATTGATGACTGGGCCACGCTGCCCGCCGGTCGCCAGTGGGGCTCTACGGGGGGTCTGGACATGGACCGGGACGGCGCTCACGTGTGGGTCGCCGAGCGATGCGGCGCCAATACGTGCGCCGGCCTGGACCTCGACCCGGTGCTTCGGTTCGACTCGGCGGGACAACTCGTCGCCAGTTTCGGCGCTGGCCTGATGATTCAGCCTCACGGACTGCATATCGACCATGACGGCCACGTGTGGGTCACCGATGCGCAGGGGCCTGATGGCACGGACCCGCGACGAGACGGCAAGGGACACGTCGTCATGAAGTTCAGCCCTGGGGGCGAGCTGCTCATGACGCTGGGCACACCCGGCGTCGGCGCGGCTGGCACGGACACCCTCGACCAGCCGTGCGACGTGGTGGTGGCGAGCGACGGCACCATCTACGTGGCCGACGGCCACGGCGGCCAGTTCCCCGGTGCCGGACCGCACACGACCGCGCGTGTCGTCAAGTTCGCACCCGACGGCACTTATCTCACGGAGTGGGGCTCACACGGTTCCGGACCGGGCCAGTTTCAGACGCCCCACGCCATCGACCTCGACTCGCGGGGCCGCGTGGTGGTCGCCGACCGTGGCAACGATCGACTGCAGGTGTTCGACCCCGACGGCACGTTCATCGAAACGTTCTACCAGTACAGCCGACCGAGCGGTCTCCATATCGCCGATGACGACACCGTCTACGTCGCCGACTCCGCGTCATCGCGAAACGGCCAGCATCCGGGATGGGAGTATGGAATCCGGATTGGGAACCTTCGCGATGGGTCGCTGGTCGCGTTCATCAACGGCTCAAATCCAGAGGGTGTCGCGGTCGCCTCCGACGGTACGGTCTATGGCGCGGTTGTCGCCTTCGGGGGCGCCCTCCTGAAATACGTCCCGCCGAACCCATCGACCACGCGGCGATAGTCTCGCCACATCGATCCCGTCCCTCGCCAGACCATACGGAGCTGACGCGCGGCGCCCACGTACCGTTCGCGTGAGCGGTTCGCAACACGGCCTGGAACGGGCCCGATGCCCGCGTGGACGGCGTGCGATGCAGCCAGGAGACAAGACCTCGACCGGGTCGGGGGCAGCCCCGGGTAAGCTGTTGCACAAAACCACGCTCCTCATGCGTCTCAGAGAGAGCGGCGACTGGTCGACATCGGATACCGGCGCAAGACTACCGACCGTGCCTCGACACTCCTAGGTCGCCGGCGCCTACGACGAGCATGGCGCCGCGCTGTATCGCCACGCGCTGATGATTGTGGGTAACGCCGCGGTGGCCGAGGATGTCCTGCATCAGGTGTTCGTGCGGCTGCTCCGGCGCGGTCCATCGGCCGAGGCGGTCCACACCACGCGCGCCTACCTCCGTCAGGCGGTCCGGAACGAGTGCTTCTCCTGGCTTCGGCGCCCTCAGCCCGTGCGTCGCGAGGCGGATGACCGCTTACCGCTGCTGGAGCCGTCTGGTCCGGCGCTCCAGGACGACCGGGTCATGCTGGAACAGGCGCTTGGCGCCTTGCCACCGGACCAGCGGGAGGTCGTGCACCTCAAGGTGTACGAGGGATACACCTTCGCTGAGATCGCCGACATCACCGGGGTGTCAATCAACACCGCGTCGAGCCGCTATCGATACGCGCTCGACAAACTGGCGGTCCGGTTGGGCGGCAAGCGGAAAGATACGGGGCGCATCGCATGATGACCAACGACGAACACGGGACGGACGCGTTGATCGAAGCTCGGTTGCGCCGGTATCGTCCCGCCGCCCCCCCGGCGGACTTACGATATCGGATCGTGCCGCCCGGCGCCCCGCGCTGGCTCTGGGCGACGGCGGCCCTGCTGGCGCTGACCACCGTCGGTCTGAGTTGGGCAACCTCCCGCGTCGAACAGCGAACCGCCGTCATTCTGGGCGACGGGCTCTCGGCCGACTCGCAACCGTCGTGCCAGGGACCAGATCCGTTGGCGGGGGTGAGGGCGGAATGATGCACGCGACGACACGGACCCCCTGGGGACGGCTCCCCGTCCTGGCGTTCTGCCTGCTTCTGCTCGTGGTGCTGTGCGGTCGGGAAGCGTGGGTGTACATCGAGGCGCGTCGATTCAACCGCCTCGTCTAAGCGACCGCGGCACGGCGCGAGGCCGCGGACGGGTCATTAGTAAGGAACCGCCCGGCCGGCAGGGTCGACGGCACGTCGGTCCGCAGTGCGGCGCGATACTACCTGGCAGCCGCGGAGTTCCTCGTCGATCGGCCCGAATGGTACACCGCCACCCTGGCGTCTCTTCGCGCCGCTCGCGGAGGCGCCCTCGGTGACGTGGACACCCGCCGCCAGGTTGGCGCGTTCGCCGCCGAGCATCTGGACGCGCTACGCCTAATGCGTGACGCGCAGTCTCTGCGGTTCGACGGCTTCCGCTCCCCGGGTCGTTTCCGGTATGCGCCGCTCCACGGACTACCGCAACTGCTGGCCGCCGCGGCGCTTTCGCGTGTGGCTGACGGTGACGGCGACGGCGCCCTGGCGCTTGTTGGCGATCTGGTCTCACTGCTCGACGCGTCTGCGTCGGACGGCCGATTCGGCGCAACCTTCCGGAGCCAAAGCCTGCAACAGTCGGCACTCCTCACTGGTCTGACGCTCGGCTTGGCTCCGCCGTCGAGCCGGGCACTCGCTGCCCTCGACGCGCTTCTGATTCCGGCGGCTGAGGTCGATGCCCTGGCGCTGTCCTGGGAAACGGAACAGGCGTTGTTCATCGACCAGGTGTGGCGGCACTTGAGAAGCGGGCGGTCGCTGACCGGCCACGGCCGGGTCGTGTCGTTCCTACAGCGGCCGTGGACCCAGCACCAGACGAACCGCCGCCTCGCGCAATTCGATGCGCTCATCGCCGCGGCTCGGCAACCGTGGCGGGACCGACTGCACGCAATAGACGCGACCACCGGTGGAGTCTCCCCCACCGACTCGAGACCGGGCCGGTCGGGACTGTTGTCCACCCTCGAGTGGGTGCTCGATTTTGGTTTCTATCGGTCAGTGGCCCGTCATGCTGCGCAGCAGTCCACCCTGGCTTCGGTCCTCCGCGCGGTCGTTGCCATCGAACAGTTTCGCCGAGCAGAACAGGAGCTTCCGGAGCGTCTCACCGAATTGGACGATCATTGGCGGTTTGTGGACCCCTTGACCGACGGGCTACTGCGATACCGGCGCAATTCGGACAGCTACACCGTCTACGGGGTCGGCGGCGACGGTCTGGACAACGACGGCGACCTCGGGACGCTGTCGCCGTTCAGCGGAAGCTGGTGGATTGCGCCTGAGGATGCTCCCGATTGGGGGGTCCGCGTTCGTCTGCGGGAGGACGCTCCCCCGCTCTAAGCGCTCTGATCAGAAGAAGCTGGCCACTTGGGACGTCGCGGCGCCCGCCCGACAAGGCGCGAGGAGCGCGCATACCGGGAGTATGCAAGCGACGAACAACGCCGGCGGGCGGGATGCCCCGGCGGCCCAGGTGGGCAGTTTCTTCTGGTCAGAGCCCTAACCGCTCGCGCGAGACCGCCGTCCGCACGGGACCGTGGCGAGCCCGGTAGGCTACACGCCCTGGCTGAGAATCAGCACCTCGGTCTCCCCCTCTTGTCGCTCACCGGCGCCGACCACGACAAACACATGCGTGTCGGTGGCGGCGATGTCACGAGCCGGCGCCTCGGTCGCGAACGTGCCGGCGGCCGTGGGCGCGGAGGGCGTCGAGATGTCGACGATGGTGACGCCTGACTGGGTGTCGGCGACAAAGACGTGTGAACCAGACATCGCCACCCGCGCGGCCCGGCCGGGAGTCTCGAAGGTGGCCGCCCTCATCGGCGCCGCAGGGTTGGTGGCGTCGTAAATCTGCAGCTGCCCTGCCCCCGCCCCAGCGAGGATCCCGGACGGCTCGCCCACCTCACGCTGCACCTCGATGAACCGAGGTGAAGCCGGGGCATGCAGGATGCCGACCGGGTCCGGCTCGCCGGGTCGGGACAGGTCGAACACATATAGGCCGGTCGGCGAATCAGTGGCATAGGCCATGTTGCCGGAGGTCACGACGTCGCGAGCATAGCCGTCCAGAAAGAACGAGCCAGCCCCAATCGGAGCCGATTCGTCAGAGATATCGACCATCACCATGCCCTCCATGTGGTCGATGAGCACGACACGATTCTCATATACGGCGCCGATCTTCGCCTGACCCAACGTTTTGTGATTACTGAGTATCTGCGGGGAGGCCGGGTTCGAGATGTCGACAATCGCCACCCCGAAGAAGTTCGCGCCGACATAGGCCCGGTCGCCCCGGATCCGGAAGCCCCAGATCTCTTCTGGCAGCTCGACGGTCCCCCGGCGCATTGGCAAGGCCGGGTTCGAGACATCCCAGATAGTCAAATCCGTGTGCCGCGACACGTAGGCAAAGTCGCCCTGCACCCGAACATGTTCGACGGGACCCGGAATGGTTCCAACCTGCGTGAGAGTCACCGGTTGGGCGTCGGCCGGCGTCACCCCAACGGTCCCGAGTAGCACCATCGCGATCAGCGCGACACGATGGGATCCGGCGCATGCGGCTATGCGCGACCAGGTACAAGTCGTCGTCACGGTTGTCCTCCCTCGGCAATCCGGTAGAGCTTTGACTGTGTCCGAAGTATCACGCTTCCCTGCGCCACCGCGGGTGTCGCCAGGGTCATCTCGTTCATCACGTTCTTGTGCAGGATCTCGAATTCCGGTCCCGCCTTCACGACGAACGTCTCGCCATCCTCACTGAGAAGAAAAATCTTGCCGTTGTAGGCCCAGGGCGAGGCGGTGAATCCGTTGCCGATCTCGAGTCGCTGGCGCCGATAGACCTCGTCCCCGGTTCTGGCATCGTGCGCCACGAGAAAGCCACGGTCGAGCAGCGTGTAGTAGTAGTCGCCGTACACGAGCGCCGATGTGTTGTAGGTGCCAAGCAGCGGATAGGCCCACGCCACGTCATCCGACGACGCCTTGGTGCCCGGAAATCCTGACGACAGTCCGGTGCGCATGTCCTCCTGCGACCAGATCGAAATGTCGCCCGACGCACCCGGCTTCACCACGTAGACTGGCCGCAGTCCGCCGCCCGGATACCCGGAACTGATGTAAAGCAAACCGTGCTTGGCGAACGGGGTCGGAATGGTCAGTCCCGACATGCCGTGAATCTCCCACAGCACGTTGCCGTCGACATCGTAGGACCGGACACCCTGGGTGCCCGCCGTCACGATCTCGGTGCGGGCCGCGTTCTCCCACACGAACGGCGTCGCCCAGTTCTGCCCTCGCTCGGGGCGCTCGACCCGCCAGATTTCCCCGCCGGTGTTCTTGTCGAGCGCCACCATGAACGAGGCGGTCACGTTGTCGTTCACGATATACAGACGGTCGCCGTGGAGCGTCGGCGACGCGGCCGACCCGAAACCACCGGTGGTCTCAAACGCGCCCAGATCGGCGGTCCAGACCGTTTCGCCGCTCATATTGAGCGCGCCGACCACCCCAGCGCTCCCGAAATAGGCGTACACGCGCCGGCCGTCGGTCACCGGGGTCTCGGAGGCGAAGCTGTTCTTGATGTGCCGCGCGATACCTGGCGCGGCGCTATGCAGCTCCCGCTCCCACCTGACTGCTCCGGTCGCGAAATCGATGTTGTAGACGACCCAGCGATGGTTCTCCACAGAGCGGGTGGCGCCGTTGTCATCGCCGGGGTCATACAGCCCCGGGATCGGATCCGGCTCCTCGCCGGCGCTGATAGCCGAGGTTACGAAAATCGTGTCTTCCCAGACCACGGGCGAGCTCCAGCTCAGCCCGGGCACATCGACGGACCAGACGACGTTGTCCGTCTCGCTCCAGGTATCGGGTAACGCCGGGTCGTCACCGACGTCACCAGCGTTAGCCCCCCGGAACTGCGCCCACTGCGCCTCCGCCGGGGTTGCGGCCAACGACACGACCAGCAGTCCGAACACGACGAACGACCGTCCAATCATGCGATTCCCTTCTCTCAGGAGCCTCTCGTGGCCGCAACACCATCGGACAGACACGAGTCCTACCCGTGTCTGTCTGCGGCATAAGTATCGGGTCGCACCGTTCGTGTCAAGAAACCAATCCTGACCTCTAGGTTTGACAGCCTCTCCGCGAGGGCTCAAAATACACAGGTGCAGTACACACGGGGTTCGTCGAAGGGACGACGGTCGATGCTCAAATATCGAGTGATCGGAGGGGTGGTGTGTGCGCTGATGCTGGGCTCCGGCTCCGTGATGCGCGCGCAGTCGCCGCCTCCCGGTGCCACCACCGCCGACCAACGGGCGCTCCTCGATCAGTACTGTGTCACCTGCCACAGTGAGCGACTCGAGGTGGGTGGGCTATCACTCCAAGACCTCGACCTGAACAACGTGGCGGACCACGCCGAAGTGTGGGAAAAGGTCGTCCGCAAGCTGCGCGCCGGATCGATGCCGCCGCAACCGCGGCCCCGACCAGACGCGGAGACCTACGACGGTTTCAGGACCTGGCTGGAAGCCGAGCTTGACGCCGCCGCCGAGAGGGCGCCCAATGCCGGCCGTACCGAAGCGCTGCACCGAATCAGCCGCACCGAGTATCACAACGTCATTCGGGACCTCCTCGGCCTGGAGGTCGACGTCAGCGAACTGCTGCCGGCCGACGACACCAGCTATGGATTCGACAACATTGCCGGTGTGCTCGGTGTGTCCCCCACGCTGATGGAACGGTATCTCTCGGCGGCCCGGAAGATCAGTCGGTTAGCGGTTGGCTCGCCGGTGCCTTCCGCCATCGAGGAGACTTTCCGGATTGCCTCGGACCTCGGACAAGATGCGCACATCGCCGGGTTGCCGTTCGGCACGCGCGGCGGCACCCTGATCGACTTCAATTTTCCCGAGGACGCCGATTACGTCATCTCCGTCGTCCCCGATGGTCCGCTGTTTATCGAATCTCACGAGCTGGAAGTCACGCTGGACGGAGAGCGGGTGGAGTTGTTCACGGTGGGACGCACGCTCGAGCCGGGCGAACGGCGTG
>CAUZAY010000182.1:0-8726 GCA_963577695.1 Vicinamibacteria bacterium | reverse complement strand
CGCGTGCAACGCCGCCAGCATCGCCGACGCTGTGTAGTCCTCGAACACGAAGCCGGTCCCCGGGCCAGTCGTGGACTCGACGTCCCGCACGGTATCGGCGAGCCCCCGGTCGCCCGCACCACCGGTACCGTCCCGTATCGCATACTGTACATCTGGTTGAGGCCGCACGGTTCGAAGCGTGACGGCATGAGAAACAGGTCCGCCCCGCCCTCAATCAGATGCGCCAACGGTTCGTCGAAGCCGATCCGGGCGCCGACCCGTTCTGGATGTGCGAGGGCCAGCGCGCGCCACATGGCCTCGTACCGGGGTTCGCCAGTGCCAAGGATCACCCACGAGACGGGCAGCGCCATGAGCTCGGTCCGCGCCGCGAAAATAAGATCCAGCCCCTTCTGATCGACCATCCGCGACACCATGCCGACCAACGGTCGGGTCAAGGCGGCATCATCCGACGCCAATCCGAACCGGTCGAGCACCGCCCGCTTCGCCTCCCGCTTTGGGCCGAGGTCCGCCGCCGAATAGGACGCCGGCAGCAACGGATCGAGGCAGGGGTCCCACACCGCGGTGTCGATCCCGTTGACGATCCCGCTCAGCCGGTCACGCCGCTGGGTCAAGATCCCGTCGAATCCTTCCCCGTGGGCGGGGGTCAGAATCTGCCGCGCGTACGTCTGACTCACGGTCGTGATGGCATCCGCGAAATTGATACCGCCCTTCAGGAAACTCACCTGATTCCAATACTTGAGCCCCTCGATCGAGAAGAGGGACAGGGGAAGATCGAGGGCTCGCATCGTGTCGGGGGCAAACAGCCCTTGATACGCCAGATTGTGAATCGTCAGCACCACCGGCACACGCCGCCATGCCGGGTCGGCTGCATATCGGGTTCGAAGCAGCACCGGGACCAGCGCGGCCTGCCAGTCGTGAGCATGCACGACCGACGGCGGCACCTCGAGCTGCTTTGCGTACTCGCACGCCGCACGACACAGCACCCCGTAGCGCACGGCGTTGTCCGAGTGGTCGGTCCCCGCGTGGCCGTAGAGTCCCTCGCGGTCGTAGAGGGCGTCGCAGTCCAGAAACACCACCCGGTACCGCTCGGCCACCTCGACCTCGACCAGACCCACCTCGAGCCGCCGCCCATCCAGGCCGAGGTCCAGGTGGTGCTGCGCGGTGCCCACCGTCCCGACTTCCCGATATCGCGGCATCACCAACGTCACGTGGTGCCCTAGACGAGCCAGCGCGCCGGAAAGTGCGCCCACAACATCCGCCAGTCCCCCGGTCTTGGCGTAGGGCACCGCCTCAGACGCGACCATCAGGATCGACAACGGCGGCGCTGGCTCTGAACCGGGCGCCAGCGCGCGCAGAAGCGGGCATCTATTCAGAAAGAAAAGAGAGAGCGGGGACCTACTCGGCCGCCGAGGTCAGCAGTACGCTGGCTTGGGTGGACAGCCAGTCCACGAGGCGCCGGGCTTCGCTGAAACGTCCGGCACTCGAGCGGGCCCCGAGCACCACGATCGAGACCGAGCGCCCGTCGCCAAGCTGGACCAAGGTGGCTAGACAATACCCGGCCTTGTCGATATAGCCGGTCTTGCCGGCCATGACGTCGACCCGGGTGCCCAGCAGTCGATTGGTGCTGCGGATGTCGCGCGTTCGACGACTGGTGCGAATCTGGTAGGTCCGCTTCCGCATGACCTCAGCGACCTGGGGCTGTTCACTGGCCGCCAAGATGAGCTGCGACACGTCGTAGGCCGACGAGAGGTTGCCTGCATGCAGTCCCGACGGATCGGTGAATCGGGTCTGCTCCAATCCCAGTTCGGCGGCTTTGGCGTTCATGCGGGCCACGAACCGTTTCGAGCCCCAGGCCGAGACCCTGGCCATTGCCCGCGCCGCCGCATTGTCAGAGGCGACCAACGCCAAATGCACCAGGTCGCGAAGCGTCACCCGCTCGCCACGACGCAAATAGGTCGTCGAGGCTCGGCGCACGTCCTCACGCGAAATCACCACGTCACGCGACAGGTCCGGTTCCTGCTCCAGGAACAGCATCACGGTCATGACCTTGGTGATGCTCGCAATGGACCGCAACTCTCGCGAGTTCCTCTCCCACAACGTTTCACCTGTCACGGGATCGAAAATGATGGCCGCCTGCGCACGGACGCGTGGCGCCGGGACACGGGGCACCCGTCGTGCCGCGGCGCCACCTAGCAGCCCGTGGTAGAAGTCCCCCTGCATTCGACCGACGCTGAATCCGGTCGATCCGCGTTGTTCATCGGTCACATACTGCCGGTATGTTCCCTCTTCTCGCCTTGCTCGACCGGTCCACCGCCGCTCTCGGTGCGACGCGCGACTTCTACCACGGGCTGCTAGAGCTGGCGGACGGTGAGGCAGGACGCGCCCGAGTGTCGCCGGCCGAGGCCCGGCCGTCGCCGCCGGATCGGCGTGGTACGCCCGAAGGGACGCGAATCCGGCCACGCTGAGAACGCCAATCGTGCAGACCACGGCGACGCGGTAACGCATCAGTCGGGACCGCCGGAGGGCCGAGGACAACAGTGGCATCTGCACGGTCCGCGCATTGTACCAAAATTCACAAGTCACACGAACCGCTCCGCCGCTTGACGCCCTCGCCGCCACCCGTCGAGAATAGGCGCCGATGTTCCCTATCTCCACACCGTGACCACACGTCGACTCCCCAAGGCCTACGCTACCCTTCGCACGCGGCGCGCGGTTCTTCGGTTCTACCATGGCGACGCCCTCGAGGTATTCGACCGCCTGGGTCCCTCGCGTGTCGACGCCATCGTGACCTCACCGCCGTACAACCTCGGCGTGCGATATCGGACGTACAACGACTCGCTGCCAGCCGACAATTACCAGGACTGGACGGACCGCTGGATTCGGGCCGCCGCCGGCGCGTTGACTCCAGCCGGCTCGCTGTTCCTGAACGTCGGCACGACCCCGACCAAACCCTGGACGGCGTTCGATATCGCCAACACAGCGCGTGGCCACCTCGAGCTACAGAACACCATCCACTGGATCAAGTCGATCGCCATTGAACGCGGCGAGAGCGGACCCACGGCGGGACTCGATCGCACCCTGGCGGTCGGTCACTACAAGCCGATCAATAGTAAGCGTTTCCTGAACGAGTGCCAGGAGTTCATCTTCCATTTCAGCCCCAGAGGACGCACGCCCCTGGACCGTCTGGCCATCGGGGTGCCCTATCAGGACAAATCGAATGTGGCTCGGTGGCAGGGTGCAGGCGCGGATGTTCGATGCCGCGGCAACACCTGGTTCATTCCGTATTCCACCATTCAGAATCGGAAACGGGACCGACCACACCCCGCCACCTTTCCTCCCAGGCTTCCGCGCCAGTGCCTGCAACTGCATGGCCTGCCGAGAGTCGCCCTCGCGATGGATCCCTTTCTCGGGCTGGGGAGCACGGCTGTGGCGTGCGCCGAGTTGGGGGTGAATTTTGTCGGGGTCGAAATAGACCGGACCTATCTCGATGAAGCGATCGAGCGCGTACGCGGCGTGATTGCCCGCGGCCACACGTCGACAGGATCGCAGTAGACGCCTAAGGCGCACACCTACGCGCCTCGCGGCCGCGGGGTGGGGTTCTCGGGGTCCCCGCGTAGCGGCCCGCGGGGGCTCGGGGCGCAGCCCTGTCTGAAGAGGTCCCGCAATCGGTTCGGACGTGGGTGTTATTGCGACTCTACGGCGCGCGGCATTGAATACTGCCTGCGATACCGGAGGCAGTCCGAGCAGCCATTGAGGTCGTCCCGGCCCGCGACTTCGATTCGCAACGACCGATTGCGGATCGTCGGATCCGGGTTGCTCGTGTAGAACCCGACAACGTAGTAGTCGCTGGTCTCGGCGTCGATCTCACGAAACGCGCGTGGAAAATCGTTCCGATTAACCACGGCGATCCCGCCGGTCAATTCCGCGAGCATGCGCAGACTGTTCTGTGTCTGGAAGGCCCACGCGTTCCACTCTTCGATGGGCACGCGCTCGTCAATGTTCGGCCCGGCCATCAACCCGCGGGGGTCAATTGTGTAGAACGAGGTGTTCGCCCGATTGGCCACACGCGCGAGCTCGCCAAGCTCGGCGGCGAGATCCGTATTGGCAAACTGCTGGCCTTGCCGCAGGGCCTGTTCGAACGGGTCGTACAACGCATCGGGAATGCCGCTATACCTGGCGTCGAACACCTCCTGCGAAATGGAGCCTCGTTCGAGCAGGTCCTGCCCCTCCCGGCGTTGCTGGGCGATGCCCCCGGTGTAGGCGCGGGTTTCAGGAAACGGATTGAAGTCGTACCCATTGCTCAACCAGAGGAACACCTTCCGGCGGTCAGTGACTTTCTCCAAGTTTCGCAGCACCTCGCGGGCGGTCTTGAACGCCACATGCGCGCGATACAACACCTCGGTCGGGCCGCGGGAAGTCTCTTGCAGCATCAGGTAGTCGCGGATGGCGAAACCGTCGCCCGTGATCCGGTTAATCGCGGAGCCCAGGACCTGTTGGTCGTAGGTCATGTCGATCGACAGGGACGACGGACCGGTGGAAATAATGCCGAAGAGGTCTCCCTCGTGGATCAGATTCTCTCGGATCTGCATGGCCACCTGACGCACCTTCGGAGTCAGCGAGGTCAACAGATGCAGGTCGTCCACGAACAGAATGAAAATTCTGCCAGCGGTATCATTCTGAGGTCGGGCCGATGGCAGGATAATACCGGCTCGTGCCGGCGCCGGCGGCTGTAGCTGGTTGTAGACCCGGCCGCCATGGACCAGCACCAACGAGGCAATTTCCTGCGGGACGCCGTCTTCGAAAATCTCGAAATCGTCTCGCCCGAGGTCTGGCAGAAAGAGCCCGTCCTCGTCTCGCACGATGACATCGGTGGTCACCAGCGTGACCGCGGCCCGGAAGGTTGGCTGAGTCCCCACCACCTGGCCGACGGTGGTCGACGTCGGTTCCGGCGGCAGGGGGCGAGCCTGCTGGGCCAAGACGACCGTCGAGCACGCCGCCGCCAGCACCACGGCAACTGTCGTGGCCGCTCTCGCGCCTACACACCCTGTTTGTCGCATGTGCCGCATTATAGCAAAGCTCCGAGAAAGGCAGGCATCGTCGGTAAGCCGCTGGGGCCAGTGGCTTGGTTGGGAGGAGGGCCGGAGAGGTCGCCTCAGTTGGACGAATCCTCTTCGTCTCCACGAGGCGGGGCGCTCTCCTCGACCGCCGGTGCGACCGGGTCGGACCCCGACACACCCGCCGCAGGCTCAGGCCCCGTGCCGCCGCTCTCGTCCGAAGGACGGCGACGCCGCCGAGCCCCGCCGCGACGGACGCGCCGTCGCCGACCAAGAATCTTGCGAAGCGCCGCCGTGGTGTCGTCCAGCGAGGCGATCCGGTCGCGGGCCTCGTCGATTGTGCGCCATCCGTCCGGATCGATGAGCGCCGCCTGGCTCCGTAGCTCCTCGAGCCGGGACGGGTCCCTGAACCGGTCGCCAATCCGGGTTTGGATCTCCGCGTACCGAGCCCGGAGCCTGGCGAGGCCTTCGTCATTCGTGACGGCCAGCGCGACGTGTCGAAGCGGTTCATCGGTGTCGACCGCCACCTCGACTGGCTGAGGCGTCAGGTCGCTCGCGCTCTCGCCAGCGTCGACGGCCTCGTCGGGCGTCGCGGTCACCTCGGCCGGCCCATTGCGCTCCGACGCATCGGACCGGTCCGACGGGGCGCGGCTTGGCCTGGCCGAGCGTGCCGACGGCGCGGGCGACTTGGTCCCCGCTGCCTCTTTGTCACGGCGACGCCGGGGCCGGCGCTCGTCCCGACCCGCACGACCCGGGTCCGGGGGCGGCGGGGGTTTCACCTTCAGAATCTTGTCCCATTCGAATCGCAGATCGGGGTTGCTCTCCTCGATCGCCCGGATGACGTCCGGCGCGAGCGCCGGACGCCCGACCTTCACGTCGGGAGGACTGCGAAACCAGTACAGCACCCGCAACTCGGGCGGACCGTTGCTGCGCCGGAAGGTGTGGCACAGGTAGGTGCTCTCGTATCCGCGCGCGTCGCGGGAAAATCGTAGAAAGGGCATCCGGAGGAAATTGCCGAAGGGGTTACCGTCGCGTGCGCGACCGAGCGATGGTTTTCTTGGCGCCGGCCTTGGCGGGTCTGGCGACCGCCTTGACCGACTTCGCCGTTTTCTTGCCGGCGCGTCCGGCCGACGGCGTTGGCTTAAGCTTAGTCGCGCGGGCTCCGCTACCTTTCTTCACCCGTGTAACCGTCTTCGCGGTCGTCGAACGAGGAGCCGATCGCTTCGCGGCGGTCGATTTACGTGCCGCCTTTGGAGCCGCGTCCGTGGCCTTTGCGTTGGAGGCGGCCGGCTTGCGTGCCGCTTTCGGGGCGGACCTCGCCGTCTTGGCTGCCGGCTTCTTTGTGCGCTCGATGGGCTTTTGCACGGTGCGGGCCCGTTTCGCAACCGGCGCGGCCGCCTGTCTTGCGGCTTTGAGCTCACGTCGGCTGGCCGCGGCCGCCCTGGCCGACCGGTGAACCCTCGTAAAGCGCATTTGGTCGCCGACGGAATGGTAGCTCCAGATCTCGGTGAACGAGACATGGGACTCCTCGCAGAGCATGCGCGCCACATCCGTCGCCCCGGCCGGCACATATAAGTAGAACGCGCCACGAACTCTGCCGAACGGCACCCATTCGGCCATCGCCTCAAGGTGGTTGACGGACTCCGTGGTTTCGACCTCCACGATCCCGTGTACTCGACGCACTCCGTCGGTGCTCGTCAGGACGAGGTCGGGATAGACCTGACCGGTGCCAGACCGCACGCCGGTTGGCTCAGGCTCGTCACCGATGTTGACCCCGACCGTGAATTTGCGCCGAAAACGAGGCACGAGCAGTCGAATGACCCGGTTGTGCTCGAACTGTTCGCGAATAGGCCGCACAAGAATCGGGCTCACGCGTTCTCCATAGGTCAACTGCCCGAGAAGTGTCGACCCTGTCCGAACCGCTGATTCCGACTGGAGCCGACCGTGATTTTGCCGTCTACCGTAGCATGGATGGCGAGCCGGTCCAAAGACGTCGTCTTCCGCGCGACCCAGTCGTGGACATCACTTGACGCGACCGCCCCCTGCACCAGACAATCGACGTAGAACGGCACCCGCGCTATGCCACCCGATGCCCCACAGGCGATTCTCATCGTGGACGACGATCCGTGCGTGACGGAGACGTGTTCCCGCCTCTTGCAGTTCGAGGGCTTCACGGTATACAGCGCGCTCAGTCCCACCGGCGGTCTCGAACTCGCATCCGACAAACGACCTGATGCCATCATCCTGGACCTGCGGATGCCGATCTTGAGCGGCGTGCGCTTCCTGGAATTGCTGCGCGAGCGACCGGCTTTGCGGAACACCCCGGTGGCCATCGTGACCGGGGATTACTCTATCGATCACGGTATGACGTCCCAGATCGAGGCGCTCGGTGCGTCTCTGCGGTTCAAACCGCTCTGGATCGACGATCTCGTTGCCCTCGCTCGAGGCCTGATGGCCGCTTAGCCGGCTCCGCCTCTCCCATCGCTACGTCCCCTGGAGACCCAGAGTGAACGACCGCTTCTTGCGCGCCTGCCGGCGCGAACCGGTGGATATGACACCGGTCTGGTTCATGCGTCAGGCCGGCCGCTACATGGCTTCGTACCGCGCCATCCGCGACCACCACACCCTCCTGGACATCTGCCGGAACCCGGAGCTGGCGGCCCAGGTCACCCTGCAACCGGTCAACGAGATCGAGGTCGATGCGGCCATCCTGTTCTCCGACCTGTTGCTTCCGTTGGAACCGATGGGGATTCCCTTCGACTTCGTGAAGGGAGAGGGGCCGGTCATCGATCCGCCTGTCCGCACGGTGGAACGGATCGACGGGTTACGTCGGTTCGAGCCCCGAGAGTCCCTGGCCCACGTCCTGGACACCATTCGATTGCTGCGCACGCAGCTCGACGTCCCACTGATCGGGTTCGCGGGGGCGCCGTTCACGCTCGCCTCGTACGCCATCGAGGGGGGACCGTCGAGCAACTACGCGCGCACGAAGGCGCTGATGTATGGGGAACCGGAGGCGTGGCACCGCCTGGCCGATACGTTCGCCACCATCGTGGCCGACTACCTCACCGCGCAGATTGAAGCCGGCGCCCAGGCCGTGCAGGTCTTCGACTCCTGGGTCGGGGCGCTGTCAGCCCGCGACTACCGGGAGTTCGTGTTGCCACACACGCAGAAAATCTTCGCGACCGTGGCACCACTGGGGATCCCGACCTTGCACTTTGGCACCGGTACGACGACGATTCTGGCGGAGATGCGGGAAGCCGGTGGCGACGTAATCGGACTGGATTGGCGCATCCCGCTCGATGACGGCTGGGCGCAGGTGGGTGATGACCGTGCCGTGCAGGGCAATCTGGACCCTACGTTGCTCCTGGGTCCGGTGGAACGCATGCTGCGTGGCGCGCACGATGTGTTGCAGCGGGCGGGCGGCCGCCCTGGACACATCTTCAACCTCGGCCACGGAATCTTGCCGAGCACGGATCTGGAACACGTACGCACCCTCGCCCACTTCGTCCACCACCAGACCGCGTAACTACCGGCGGCGGAAGTTGCGTCTCGCGGTGGTCGGGGCTAGGCCGTGCCGGCCTTGGCCTTCAAGGTCTTCTTCGTCGCCTTTTTCGTCGCCTTTTTCGTCGCCTTTTTCGTCGCCTTTTTCGTCGCCTTTTTCGTCGCCTTTTT
>CAUZAY010000181.1:0-8760 GCA_963577695.1 Vicinamibacteria bacterium | reverse complement strand
TAAGCGGTGGACGCGGCGGGAGTCGAACAGTGGACGTAAGTCGTTGACCGTTAAAGACTTCGTGTTTCACGTCTGAATAGTTACCCCCAAAGTTACCCCCGCAATGCTCCGGCTGCTACGAGTCTTTGGCGGACGCTACAGGATGCGCCCTCGATACCGGGAGGCGGCAGCCGAGACCCTGGGTGACGCGGATGACCCGCCGCATCTGGCTGCGGTGCGGTGACTGGCACGCCGTGTCCGGCACGGGACTCTTGGCGACCCGTTGTTTTTCGTAACGGTTCCGACCAGCCAGCGGTAGGATCGGGTCCGACATCCCATCGCTTTGAGCCAAGAGACCCGTATGACGCACGCCGTCCGGTCCGTTGCCGCCGTCGCTGTGCTGGCCATCGCGACCTGCGGTGGCAACGCCGACACCTCCCCGGTGGCGCCCAGTAGCACGAACGCCTCGCCGGTGAGTCCGCAGATCGAGCCGGGTGCACGCTTGGTGGTCGACATCGTGTCGTCACGGGGGGCGACGCTGCCAGTGGTCATCATTGCCCCAAGTGGGCTCCCCCTGGCGGCGGTGGTCTTACTCGAGGGTGATGACGGTACCGTCACGCTCGGCGGTACCTCCGAGGACCCACAGATTCAGAGTGAGGGGTTTCTCGCCAGGAACGCGGACGCGTTCGCGGCCCAGGGACTGCTGGTCGCTCTCGTCGGGGTTCCCTCAGACCGCGCCACCGGCGTCGACATCAGCTACCGGACCAGCAGCCAGCAAAGCGACGACGTTGCCGCAGTTGTAGCCTGGATTGACGCCAGGGCGTCCCTGTCGGTCTGGGTGCTGGGCATGAGCCTCGGGTCGTACTCGGCGGCCAACTCAGCCGTCCGTCTGAACGGCGTGGTAGATGGTTTCGCGGTCTGTTCTGCCTCCACGGCTCCTACCGGTGGGCTCTTACCCGGCGGTCTCCTCGACATGAACCTCGACCAGATCACGATACCGTCACTGGTGGTCGGCCACCAAGACGACACCTGCCCGGGTACGCCGCCTACTGGCGTCGCCGCCATTGCGGGGGGCCTGACATCGTCCCGGTCTATCACCCAGAAGATCTTCACCGGTGGATCCCCAGCCATGTCACAGCCCTGCGGGCCCAGGTCGGCCCATGGCTATTTCGGCATCGACGATGAGGTCGTCGCGTTCATGGCCGGCGTCATGCGATAGGACCGGCGTGCAACGCCGAAGCAGTGTATTGGTATCGGCTGGCGGCCGACCAGGGACTCGTCACCGCGCAGTACCGCCTCGGGCGCATGTACGCCAACGGTGAAGGCGTCCCGGAGGACGACGCCGAGGCAGTGACGGCGTGGGATTTAATGACGAGTGATGGCGGGAGTTGGCGTCAATTTCATCCACGTGACGATAGATAGTCACCCTCGATGTGCTTGTGGTTGAGGACGGCATGCCCAAGATGGGACGGCCTCAACAACGAGATTAGGCGCGTACGGAGGAAGGCCATGAAAGATTGGATCCGTCTGCCAGCAACAAGAGGTCGCAGTAGGGGCGGCCGCTCATCGCGCCCGCGAGGAGTTCGAGCGTGATGTCGGTAGGCGCGGTCCGAGGGTGCAGCATGTACAGCTTCGAAAAGCCGCGCTGGCGGAGTTCGTGGAGGAGCCCCGTGCCGGACCTGCCAGCTTCGTGCAGCAACTGCGGATCGTACTCGAGAGTCAGGGCGAGGCCGCGAGCCGCCAAGAGCGTGTGATGCATACCCTCGACCACGTGCGCTTCGTACCCCTGGACGTCGATCTTGATGAAGCGGATCTCACGGTGGGGAATCGCGCGCTCCTCGAGGAAGGCGTCAACGGTCGTCATCGGAACCCGGAGTGCTGTCCGTCGCGCGATCTCCGATGACGGCTCCTCGCTAATCGCGATTCGGTGGTCGGCCGGGTGGATGTCGTTGAGCGCGAGCCGCGCCTCGCCGACATGTTCACCAACCGCGGAGCGGATGGCCGTGATGCGGCCGCCGGACCGCTCGGCGACCCGGCTGAGGTCGGAGAAACTCTGGGGTTCTGGCTCAAATGCGAAGACACACGCGTCGTCCGTCAGCGCCTCGGCAAACACGGACGCGGTGTAGCCGATGTTGGCACCGATATCGAGGATGTGCCCCCCGGCGAAGAGGCGTGGCTGGGTCTGCACGAGTCGCCGGTAAGGGTCGCTTCCGTATCGCTTGTAAAGCAGATATCCGGCGTGGAACGCCCGACGACCAAGTGGATTCTCGAGCAGATGCGCTCGCTGCACCATGCGATAGCATCGCAGCGCCACGCGTTCACCGAGGCTCCCGTGTATCCGCTTGTCGAACTTGGTCATCTGTGTGCGCTCCTCGTGTCAGGAGCCCTCTTACGGTCACGCCCTACCGTGAAGTCAGGCCTCGCCGACCCGGCCGACGGGCTCGCCGAAGCGTAGCCAGGAGACCCATGTGGGCGGATTCTTGCTGACCGGGCCCCCTGCCACGCCTGAGGCGCAGGCCGCGAAGTCACGGGAGGATACGCACTCTCGCGTGCGTGACTCCTTCCGCGCGTATGCGGCTGACATCGCCCGTCGGCGCAAGGCCCGGCGCTGGTATATCCAAGACCTGGTCCGGCGCTATCGCTTCTACAGCGAGCCGGACGCGGCTGTTCTGGAGATCGGTGTCGGCACCGGCGACCTCCTCGCCTCGCTAAGGGCGAGACGCGCCGTTGGCATCGACATCAGCCCGGACATGTTGCAGGTGGCCGCGGCGGCGCACCCCGAACTGGAACTGCACGAGCTAGACGCGGAGTGCCCAGCCCATCTGGGAGAGCCATTCGATTACGTCATCCTGTCCGATCTTACAGTGCACGTGCACGACGTGGCGGCGGTGTTTCGGAACCTGCATCGGTACTGCCATCGGCGCACGCGGCTGTTGATCAACTATCACAGCCGCGTGTGGCAACCCGTTCTCGGGGCGCTGCGCCTGCTCGGATTGCATCACCCGCACGCGCGCACCAACTGGCTCACCACCGAAGACCTGACCAGTCTTCTCTGGCTCTCCGATTTCGAAGTCGTGAAGACCGACGTGTCGACGTTGCTGCCGGCGCCCGTGCCGGCGGCCGGGCTGGTCAATCGCTTCGGGCCCAGACTGCCACTGCTGCGCAAAGCCGCGCTGGTGAACTGGATTGTCGCCCGCCCTGCCCCACGGCCGGTTGCGGCGGAAGAGCTGTCCGTGTCAGTGGTCGTCGCGGCTCGGAACGAGGCGGGCAACATTGCCAATATCGTCGATAGCGTCCCCGCCATGGGGCGCCACACCGAACTCATCTTCGTGGAGGGAGCATCCTCAGACGATACCTACGCGCGCATCGAGCGGGAGGTCGCGATGCAGCGACGGTCGGACCTGACCGTGAGCGGCCTTCGTCAGACCGGCACTGGCAAGGGTGACGCGGTCCGGGCAGGATTCGCACGGGCGAAGGGTGACGTCCTGATGATCCTCGACGCCGACGCCACGGTGTCTCCGGCGGATCTTCCGCAGTTCCTCGAGGTGATCGCCAGCGAGAAAGCAGAATTCGTGAATGGAAGCCGCCTCGTCTACCCGATGGATGACAAGGCCATGCGCTTTCTGAACGTGATCGGCAACAAGCTCTTCGCTCGCATCTTCTCCTACCTTTTGGGTCAACCCCTGAAGGACACCCTGTGTGGCACCAAGGTCCTCCATGCGCACGACTATGCGCGGGTCGCGCGGGGCCGTTCATACTTCGGAGATTTTGATCCGTTCGGTGATTTCGATCTGTTGTTCGGTGCGAGCAAGCTCAACCTGAAGATCACCGAAGTTCCGGTGCGGTACGGAAACCGCACCTATGGCGAAACGAACATCAATCGGTTCCGCGATGGTGCCATGCTCTTTCGCATGAGCTGGTTTGCCTTGCGCCGCTTGAAGCTCATCTGAACCGGACCCAAATGTCGACTCAGACTCGCTTGGAACACGAAGCCGCGCACGGACGCGTTCTCGCCGATGGTGAGCCGGAGCGCATCTGGGGCTGGGCCTCCCCGGCGGGACGTCGGCGGGCCCGACGTCGGGCCGATCTGATCGCGACAGCCGGGGACCTTGGACCTGGGCGACGGGTGCTGGAGGTGGGGTGTGGGACCGGGATGTTCACCGAGATGTGGGCCTCGAGCGGCGCGGAAATCCTGGCCGTGGACCTCGCACCAGAACTGATCGAACGGGCCCGCGCTCGGCAGATCGGGGGACAGGTGAGGTTCGCGGCCAAGCCGTTTGAAAAGTGTGACTCGGAAGGGCCCTTCGACGCCATCGTCGGCTCCTCCATCTTGCATCATCTGGAGATCCGCCCAGCCCTGCGGCGACTTCACCAGCTGCTGAAGCCCGGCGGTCGCATGGCGTTCGCCGAGCCGAACATGTTGAACCCGCAGGTCTGCCTCACCAAGAACGTGCCGTGGATCAAGAAGGCGATGGGAGACTCACCCAATGAGACGGCGTTCGTCGGGCTGCAGCTGAAGTCCTTGCTGCGCAAAGCGGGATTCCGGCAGATCGAAGTCTCTGCCTTCGACTTCCTGCACCCATCAACGCCGCCGGTCCTCATCGAGGCGGTCTCTCGCGTCGGGCGCGTGCTCGAGCGCGTGCCGGGGATCCGGAGTATCGCGGGGTCTCTGATCATCAGCGCCGTCCGAGAGTAGCCGAGGAAGCAAAGCCATGGACCACTCGTCGGGACGATGGGGGCGACACGGGTACGGGTTGTCGATCCTGTCGATCAGCATGGTCGGCGTGCTGTATCGCTTGTGGGACATCGACACCATCCCCATGTACTTCGACGAGCTGGCGGTGTGGATCAACGTCCTGGCGCATGACGCCTCGACCGCCGAAGGAGCCGGCCTCAGACTGCTCCTGTCGTGGGTGACCACCTGGTGGGGCGACGCAGATGCCCTGAGCTGGCGGCTCGTGCTGGCCGTGGTCTCGTCACTGGCCATTCCGGTGGTGGGAACGCTGGGACGACGGCTTGGCGGCCCCCCCGCAGGGATCCTCGCAGCCGCGCTGTTTGCGGGGTCCCCACTGGCCTGGCACTACGCGGCCCAGATTCGTCCGTACGGCATCTATCTGCTCTTCACGGCGCTGCTCTATGACGGCCTTTTGGTCGCGTACGATCGGGACCGGTGGCGAGACTGGGCGCGGTACGGCGGGGCACTGTGGTTGTGCTGCATGACCCACTTGGTCACCGCGCTGATCGCGGTCCCACTGGGCGTGGTCAGCGTGGCGAGCCTGGTCACGTCGCGTGACCGCGGTCGGTTCCTGCGGTTTCTCGGCGTGAGCGTCGTCGCCGGCGGGGTCGGCATTCTGTGGTGGGTCATGCGGACGCCCGGCGCGACGATGTCGGTCCTGGCCGGCCGCTATCCGGACGGTGTTCTGCTCTTCCTGCAAGAGGCGCTGCTGACACTGGGACCCAAGGTCATGTATCCGCACGGTGTGTCTAGCGCGGCGGTGCCGGCGCTGGTGTTGTTCGGCCTTGCCGCTTTCGGTTGCGGGGTGTCCCGCCGCTCGCATCCCGAGGCCTCGGCGCTGTTCGGACTCTGTTTCGTGTTCACGCTCGTCGTGCAGTTCTTCACGCTCGGTGAGAAAGCAACCTGGTCGTGGGCCCGGTACATCGTCCATCTGCTCCCGTTCTACCTGGCCCTGATCGCGGTTGCGGTGGTGTGGCTCGCTGACCGAGTCTCGGACAAGTTACGTGGCCTGGCCGCCGGATGGATGCCGAACGGCGTGCGGCCCACCGTGCATGTCGCGCTGGGCCTGGTCGCGGTCTTGATGTTCCTGCCGGGCTGGGCCTCCCAGAGCCGCGCGCAGATGGAACTCGCCAGCGGGGCGGTGTATCCCACCCTGTCGGACGTGGTCCGGCAATACCAGGATGAGCTGCGTGGCGTGGTCGTCTTGCCGTACGCGCTGGGGCCCGTCGTGGACGTACGTTCGCTGGCCGGGTTTTATGTTCACAAGAGAGACACGTTGCCGACGTTTACGGTCAAGAGGCAGACGCTGCATGAGGTGAGCCTGGACGAGGCGGTGTTCGCGTTTCAGAAGATGCCTCAGTTGGGACCACCTCTGCGAGCGATGCCTCCCGACGGCACCTACGCGCTGCTGGGAGGTGACCCGCTTGAGAGCTGCGGTCAGCTCACGTCGGCGCACCTCGAGGGCCTCATCGAATCCAGCGATACCGGAGAGGCCCCTGGAGTCATCTGCAGGCTGACATTCAAGGGAGGCAACCTGACACCGGTGCGTGTCGACGTTGGAAACGTCGCAACGATCACCGGCTACCGCCTTCGCGACGCGTACTACCAGCCGGGCGACCGGATGGAACTTTCGGTCAGGTGGTTACCGGCTGCGACAACCTGGGCCGAGCACCGTGTGGTGATCGAGTTGCAGGACTCGGAGGGGACGCCGATTGCAACGCACAACGTCGGCCTCGATGTCGGCGACGCAGACACGATGAACCCGATTGCCGGACGACCATTCCTGAAAACATATACGGTTCAGATTCCGGATTCCACAGCTCCGACCTCAGAGGCGTGGATAGCTGTCGGATTGGTTCGCATCCGGCTGGGGTTGCGACTTCCACTGAGAGGGGGAGACTCAGACACCGGCAGGCTGGGAGCCGTACGAATCTCGGCCATGGGTTGCGGGCCCCGAGAGGACACACGTGCCGCCACACAACGAGCGACCGATGCCGCATTGGGAGCAACCATTCGGGATCTGATCACTCGGGATGCGATGGTGGGATCACTCGCAATCGAAACGGCAGTCTACGAGTCGGTGGTGACGCTCTGCTCCGACGACACCTCGGGCGAGGAGCGAGCGCGAGTCATGGCGCTCGTGGAACCAAGCGAGGGAATCGATCGGGTTGACGACCGGATGCGATGACAGTCGCAGTGACGGCGCTGTCAACTTGA
Organism: Vicinamibacteria bacterium; assembly: GCA_963577695.1. GTDB lineage: Bacteria > Acidobacteriota > Vicinamibacteria > Vicinamibacterales > UBA8438 > UBA8438. Next base: position 1,829 of record CAUZAY010000181.1, on the reverse strand, counting down.
GACAGCAGGTGGCGGAGTACGTCGATGACAAGCCGGCCGCCCAGCTATCGCGGATACCGATTTCCCCCAGCAATCATCAGTCACGCCGTCTGGCTGTACCACCGGTTCGGCCTCAGCTTCCGAGATGTGGAGGATCTCCTCGCCGAACGGGGTATCACGGTGACGTACGAGGCGATTCGGGAGTGGTGTCGGACGTTCGGGCTCGATTACGCTCGGCGATTGCGGCGCCGGCGCGGCCGCATGGGCGACACCTGGTACCTGGACGAGGTGTTCGTGAAGATCCACGGCCGGCAGCAGTATCTGTGGCGGGCCGTGGACGAAGCAGGCAGGGGTCTGCGTTATCCCAGCGCGTGGCCGCGTCGGTGCGCGGTGTCGTTCCCGTTGAACAACTTGAAGTTTCCGCTCGCCGCCTAGCCGGTCGCGAGATGCCAGCGGCGCAGCAGCGCCGTCAGTGAGGCCGCGAGGTCCGCGTCACTGGTCGAGGGCATGGCGGGGACCTCCACCTCCAGGACCTCACGCGCCCGCCCGAGTAGCCGGTCGAAGATCTGCTTCAACATGGCGGGGTTCGGCGCGACGGTCGTCAGGCGATACGCCTCATCTCCGGTCTGCACCCGCGCCAGGACGGTCGCATCCGGGTTAGGGATGTGCGCCCACGTACCGTCCATCTTCGCAACGACCGCACTGGCCCCCATTGCGGCACGCAGTTGCGCCTCGATGAGGCCGCCAAAGCGGAGAGTGACCGCCGCCTGCCACTCGGCCCGCAACGCCTGCTTCCGCCGCGTCGGGGCGTAGATGGACCCGCGCTTGGCCCCGCTGCTCGCTCTTGAAGGGTAGATCGAGATAAAGAAAACACGGCTTTTGCCGAGTCCCTTGCTGCAGGTGAACACGAATTGCAGTCTCGCAGGTGGGCTACCTCGACAACCGGTGGTTCTTGACCCTGGTGGCCAGAGAGAGTGACATTGTATTGTGGCTCCTAGTTAGCTTCGTAGATCTTTTTGGACTTTTTGCGGTCAAGTTATGTTTCTTGTCACAGGGCTGGGTGCGGTAAAGGCTTACTTCGCCAACCATGGTCGTTTCTGCCTTCGCGGCTTGGGTGCGATCCTGCTTCTGAGTTCGTTGACCTGCGGCGGGGCACCGTCTGGGCCGACGGCCGTGCCGACCTCGATGCAGCCTGAAGATATGGCTCGCGAGTTTTCCGGTGAAGTCGTTCTCCCACCGCCGGTTATGATGAATCTGACTCTAATGATTCGAGGTCTCAGCACCCAATCATCGATACGATTGCCACAATTCGTTGTCCGGCTTATGGCCCAGGAGACCAGCACCGTCGATGGGGACTGGGAACTCATGACGCGTCCGCCCAGACGGGGCGGGATCAATGGGACCCTGACCGGAGGGCGTTCAGGGTTCTTTAAAGGAACACTTACGGAGTTGCTGGGCGGTTGCGAAGCCACGCGTGAGTTTTCAGGCCAGATCACGGTGGCGGGCCTGAACTGGGTTGCGGGAACAATGCTTGCTCCATGTCCCGGTGAACAGCTCGACTTCGGCGAACTCAAACTGGTGAGCTCGACGCTCGGCGAAAGAGTGCCTGGACCTACGTCGGAATTCTACTTGTTCGCTGTCAGCCTGACCGGTGACGGCTCGGGCACTGTTATCTCTACCCCAGCGGGAATTGAGTGCAGCGTCGGAGCGGACGCGGACTGCAGCCAACGTTACCGCGAAGGCACGGATGTGACGCTGACCGCGACGCCGGCGTCCGGGTCGACGTTCAGTGGCTGGGGAGGAGCTTGCGCCGGAACGGCGTTGGCGACGAGTGTCACGATGGATGTGGC
>CAUZAY010000180.1:0-8782 GCA_963577695.1 Vicinamibacteria bacterium | reverse complement strand
CGGGGGCGCTTCCCACCGAGTTCCGCCGCAAAGCGTGAGACCACACGCTGGTGTCGATGAACAGGCTCATGAGCGCGCGCGTTCAGTCTTGTAGTCGAAGTCTGGATCCCACTCGAGCGAGTCGAACAACGCAAGCAGGTGGCGTTGCTCGCGCCGTGCAATGAATTCCCTCAGCGCGAGGGTCACGGCCGCAGTCTTGGTCTTCTCTCCGCTCACTTCCACCGCGCGCTCGAGCAGGTTGGGGCTGATCGCCAAGTTTGTAGCCATGTGTATATTGTCGCACAATAACACGCACACCCATGTTGATGCCGGAGCCGTGCCCACAACTGAGGCCGACGGTCACGCGGCTGACGCGCGGGTTCTTGTTGGATTGGTCGGGAGGCGGTTGGGCGATGCCAGTGGTGCACAGGTCAAAGCGGTCTACGGGGTGCCATCCTCCTCGGTGTCGCCCACACGTCCGGCCCGCAGCATGTTGGCCATGCCGTAGTTTCCTTCGTGGCAGGCGTATTCGAAGATGGGGTCGGCGCTATGCGTCATCGGGATGGCCGCGGTAAACGGGGCCGTGAAGGTCGTGGGGTCGTCGACCGTGTACTCGTACACCAGCGTTTCGGCGTCCAGTCGCGTGAATCGTTCGACCAGCCGTAGCGTGTCCCCGGTGCCGAAAGCCACGGTCGCGCCCGGCTCGAAGCTCGCTCGTTTCGTGGTGAAGTTTGTCGATTCGACCACGAGCGTGTCCCCGTCCCAATGCCCACGGGCATCTCCGTTCCACAGCGTCACCGCCTCGTGCACATGTGGTCGATCGTTCAGCGGCACGATGCGCGCGTCGTGGACCATCTCCGTGAGGATGACGACGTGGTCTGCCGATTGGAACAGCTGCAGGTTGTTGTTGTAGCCGCCGGGGAGGAGCGGCGGACCGACGTTGTAGCCCACCAGGCAGCGCGCGGAGAGCCCGCGTTCCTCCGGGCCGTCGGCGCTGAGACCGCCGATGCGGTACCGCACCGGCAGGGCCCCGGGCACGTGACGCTCGACTGACCCGACCTGGCGGGCGGCCTGGGGCGTCAGGGCCGGGAGACGGCCGTCTGGCGGGTCGACGATCAGCGACGTCCGTCTGTCGGCGACGGGACCCCCACGGTCCCACCAGAACTGGTTGTAGGAGCCGACGCTGCCCTCGGGCGGCTGCGTGTCCCACCCTCGGGACTCGGCCGTCCGCGCGGCCAGCGCGGCGAACTCTTCCTCCGTGTACCGTGGCTTGTCGGCCAGCCGTTCCGGCCGTTGGAGCGGCGTGGTGGTGTTGAAGTGCCACACGCCCTGCAGGTCGGGTCGGTCGTCCAGCGTCCGGGGGAGCGCCGCGCCCGATGTCTCCTGAGCCGCGCTGTTGATCGGGAACCCAGCGAGCAAGACCACCAACGTCGCCGCGGTTGCGCAGAGGGGCGTGGACATGACCGGTTTCCTCCACCGCTTCGGTGCGGGCTGGCCAGATTCCTGAGTCGAGAATACTCTCATCCCAGTGTCATGCAACAGGATGTCATGGCATGGGTGGTCGCGGCCTGGCATGCGTGGTTGCGGTGACGCACCAACGCGGCGAGAATGCAGGCAATCGCGGGACGAGTGGGGGACACGAGGATGAGAACGAGAGCACTGCGGCGGCTGGTGGCGACACTGGGTGCGGTGGGGCTCGGGCTGGCCGGTCTTGGCGCCGTCGGCGCGCAGGCGCAGGACAGCTACGCGTTCGTCGAGGGGTGGCCACAGTATCCCAGCGACATGCAGTTCGAAATGGGCACTGGCATTGCGGTGGGGGCCGACGGGGTCATTTACACGGTCGCGCGAGATGTCGATCACTGGGCCGGTCACCCGCTGGCCATGTCACGCTACAAGGGGCACGGCTCGATTGCCAGGTGGAATCGTGACGGGCGATTTCTCGGCATGTTCGCCGAGGCACAAGAGTTCATCGGTCCGCATTCCATGTACATCGACGGCGGTGGATTCGTGTGGGTCGTCGACCGGGAAGGACACCAGGTCGTCAAGCTGACCCCGGAGGGAGACAAGGTGCTCGCGGTGGGCGAGTACGGCGTGTGGGGAGACGACCCGGGGCACTTCAACGGTCCCACCGGGGTGGCCTTTCTCCCGGACGGTCGCTTTGTCGTCTCGGATGGATACTGGAATTCACGACTGGTGTGGTTCGCGGCCGACGGCAGCTATCTCAAGGAAGTCGGCGGGCTCGGCACCGAACCGGGCCAGATGGCGTCCCCCCACGCGATCGCGCTGGCCCCGGACGGCACCCTCATCGTGGCCAACTTCTGCGCCCTGAATGCACATCCCTACGTCACCGGGCCGGGCCAGATCACTGACGACCGCCAAGGGCCGTTGCCGGGCTGTGTGCAGCGCTATGACGTGTGGTCGCAGGAGGGGGAGTATCTGGGGCCGTTTGGGGACGTCATCGCCGACCCCGGGCTGGCGTTGAGCGTGGCCGTGTATGGCGACCGGATCTACTTCGGGCACACCGGTTCGCGTGGTGGACGGCAGCACATCACCATCGTCGACGGCGAGACCAAGCAGATGGTCGAGCGTCTCGAGAACGCGTCTGTGTATGTGCATCAGATGGCGGTGGACGCACAGGGAGACATCTATATCGCGTCGGTCTACCCGGAGCACGGTGGCGAGCCGCGCGGGATCGAGGGACCCTCGTTTCTGCGCTGGAGCCGGACCGCACGATAGGCCGCGACCTCTTTAGACGGGGCTGCGTCCCGAACCCCCCGCGACCGCTCCGCGGGGACCCCGAGTGCCCCACTCCGCGGCCGCGAGGCGCGCGACAATGCGCGCTCCAGCTGATCTCGACGGAACAGACTGACGAGTCGCCGTAGCCATCGCGTCATCGCGTCCCCTCCGGGGCCAGGAATTTTGCGAGGATCGCCGTGGCGTGATCAGAAGATCGCGAGCGGATTCAACGGCGAGCCGGTGCCACCAGGGTTCGGGATCGGGGCCGCGACCAGGAGGAACTCCCAGCGACCGAGTCGGGCCGCGGTCTCCGCCACCGCCTCGAGATCCATGTTGTCGAAGATATTTGCACCCAGCGCGACGAGGACCAGCTTGTGAAACGGCAGCACCGTGCCCGGGATCTGACCGACGTCCTGGGTGCCGTCGCTCCCGACCAGGGCCACGTCGCGCCGCTTCAGCCAGGGGGCGACGGTGATGTCGTAGCCGGAGCGGTTGTCGTTCTTCCAGCGTCCGGTGCGGAGAAAGACCGCGTCGCCGGCCGACACCGTGACCCCGGTGCGGCGCTCCCACGCCTCGATGTCCTCCGGATACACATGGGTGCCGGTCTCGAGTGCGTCCAGACCCTTGAGACGCGGGATGTCGAGCAGGACGCCGCGCGTGACGATGCCGCCCGCAAGACCGCTGATGCCCATCCGAGAGCAGCCGTCCTCGGTGAAGACATCCTCGAGCGCGAGGCCGTTGTAGATCTGGCCGTTGTGGTGCGCATGGCACAACGCGTCCAGATGACTGACCGTCGACCCATGGAACGCCACCTGCTGCCGCTCCATCAGAAATCCGGACGTGATCTCGACGACCCGCAAGCTGGTGAATGCGGCCGTAGAGTCCGGATTGTCCGGAGGCGGGCCGACCCTGACCGGGAGCGACAACGACACCACCTCGCCGGTCGTGGCCAGCGCCAGGGCCGCGCGGCGCTTGGCCGGGGTGATCAGATTGACCGCGCCGAGCTGGTCGTCGGCACCCCAGCGGCCCCAGTTCGACAGTTCCTGCATCCACTCGTCGACCTGTGCCGCGGTGACCTCGGGACGCTCCTGACCCTGCAGTGTCCAGCCGCCGATCATCCACAACGCAACCAGCGCCAAGGCCCACGGCCTACGAACATGTCGGTTCATCTCTGTGTTCCTCTCTGGTTCCGTGAATTGGGTGTAGGGCGCGTAGATCGCCGGCCGCAGCCCTTATTCGGGACGATCCGCATCGGGACCAGCGTCGCGACCTGCTCGTCGTTCTCGTACCGCCAGTGCCTCACCTGCCCGTTGCGCCGACCGGACCAACGCCCGGCACTCAGTAGTGCGGGGGGACCTCGTCGGCGGGGGGGGCTCCGGGTGTCGTGTGCCCCGTCGCGGACGGTCGCGACGAGTCGTTCGAGTTCCGCCTGCATCTGATCGATCCGTCCTTGCTGTGCCACCAGCGCATTATTGAGCTGCCGGATGGCCTCGTCCTGGAAGGCCAGGTGCGTTTCCAGGGTATCGATCCGCGTACTATCGGTCGTCACATCATCCCCTTGCGATCGTCCCCGCTACCGGCGTGACCGACTGCTCCATGACTGGGGGCATGCGAAACCGGGCTTCCGCTACTGGCCGTCAGTCTCCTGCCGTTCGATGTTGCGATAGACCTCCAGAATGTGCCGGATGTCGTGATTGCCTTCGTGGCAGGCGTACTCGTACATCGGACCCTCGGTGGCCATCATCGGAATCTCCGCCGCCCAGCTCCGGTCCCAGGTGCCTGGGTCCTCGACGGTGAACGTGTAGTGGATCCGATCGGCCGATACCCGCGTGAAGCGCTCCACGACTGTGAGATCGCGGCCCGAGCCCTGCCACGCCAGCCGGTCGTTGAAGTGGCTGCTCTCGACGACCAGCGTGTCGCCCTCCCACCGGCCACGTGAGTCGCCGGGATACATCCGGATTTTCTCGTCGATCGTCGGTCGCCCGTCGAGCGGGATGATCCTCGGCGTGTTGTTGTTCTGCTCGGTGAAGATCACGACGTGGTCGGGGGTTTGGAAGAACTGGTGAATGTCGTTGTAGGACGGTGGTTGCAGAGGCGGTCCGTTGTAGGCATACGCAATGCAGCGCTCGCTCAGCGGGCGCAACTCATGGCCATCGAAGGTTCCTCGGTCGCCCCGTTCGGCGCCCCGGGCCGCCGCGCGCGCCCGGGCCGCGTCGTTGCGCGGTGGGATGCGTCCGTTCGGCGGATCGGTGACCAGCGAGGTCCGTCGTGTGGACAGCCCCTTGGGCACCCGCGTGGCGAGCCAAATGGCGTTGTCGTAGTGGACGTAGGATTCGTCCCGATGGGTCTGGTCGAGCACCCGCTCCCGTTCCGCCGCATCGGGGATTTCAATCACGCTTCGGGCCAGTGGGTCGGCGCCGTCGACAGTGAGCTGTGCCTGGAGCTGCGTCCACTCTTCTTCCGTATAGAACGCCTTGTCCCCGAGATACTCGGGGCGTTCCATCGGAGTGAACGTCTGCGTGGTCCAGTACCCGCTGAGGTCGGGTCGTCCGTCCGCCGTGCGTGGCACGGTCTGGTCCGGAACCGGGGCTTCGGGGCGCGGAGCCTGGGCCGAGGCGTCCGGTGTCAACCAGCCGACGAGCGCAACTGCGATGAGAGAGGCCGCAAAATGACGATGGCGCATCTGACCCTCCTGGGAGCCGTTAAGAGCAGGTCTCGAAATGTGTCCATGATTGCCCACGTGCGCCCCGTACGCAACCGTGCCGTTCGACCCGGTTCGCTGAGCTGACGGCGGCAGCGCGGCGCCATCACGTTGTTGGTGCTTCCCGGCCGCGCCAGCCGCGCAGATCCGGTCGCGGCTGGCGCGTCGAGTGATGAGGTCGTGCTCGAACATTGAGCCCATCGAGAGTATGCTGACGACGTCACATCTCAAGTCGCGGCAAGGAGCCTGACCAACTAGTACCCCGACGGGGCTTCGCCCCGGCGACGGAGCGTGCGGGACACATCGACCGGAACCCGGGTCAGACACGAGGAGGACACCATGATCCAACGTAGCGCAGTCGTGGGATGTATCGCGGTGGCGGCGGTCCTTGTTGTCGGAGCAGGGCCCTCCCTCGCGCAGGACGAGGCCCCACGCACGGCGTGGGGACAGCCCGATCTCCAGGGGGTGTGGGACTTCCGAAGCATTACCCCGATGCAGCGACCGGAAGACCTCGGCGACCAGGCGTTCCTGACCGCGGAGGAGGCGGCGGAGTTGGAGGGGGCGGCGGCCGACCGCGACGCCCGTCTCTGGCAGCAGGAAGCCCGACGCACCGAAGCCGGCGGCAACGTAGGCGCCTACAACAACTTCTGGATGGACCGTGGTGTGAAGGCGGTCGGCACCCGACGAACCTCGCTCATCGTGTATCCCCCGAACGGCCGGATGCCGTCGTTGACCTCGCCCGGTCAAGCGCGGGCGGACGCGCGAACCGAGTATCGGCGGGAGCATCCAGCCGATTCATGGGTAGACTTCAGCGACGGTGTCCGCTGCATCCTGGGCTTCAACGCCGGTCCGCCGTTCACGCCAAGCGCCTACAACAACAACGTGCAGGTCTTTCAGACGCCGGACCACCTGGTCATCATGACCGAGATGGTCAACACCGCGCGCCTCATCCCGCTCGACGGTCGTCCCCGGCTCCACCCGGGTGTCAAGCAGTGGTCGGGCGACTCCCGGGGCTACTGGGAGGGGGACACCCTCGTGATCGAGACACGCAACTTCGACCAGAAGCGGCGGTGGCGGAACAGCACCGAGAGCATGCGTCTGGTGGAGCGGCTGACCCGGGTGGACGCCACGACGCTCGAGTACAGGTTCACCGTGACCGATCCGGAGACCTGGACGAGTCCCTGGACCGCCGCGGTGCCGCTGGTGCTGAACCCGGAGGCGATGTTCGAATATGCCTGTCACGAGGGCAACTATTCGATGCCGGTCATGCTGGGGGGCGCGCGGGTAGAAGAGGCGGCCGCTCAGCCCTAGGGTTCGTTCACCACCCGGTAGGTGACGCCCGTGTACTGCATCTCCTCCCAGGTCTGCTGACCCCAGCGCACGTCGTCCGTCGGGTCGGGGTTCGCCTTGTTAGCGGCCGAGTTGTCATACCAGGCCGAGGCTTCGAGCCTGGCGCCCTTGGGCGCCGACAGCGGCTGTTCGAACTGATACAGGGTCTGCCAGTTGAAGTCGTAGGCCGGCACCGACAGCACATGCTCCCGACGTCCGTCGGGATACAGCATGTGGTATTCCCACCGCTTGCCGCGCAGATGGGTGTGCGGCAGCAGCCCGTAGATCTCGACGTCGTCGTCGAACTCGATCACCGTGTCGACTTGCTGATTGGCCTCACCGGCCGGGATCTCGAAGTACGGGTTGAGGAACTGTCCGACACGTATCTCGCGCTCGGGTGGCCCGTCGGCGAAGATCATCCCCACCCGCGAACGATCGGCGGTCGCCACACCGTTGGTCGTGTAGTGAATCTGGAAGATCAGCTCGGTGCCGGCCGGAATCAGCATGGCGCTGCCCGGTTCGAGCATCATCGGGTTCGTGCCCGGCGCCATCAGGCCGATGAGGTTTCTCGCGGCTCCCTGGGCAGGCCGCGGTTGCTCCCCACGCGCTTCGGCCCGCGCGGCGCGCATCCGCTCGACCGCTTTGGCCCGCTCGCTGACAGGGACGAAGGTGAAACCGGGAGCCCGCCGCTCGGCCCCAGGCGTGCGCGCGAACGCCAGAATGTGATGCACTACCGAGGGAGATCCGGCCCGCACCTCGAAGGCCCGCACCCACTTGTCCTCAGTGAAGTTCGTCGGCATCCGGACGGTCTGATACCGGACCTCGCCCTCGGCCGGCACCTCGAACGCCTCGGCCATCTCGATCACGACATCGGGCGTGCCGATCTGCCACCCGGTCGGGAACACGGGCGCCGGCGGCAACCTGTCGGCGGCGCCGAGCGGCGCGCCGGCGTCGACCCACCGGACAAGGGTATCGCGGTCGGCGTCTGTCAACCGCCGCTCGTTCCGGAACCGCCCGACAGCCGGATCGGCGTGCCACGGTGGCATCTCTCCAGCCAGCACCTTGTTCTTGATGGAGCGGCTCCAGGGCCGGGCCTCCTCATACGTCACCAGCGACATCGGCGCCATCTCGCCCGCACGATGGCAGGAGACACAGTTCTCGTAGAGGATCGGCGCGACGTGTTCCGCGAATGTTGGCGTCTCCGCCTCGGCGCCCGCCGCCGCACTCACGCCCGTACCCAGGGTCGTCGCGAACGCCAAGGCACCCGCCGCTACCCACCCGATCTTCATTGCACGCATGCGTCCTCCCGTAAAAACCGCCCGACACCGATGCTCACAACTATTTCGGAAGACGGAGGCGTCCAGCCGCTGGTTCCCGCCCCGCGATCACCGGCGCCGAGCCCGCACGGTGTGCTGAGGGCAGACAGGTGCCATCATGACCTTCAAGCGGTTCCGCTAGACGTGGATCAGCGAAGGCTTGAGTCGCGGTCCAGGACCGCGTAGATTTAGCACCTCTGGAGAGGAGCGTCCGACTCATGATCATCAGCCCGACGACGCGTCATCGCACCGCACGGCGTTCACTGGGGTTCCTGATGCTAGGGAGCCTTGCCGCGCAGCCGGTGCACGCGCAGGACGACTGGCCGTCGTGGGGAGGCGACCCCGGCAACCAGCGCCACTCCCTATTGACCCAGATCGATACGAGCAACGTCTCGACCCTGGTGCCGGCGTGGCGGTACGAGATGACGAAGCCGGGCGTGCCGTCACGGCCGGCGCAGTCGACCCCGCTCATGGTCGACGGCGTCCTGTATCTGTCGTTTCCGTACTACCGGGTGGTCGCCCTGGAGCCAGAGACCGGTGACGTCCTCTGGGACTACACCGCACCCGGGGACTGGAACTCACCCGAGCATCAGATGCACTGGACGGGTGGTTCGATGCGGGGACTGGCGTACTGGGAAGGTGATGACGTCACCGCCCCACAGATCGTGTTCGGCACCGAGGAGGGCGAGCTGATCTCGCTCAACGCGCAGACCGGCATCCC
>CAUZAY010000179.1:0-8876 GCA_963577695.1 Vicinamibacteria bacterium | reverse complement strand
GATCCTGAATCACGAGATACAGCAACGCAGCGCGCGGATATAGCGGTCGGCCCTTTGCGGTCGGCACAGCGCGCACCATTAGACAGTCCGCTCGCGAGGATCAGATGGAATTGTTTCCTTTCTATGTCGCCAATGCCCCAGAGGCGCCAAACACCGCTCTGGACGTCGTGGACAAATTTACCGGCGAGGTCGCGTATCAGGTGGCCATGGCTGACCCGGCGACGATCGACCGCGCCATCGGGGCGGCGGTCGAGGCGGCCGAGCCGATGCGTCTGATGCCGGCCTACGAACGACAGGCGGTGTTGAATCATTGCGTGCGGCGATTTGAGTCGCGGGCGGAAGAGCTGGCTCTGTCGTTGTGTATCGAGGCCGGCAAACCCATCAGGGATGCGCGGGGCGAAGTGGGGCGTTTGATTGACACGTTCCGGATCGCGGCCGAGGAGTCGGTGCGGATGGGCGGTGAGGTGATGAACCTCGAGATCGCGCCGCGCGCGAAAGGCTACCGGGGCATGTTTGTTCGCGTGCCGATCGGCCCCTGCTCGTTTATCTCACCCTTCAACTTCCCTTTGAACCTGGCGGCGCACAAGGTTGCACCGGCGCTCGCCGTGGGGTGCCCGTTTGTGCTCAAACCAGCCAGCCGAACGCCGATTGGCGCGCTCATCATCGGGGAGGTGCTGGCGGAGACCGACTTGCCACAAGGCGCCTTCTCGATCCTCCCGTGTCGTCGGGACGGGGCTGAGCTGTTCACGACCGACGACCGCCTGAAACTGCTGAGCTTTACCGGTTCGCCATCCGTCGGCTGGGATCTCAAGGCGAGGGCCGGCAAGAAGAAGGTCGTGCTCGAGCTGGGAGGGAATGCGGCCTGCGTCGTCGATGAAGACGCTGACGTCGACGACGCCGTCGAGCGTCTGGTGTTTGGCGCCTTTTACCAGTCCGGTCAAAGCTGTATCGGTGTTCAACGCATTTTGATTCACGACGCGGTCTACGACCTGGTCAAGGAACGGCTCGTCGCGGCGACGGCGCAGTTGGTGACAGGTGACCCCAAGGAAGAGTCGACATTTGTCGGCCCGATGATCTCGGTCGGAGAGGCCGAACGTCTCGACGCCTGGGTGACGTCCGCCGTGGCCGCCGGGGGCACGTTGCTCTGTGGCGGGACGCGCGACGGGGCGATGCTCGACGCCACGCTGCTCGAAAACGTCCCAAGGGATCAGCCGATCTGCAGGCAGGAGGCGTTTGGTCCGGTCGCCGTCCTGAGCCGTTTTGAGTCGTTCGATGCAGCCCTCCAGGAGGTCAACGACAGCGTATTCGGGTTGCAGGCGGGCATCTTTACTCGCGACCTCTATCGGATGCAGCAGGCTTGGGATGAGTTGGAAGTCGGCGGGGTCATTGTCGGCGACGTCCCCTCGTGGCGAGTCGACAATATGCCCTACGGAGGGGTGAAAGAGAGCGGGCTTGGTCGAGAAGGTGTCCGGTTTGCCATGGAAGATATGACCGAAATCCGGAACCTTGTGATTCGTACGCCTCCTCCACGGACGTGATGAAAGTCACGGGGCGGTAGTCCTTGCCACACCCTTCGGACCCCGGATACACTGGTTTTCTTCACGCGTGGTGACGGGCCGCACCGCGGCTCGGAACCTGTGCGATTTCAGCCTACGAACCGCGTCAGGGCCGGAAGGCAGCAGCGCTAAGTAGTCACTGACATGTGCTGCAGGCTCTTCCGGGTCGCGGTGGGACCCGTCGCACGCCTTCGCCTCGCTTCGGCGGGATGACGCGCAAAACGAAATCGACGCATGGCCTATCAGGTTCTCGCCAGAAAGTATCGTCCGCAGCGGTTTGAGGACGTGGTGGGGCAGCCGGGCGTGACCCAGACCCTCCGTAATGCCATTGTCAAAGACCGCCTGGCCCAAGCCTTTATCTTTGCCGGCCCGCGAGGTGTCGGCAAAACGACGACCGCTCGTATCCTGGCCCGGGCCCTGAACTGCGAGAAGGGGCCCACCCCGGACCCCTGCGGCACGTGCGACGCGTGTGTTGAAGTAGCCGAGGGACGCGATATCGACGTGCTCGAAATCGATGCCGCAACCCATACCCAGGTCGCTACCGTACGTGAGGTCATCATCTCTGGTCTGGCGATGGGACCGGTCCGCGACCGATTCAAGATCTTTATCATCGACGAGTTTCATCAGCTGTCGCCGCCTTCGTTCAACGCACTGCTGAAATCGATCGAGGAGCCACCGCCGCACGTCGTGTTCATGATGGCGACGACCGAGCTCCGCAAGATCCCGGATACGATCTTGTCGCGTTCGCAGGTGTATGAGCTTCGCACGATCGGCACCCAGATGATTGTCGAGCAGTTGCGGGCGATCGCCGGCAGCGAATCGATCACGATTGATGACCCGGGGCTCGCGCTCATCGCTCGAGCGGCGGAAGGGAGCATGCGCGACGCGCAGAGCGCGTTTGACCAGGTGATCGCGTTTGCCGGTGAGGAGATCAGCACCGACGATGTGTCAGCGGTGTTGGGTCTTATTGGCCGGGAGCCGGTCTTGGACGTCGTCGACGTCATAGCCAGCGAGCAGCCAGCGGCCATCTTTGACTTGACCGAAAAATTTGTCCAGGCTGGCTATGACCTGCGTCTGGTGTGCCGTGAGCTGACCCGGGCGGTGCGAGACATGATGGTGATCGGTCTTGACCAATCGCGGGCCGACGATCCTGAGATAGCGAGCGACGCCGAGCGCCCGCGACTTGTCGAGCTGGCCGGTCGATTCTCGCGCGAGGACTTGTTGCGGGCGTTCGACGTATTGGCGAAAGCCGAGTTCGAGATCCGGAGCGCCGCCCAGCCGCGCTATCACTTCGAGATGGCGCTCCTCAAGTGGATCCATCTGCGCAAGCTGGTGCCGCTTGTTTCGCTCTTGGAAGGCGGCTCGGGCGCCACGACAGCTCCGCTCTCGTCGCCGCGAGCGCCATCCCGGGCGGCTTCGTCGGTACGCGTGACGCGTCGCTCGCCCTCCCAGGCTCGCCCTCCTGCCTCCGCTGCCGCGCCAAAGCCTCGAGTGGCAAGGTCCGCAACGGGTGCCGCGACGCCCTCGCCGCCGCCTGCGCCAGTGGCCCCTTCGGCACCGGCGGCGGCTGGCACCGGTCCTTCAGATGATGCCGGGAAAGCCGCGATTCTCGCGGAGATCAAGCGAGTTAAGAAATTTTTTCACGGCACCGTGGTCGCGCAAGCGAAGATTGCCTTGGTCGGTGACTCGTTGGTGTTTGGCTTCACGTCGAATCAACGGACGCTCGCCGCTCAACTCCAACAGAATCGTGCCTGGCTCAAAGAGCTGGCAACGAGTGTTTCCGGTCGGCCCATCACGGTTGTGACGGAAACTGCCGACGATAGCCCATCCGCCCCGGAAGACGGCGGCGCGGCGGGACGGCGGGACGGCGCCACCGACCCGGCGGAAGACGAGGAGAAAGCACGTCTTCGCGAGCAGGCGATGAGCGACCCATTGGTCCAGTCGATGCTCGAAGTATTTCCGGCTCAGATCGGCGATGTCGAGAAAATCGACTAGTGGACTGTCGCACGGGACACCAGCCGACTCATCAATAATTACCAGGGTAGTTGTCAGTTGCCGAACCAATACCAACTGCCGGCCCGAAGGACGTGGGACCCAACACTATGGACATGCAGAAGATGATGAAACAAGCGCAAGAGATGCAGGAGCGTCTTCAGCGCGAGCTGGCAGCAACCGAGGTCGAGGCGACCGCGGGTGGGGGCATGGTCACGGTGGTCATGAATGGCCAGAAGCAAATTCTGAAGCTGACGATCGACCCTGAGGTGGTGTCAGCTGAAGAGGTCGAGATGCTCCAAGACCTGATCCTCGCGGCGGTGGGTGACGCGCAGCGCAAAGTCGACGAGATCATGGCCGACAAGATGGGTGGCATGATGGGCGGCTTGAAGATTCCCGGGCTCACCGGATGACGCAGGTCGGCCCGCTCGTCCGATTGGTCGAGCAGCTGCAGCGGTTACCAGGGATTGGTCCAAAAGGGGCTCAACGTCTCGCCTTTCACCTATTGCGGCAACCACGCGACGACGTCAACGCGCTGCTCGACGCGGTCCGTGAGGTCAAGGAGCAGATCACCTATTGTTCCGAGTGCTCGAATATCACCGATACGGATCCATGCTTTTACTGCACAGACGACGGACGCGACCGTCGGACGATGTGCGTCGTCGAGGATCCACACAACGTGGAGGCGATCGAGAAGACCCGGGAGTTCAAAGGCCGCTACCACGTATTGATGGGCGCGCTGTCACCCCTCCAAGGCGTCGGCCCAGATGATCTCAAGATCAAGAGCTTGCTGGAACGGCTGGAAGCCGGGGATGTCGAGGAGGTCGTCATTGCGACAAACCCGAATGTCGAGGGTGAGGCGACCGCGATCTATCTGGCCAAGCTGATCAAGCCTCTTGGGGTGCGGGTGACACGTATCGCGATGGGACTCCCGGTGGGAAGTGACCTCGAGTATGCCGACGAGGTCACGATGAATAAGGCGATGGTCGGTCGGAGAGAGATGTGAGCTCCGCGAGTGTTGCCGCCGTCGTCGGGGCTCGTGCTCGCAGAGCGGGATCCGTCAGCTCTCGACATAGCCGTGCCAGCCCGGCTTCGTCGTCGACGTCATGCCAGGTCGGAACGAGGCGGACGTCTAGTCCCTCCCGGGTGGCTGCGGCCGCGGTATCCGAGAGCGTCTCTGCGGTGCTCCATCGAATGCCGCTGAAGAGGTCGGGGACGTCCGCGCCGCCGCCGCGCCTCGCCAAGGCCATCAAGTAGTAGCCACCGTCCTCGGCCGGCCCCAGCACGACCCTATTGGTTCCAGGGTCAAGCTCGTCGAGTGCTCGCCGGATGTGGTCCATCGGAAGTGTCGGCAGGTCGGACCCCACCATCACCACCTTCTCAAAACCCGCTGCGAAGAGTGTGTGAAAGACCGACCGTTCCCGTTCACCGAGGTCGTCACCGTGTTGCGCCAGGAGCTCGCTCGGATCTACATCCATGTCGACAAACGCGGACGTGTCGCCACCCGGTGCGTGGGCGATACGGAGCGAGACGCCGTCCAAGGACCGACAGCCCCGGATGATGTCATGCAGAAACCCGGTATAGAGCCGTCGTCGGTCGTCCGCCTTGGGTATCACCGGTGCCAGACGTGTTTTGGGAGGGGCGCCGCCGACAGGCGACCGGGCCATGATGACGACCGCCGCCGTTTTTCGGGGGCCCGATGTCGACAGCATCTGGTTGACCGTCAGACCTCGTCTTATCACGATGGTGACGCCGATCCCGATCCAGGTGAGGATGCGTCCCTTGCGGATGATCGCCAGCGTGACACCCGTGGTCGTGCCAAAGGCGAGTAAGTCTGCAAACATCCCGCTCCCGGCTTCGTCGACCCCCATCCTCAACGGCACAAACCGGAACGCAAACGAGATAAAGCGATTTGTTGATTCGAAGATGAACGCCGCCAGCAGCGTCGGCGGCTGGTCGCTCAGCACCAGAAGAATGAGATAGATCTCAGTGACCGCGACCACGTGAAACATCGCCTCGAGCACTCCGAGCGGGACCAATTGGGCGACGCTCCGAGGGTACAGCGTGTGCACCCGCCGCTCGAGACGCTCCACCGTGGACGCCAGCAGTTCCACTGGGACGGGCACGACGCGTCGGTTTTGCAACCACCGAAGCGCGGTACTGGCGACCCTGGCATCGGTCCAAATGATCCAGTGGGCAGTTGCGACCAGCCCAACCATCACCATCACCGTCACCGTGGTCGTGAGCCAGAGTTGCTCGGATATCTGAAACGTCAACAGGGTTGTTACCAGGCCGCCGACGATGACCAGGATGGCGCTCAGCGTATAGAACAGGTTCTCGAGCGCGAGTGCAGGCAGCGTCCTTGCGAGTGGCGCTTGTTCCCGGAGAAACGCGCCTTTGGCGGGTTCTCCGACAACGATGCTGAGTGGCGTCAGGTTGCCCAACGCGTCGCCGACGACGACTGCTTGAAACAGCTGTCCCAGCGTGAGTCCATGCGGTGTGTCGAGACAGCGCATCCAGGCCGCTGCCCGCAGCAGGAATCGAACTCCGCCGAGCGCGACGACGATTGCAAAGACCCAACCGAGCCGTTGGATACCGCCAACCACCTCGCCGATACCCGCTCGTTGCACGAAATACAGAAAGAGCCCGAGGCCGACGAGGCCCACCAGAGCGCCGCCTGTGGACCGGGACAGTCCGCGAGTTGGACGACGGCTGTGGTCAGCCTGCATAATCAGCCGTCATGGCGTCAGGTTCCCTTCACGTTCCGGTAGCGATCATTCTACTGGGCGGAGGGCTGCTGGCCTGTTTTTGGGGGTATCGGTTGCTGCGACCGCTGCTTGCCGCTTACGGTTTTATCGGCGGCGCTATCGGTGCGACGCTCTTTATCGACGGTCTCCAAACCTGGGTCGCCGTCATCGTCACGCTTGCCGCCGGCTTGGCTGGCGCGCTCGTCGCCGTGCTGACGTATCTTGCCGGTGTCGCCCTCTTCGGTGCCGCGCTTGGCGCCGTTTTGCTCAATGCTGTATCGGCCGCGCCTGAGCAAGATGTGTGGTTTGTGCTTGGCGCCTGTCTGACCGGTGCACTTCTGGCCCTGGCCGGACGCCGCTACGTCCTGATCCTGGCGACATCATTTGGGGGCGCCTGGACCGCACTCGTGGGGGCGCTGGCGCTCGCGGGGAACAGCGCCGCTGTCGCCGCCGCCGGCGGCAACTTGGAAGCGCTTCCGCCCGTTGCCGACCCCAGGGCCCAGCTGTGGTTCGTCGTCGGTTGGTGCGGGCTTGGTGCCACCGCGATGCTAATCCAGCTACGAGATCTCGCCAGTCGGCTTCGCGACGGAGCCGAGGAGGGATAGCCGGAACGTCGGCGGACGGACCGCCGAAAGAAGTGATAAAATTCATAAGGGGGTACACGGTGCCACCTCTGTTCCTCAGTAGCTCAATTGGTAGAGCATTCGGCTGTTAACCGAAGGGTTGCTGGTTCGAGTCCAGCCTGAGGAGCCAAATCTCATTTTTCGCCGATTCGGACCTGCCTTCGGCTGACGCGCTGGCTGCCTGGATGGCCGTATCTGCTAGTAAATCAAATGGTTGGCGGAATTCGGCGGTGAGCTGACCGTCCTTCCAGGAGCAGTTCGATACTAGAAAGTCCAGGAGCCGGCGCTTTTCGCGGGCTTCCTGCTTTTCAAAGAGGCGGCGGGCGTTTCTGGCGAGTTCGACAAGCCGGACGCCCTCAGCCATGTACGACTGGTTGGCGGCTTGGTGCTGCTCGATCGACTGCAGGCACTCAGCCTGTTCCGATCGCCAGGAGGTCGCCATCCGATCGAACGTTGCGCCGTCGATGCGGCCGTCGAGCTTGTCGACATACATCGCGTCCAGCCGCTTCTGGTGCCTGGCATAGTCGGCCTGAAGGCGCTCGATGGCCTCGTCGTGGGCCAGCCGCTCGTCCTCGTGGCTCTCGGTGAGGGCTTCCCGTACCCAGTCGAGCACGTTCGCGTCGAAGCTCAATCGGTCCAACAACGCCGTGAACTGCTGCTCGAGTACCTCTTCCCGAACGTAGGGCTCCGGACACTTCCGCTTGTAGCCGGTGCAGTGGTAGTAGACGTACCGTTGCTTCTTGAGTTCACCGACCACTGCGTAACCGCAATGTCCGCACGTAATCAGCCGAGAGAACGCGAAGTCGCGCTTGACCCGTCGATGGCGCGCGTGATGACAGACGTCCGCGAACGCGACCAGCTCATAGAAGCCACGTGATCAGAACCAGCATGTGACATGGCGTGATGCGGAGGCTTGACCATCCGGCTGACCGCCGCTAATACTAGACGTGTGGTGAGAGGGGCATTCTTCCGGAGGACCACAGGTCTGGTGGTCCTGGGAATCCTTGCCTTGACCCTGCTGCCGCCGGAGCATGTCCACGCCAGACAGACCGATGATGGTCATCGCGCAGACGTCATCCACCGGCACTTCGACCGGCATCACCCAGCCGCGGCTGATGGACCTGTCGCCCATGAGGCGTATAGGGATGGCCACGCGACGCGATGGTTCGACTCTGCGTTCACCGGTCCAGAGCAGGTCTCGAAGGTATATCCAGACAATCAGGGTCTATTTGACGATCGGCTGGTTCTGCGACCGCAGGATGCTTCTCCGCGCGCTCTGCCATTCGTTCGCGCGTCGGTCCATGACCCACCTGGCATAAACTCGAACGGCCTTCGCGGTCCCCCCTTCCTTGTCGCCTGATCTGGGCTGACGGGCTCGTCCCGTCATCCGTTCTCACTTACCGTCTCTTCTTCCGTCGAGGTGTTATGCGCAGAACTATGCTGTGCGCTGCTGTGGCTCTGGCTCTCGTACCGTCAAGCGCGGGCGCTCAATCGTTGATGTTGACTGAATCCGACGCCCTGGTACGACTGTCCACCCACAGTCCTCGCGTACGAGCCATCCGCAGTGGAGTGGACCTCGCGCGGGTCGACGTCTTGGCCGCCACCCGCTGGCCCAATCCTCGCGTCAACGTCACGCGTGAATCGGTGGTGGGCGTCACCGAATATCTCGCGCTGGTGTCACAGCCGCTCCCGATTACCGGTCGGAGGGGACTGGAGGAACAAGGCGCGGCTGCCTTGGTGTTGGCGAGCGCAAGCCGCGCTGACGATGAAGTGCGCCGGCTGCAGACCGACCTGCGTCTCGCGTTCGCCGACCTGGTGGCTGCTCAGACCCGGGAGCGTGAGTTGACCACCACCGTGGACCGTCTTCGCGAGCTCGCCGGCGTCCTGGCAAGCCGCGAGGCCGCCGGCGATGCGGCCGGATTTGATCGATTGCGGGCCGAGCGAGAACTTCTTGATGT